>CAKPTK010000036.1 GCA_934190685.1 uncultured Prevotella sp.
GGTCAACCACTGGCAAAACAAAGGCACACAAGCCTTCAAAACACCATTTATGGTGGACAGCGTCGACGTGTTCGGCGGAAAATATCTGGGTGACTCCACCTTGACCGCCCTTGTGTTCGACTTGGAAAATACACACTACACCAAGGCAACCCTGAACGTGAAGAACAACAAAAACTATAAACTCCTGGTCGACGGCAATCTGATGCCGGGCAAGGGCACCCATCAGCTCACCCTGCTGCCCGCCACCCACACCGTCGAAGTGAGATATGGCGGAACGGCTGTGCCCCAAATCACCATCCATACTGACACTCCCAACGCCGTCACGCTGCCCACCGACGGCAAGCGTCTCTACACGCTCAACGACGTGATGTACAACACACGGGTGGTGGGAGCCTCTCTCTCGCCCAACGGAAAGTATATGATTTCGGTTTACCGCACGACCTTGAAGAGCGGCAAGCAGACCACCTTATATAAAATAAGCTCACGAGCCAACGGCAAGGTGATGGCGGAATCGCCTTCTCCTGTGGTTTGGATGCCGCGCAGCAACCGCTATCTGGTAGAGCGGCAGGGGCAGACGGGACGCTCTTTGGTGGCGATAGACCCGGTGACAGGCGATGAGCGGGTGCTGGTGGAGAAACTCCCCGAAGGCAGATATCAGATGTCGCCCACCGAGGATTTCCTCCTTTTCACCACCACCCGGAAAGGTCCCCAGGAGCGTACGGATGTGTTTGAGGTGATCGATCCCGACGACCGCCAACCCGGATGGCGCGACCGCACATCGCTCTCCCTCTACAATCTGAAGACCCAACAACTCCAACCTCTGACTTTCGGCCACAGCAATGTGCAGCTCCTCGACATCTCACCGGACGGCAGGAAGGTGCTTTTCTGTGTCAGCCGACGCCGGCTGGAGAAGCGTCCCACTACATTGATGTCTGTCTACAACCTTGATCTGGGCACGATGCAAGCCGATGAAATCGTGAAAAACGACGGATTCATCAACACGGCGGCTTTCTCTCCCGACGGCCGGTCTCTGCTTGTGTCGGGTTCGCCCGAATGTCTCGATGGCATCGGCAAAAATGTGCTCGAGGGGCAGACGCCGAGCATGTTTGACTATCAGCTCTATCTCGTCGACGCCCAATCGCATCAAGCCAAGGCGCTGACAAAGAACTTCAATCCCAACGTGAAAAACTTCCAATGGTCCAAGGCTGATGGAATGGTCTATTTCATGGCTGAGCACAAGGATTCTGTCTGCTTGTATCGGTTGAACCCTTACTCTGACAAAATTGCGAGAATCTCTGTGAATGAGGATGTTGTGGAAGGGTTCAATCTTGCTGGCGCTTCGTCTGAAATGGTGTGGTGGGGACAGAGTGCCTCCAACTCCGACCGCCTCTATGCACTCGACACCAAGTCGCGGAAGTCGACACTTATAGACGATGTGAGTGCGCGCAATCTGAAGGGCATCACTCTAGGCGACTGTCTTCCCTGGACCTACAAAAATTCTCGTGGCGACATCCTCACCGCCCGCTACTATCTGCCTCCCCATTTCGATGCATCCAAGCAATATCCGATGATTGTCAACTATTACGGCGGATGTTCGCCTGTGAGCCGCAACTTGGAAAGCCGCTATCCCGCTCATGTCTATGCCGCCCAAGGTTATGTGGTGTTGGTGCTTGAACCGAGTGGCTGCACAGGCTTCGGACAGGAGTTTGCCGCCCGCCATGTCAATGCCTACGGCGACTACACAGCCGACGACATCATCGAGGGAACCACCCTTTTCTGTCAGCAACACCCCTGGGTGAACAGCAAGAAAGTGGGATGTATCGGGGCGTCGTATGGCGGATTCATGACCCAGTATCTGCAGACAAAAACCGACATCTTCGCCGCCGCCATCTCCCATGCCGGCATCAGCGATATCACCGGCTACTGGGGCTTTGGCTACTGGGGCTATTCATATAATGAGGTGGCGGCTGCAGACAGTTATCCTTGGAACAACAAGGAACTCTATGTGGACCACAGTCCGCTCTACAATGCCGACAAAATCCATACACCACTGCTATTCCTGCACGGCACTGCCGACCACAACGTGCCCACCGCACAGAGCGTGGCCATGTATACCGCCCTCAAGTTGCTCGGACGGGAAACCGCGCTCGTCGAGGTGACAGGGCAGGACCACCATATCATAGACTATGCCAAGCGTGTCCGTTGGGAGCAGACCATCTATGCCTGGTTCGCCAAATGGCTGCAGGACGATCCCACATGGTGGGATGCCATGTATCCCAAGAAAAACTTGTAGGGTCTGCCAATAAGCTGAAAATCAATAGCCGTTCCCCATTTTTTTATGATGCTCGCGCAAGGGAACGGCTATTGAAATCATCATTTTTAGGTATTGCGGACATTCCCGACAATTCTTAACTTTGCACCCGTTAAGAATTGAAGAAAATGAAAATACTGAATTTAGCCCTTGCGGGAGGTCTCAGCCTTTGCGCAATGACATCATGGGCTATGAACGACAACGGGACATCGCCCCTTCAGGCGGCAGTCCCCGACACGACCACAATGGCTGCCGACAGCGGTGCGGAAGAGAAGACTTCTGTCTTTTCCGGCAGTTTTTATACAGAAGTGAACTATGGCCACAAGCGATTTTCCGAGAATCGCCAGTGTTGGGATTTTCCCCATTTCGTCTTCTCAGCCCAAGTCAATCTCGGCAGCTGGAGTTTGGTGGCCGAAGTTGAATACGAGCGTTTCTTCGATGACGGAGAATGGCAAGACAAGTTTAAAGACTGCTTTTTCAAGAACAAACTCTATGTGAACAAGCGCTTCTCCGAGGCCGTCCAAGCCAAGTTGGGTATCCTTGACGTGCCCGTGGCTCTGACCAATGCCGGTGGTCCCGCGCTGACCATCTACGACCCGGAGTCGGAGGCTATGATGCTGCCCATGTCGTGGCACGAACATGGAGTGGGTGTGTGGGGAAGTGCGGGCAAATGGTCTTACGCCCTGTCCGGACTGTTCTATATGGACGCCCCTTTGCGCCGTTCCAAGACACTTGGTGTGGCTGCTCGTGTGGACTATGCCGCATCGTGTGGCTTGCGTTTGGGCGTGAGTGGCTATAAGGGCACTTCTTCAGCAGGAATGGTCTGCTATACCCGTCCAGACTATGTTGGAACTGACGGTTTAACCTATGCTGCGTTTGACTTTGATTATCAGAAGAATGGATTGGTGATAGACGGTTCATATATCTACTCTTCCGACTGTCATGCGATGGGCTATGGCGTTGAGGCTGGCTACGATGTGATGACCCTGTTTCCTTCCGCTCCGAAAAACCTCAGTGTCGTGCCGCTCGCCCGTTACGACGGGTTCAACGCACAGGGCTTTACAACGATGAACAAATGGACGGTGGGCGTCAACATGACCCTGCTCAAGGGACTTGACATGAAATTCCAGTATGGCTCCCGCCACAATTGTGGACAGGACATCGACGCCTCGTTGGATGTCAGTGTGGGCTATACGTTGAACTTCTGATTTCCGTCTCCGCTCTTGCCATAATTGATGCAAGGGCGGAGACGGAAAGAGGGAGAAACGAAAATATATGATAAATTAGCGGAGAAAACGTGATTTTTTGTAAAAAAACAACAGACACACTTTGTGTTTGAGGGATTTATTTGTAATTTTGCAACGCAAATATCATATATATGAAGAAAACCATTCTTACGGCTGTGTGCGGAGCCTTGCTTTTCTCAAGTTGCGCACACGAGTTCAATCAGGTCTATAAGAGTCCGGATAACAGCTACAAATATGAATATGCGAAGGAGTCTTTCGCATTGGGCAAGTATCAGCGGGCCATCACATTGCTCACAGACCTGATCAATATCCAGAAAGGCACCAACAAGGCAGAGGAGAGCCTCTATATGCTCGGCATGGCGCAATATCTCAGCAAGGACTATGAGAGCGCTTCCGAGACATTCAAGAAATACACCAAATCCTATCCTCGTGGCATCTATGCGGAGCAGGCGTTCTACTATGTAGGACAGAGTCTCTATATGAGTACGCCGGAACCTCGCCTTGACCAGACACCGACGATTGCTGCCATTGCGGCCTTCCAGGACTATCTCGACCTTTATCCCAATGCCAGTCTCAAGGGTGTCGCCCAGCAGCGACTCTTCGAGTTGCAGGATAAACTCGTGAAGAAGGAATTGCTCTCAGCCAAGCTCTACTACAATCTTGGCTCCTATTTCGGCAACTGCACCGATGGCGGCAGCAACTACGAGGCTTGCATCATCACCGCCCAGAATGCGCTGAAGGACTATCCTTACACCAACTTCCGCGAGGATTTCGCCCTGCTCATCATGAAAAGCAAGTATGACCTCGCCGCACAGAGTGTGGAGGACAAGAAAGCCGACCGCTATCGTGACGCTGAGGACGAGTGCTACGGATTCATCAATGAATATCCCGATTCTCCCAACAAAAAACTGGCGGAGAAGCTCATCGAGAGTTGCAAGAAATATACAAAAGACTGAAACAAATACAATTTATAGCTATAAATAAAATGGATTACAAGAAATCAAAAGCACCGGTAAATACCGTGACCCGCAACATCATGGATCTTTGTGACGACACAAACAATATCTATGAGAGTGTTGCCATCATCGCCAAGCGTGCCAATCAAATCTCAGTGGAGATCAAACAAGACCTCAGCAAGAAGTTGGCAGAGTTCGCTTCTTACAACGACAGCATGGACGAAGTGTTTGAGAACCGTGAGCAGATTGAAATTTCTCGTTACTATGAGAAACTCCCCAAGCCGACATTGCTCGCCACACAGGAGTTTATCGACGGTGACATCTATTGGAACAATCCTGCCGACAACGCCAACGAGGAGAATAAAGACTAAGCAATGATTCAGCGCAAGCAAACCGTCTACCTGTTTCTCGCCCTGGTCGCTTCCGTGGTGTGCCTGTGTCTGCCTGTCGGACGTTTCATCCCGGCAGGAATGGGTGTGGGAAGCGAGATGTTCAATCTCTGGATTGCGGACAAGGCTACAGGGGAGACGCAATATTCTGTATGGGCATTGTTTGCCATACTCCTTGTTACCTGCCCGGTGGCGTTGGCTGCCATTTTCGGTTTCAACAACCGCAAGCAGCAGGCGCGTTTCTGCATGTTCAACATCCTGCTCTACATCGGATGGTATATTGTCTATGCAGTGTTTGGAATGACCATGGGTGGTGATGCCAAGTTCCATCCGTCGTTTGCCGCCTGTCTTCCTTTTGTCGCTCTTGTGCTCACGATGTTGGCGCGCAAGGGCATCAATGACGACGAAAAGTTGGTCAGGGCAGCAGACAGAATCAGATAAGCAATAAGCAAGTTTTTTGATATGGCAAGAGCCGGACTTCATTCATCATGAGGTCCGGCTCTTTTGGTATGCTCGGCATGAGTGATTTTATACTTGACTGTAATGATTTAGAATAGATGTTGTGTTTGTTATGATTCTTCGTCTGCATCACCGAGGATTAAGAGCAAGATAGCGGCAAATACAGGTGTGATAAGGACGCTGATGAGTATCCATCCCAACAGGCTGCGTTGGCGCTTTGATGCCATGATGGCGACAAGAATGTAGAAACCAAAATAAATCCCAAAGGATACTACGGTCGTTATGATAAGAAAAATAAAAGGAAAGCCCAACATGTATTTCTCTTCACGGGGCATGTGGTCAAAGAGGGGTTTTTCAGAGATATCTGTTTCAGAAACGTTATCAGCTTGTTTGGGTTCTTGCTCTGTTTCTGTTACGGCTTTTCCATTATAATTCAGCAGTTGGAACTTCACTTTGAAGGCTTTAGCGTTATTGGAATAAGAATGACTGCAATAATAGTAATAATCTTTATTCCATCCATAGGCGTCCATTTCCATACTCTTAGTCATGCCTGGGGCTATATTGAGTGTTTCGTTGAAATCGTTATAGCTTATGGGGTTGTCTTGCATGTTGTAATAGATAATGCGGAATTGTAACGAACTTATATTGGTTTCCGTATTGTTTTTCAAGGAAATAGAGGCGGAGGTTTCACCCTGGTCTTGTTCGTAGCTGACAAAGTTGACAACGTTTTGCGCACACATTGTCAAAGTGAAAACTGTAGACAACAGTAGTGATAATAATCGTTTGGTATTCATAGACTTTAATGTTTTAGTTTCATTCGTTTTAATGGAAAAACAAAAAATCCATTACCCTGTCCATGTTTGTAACAGGGTAATGGATTGTGTCTTTAGAGAGTGATGGTTTCGCCCGGCGTCAAACTCTCGTTGAGCAAGCGCTCGCAAACCTTGTCTTCTATATAAGTTTGGATGGCTCGTTTCAGAGGACGGGCACCAAACTGAATGTCGTATCCCTTGGTCGCAACCTTTTCCTTTGTCTCGTCTGTCACCTCAAGGTGGTAGCCCAGTTGCTCCACTCGGGTGTAGAGCTGACGCAACTCAAGGTCAACAATGCGCTTGATGGCGGCGAGGTCCAGTTGGTCGAAGGTGATAATCTCGTCGAGACGGTTGAGGAACTCTGGGCTGAATTGCTTGCTCAGACTCTTCTGGATGATGCTCCGTGCGTATTCCTTATCTTGCGTGCCAAGAGAAGTGGCGTTCATGCTGGAGGCGTTGAATCCGATGCCTCTGCCGAACTCCTTGAGTTGGCGAGTACCGGCATTGGAGGTCATGATGATAATTGTATTGCGGAAATCCACCAAGCGTCCATTGCCATCGGTGAGCCTTCCCTCGTCAAGCACTTGCAACAACATGTTGAACACATTGCCGTGAGCCTTTTCTATCTCGTCGAGCAGGACGATGGAGTAGGGCTTACGGCGCACACGCTCTGTCAATTGTCCGCCTTCCTCGTAGCCCACGTATCCTGGAGGCGCTCCTACGAGTCGTGAGGTGTTGAATGCCTCACTGTATTCGCTCATGTCGATGCGGATAAGAGCGTCGTCGCCGCCAAACATCTGTTCAGCCAGTTTCTTGGCAAGATAGGTCTTTCCCACGCCTGTAGGCCCGAGGAACATGAACACGCCGATGGGGCGGTTGGGGTCTTTGAGGCCTACTCTGTTTCGTTGGATGGCCTTCACCACCTTGTCCACAGCCTCGTCCTGTGCGATGACCTTCGCCTTGAGTGTTTGTCCGAGTGACCTCAAGCGGTCGCTTTCTCCTTGCTGCATGCGCTGTACGGGGACACCTGTGAGCAAGGACACTACGTCTGCCACATCGTCAGCGGTCACCTCGTTGACATCCGTCTGCTCTCCGTTCTCCCATTTTTGCGTTTGTTTGGACAGTTCGTCCTCCAATTGCAACTTTTTGTCGCGGAAGCTGGCGGCAAGTTCAAAGTTTTGGTTGACAACAGCTCTCTGTTTCTTCTTTTCCGTTTCCTCAATCTGCTTTTGCAGTTCAACGACCACTGGTGGAACATCGGCATGACCCATGTGGATGCGGGAACCCACCTCATCCATGGCGTCGATGGCTTTGTCTGGGAATTGTCTGTCGTTCACATAACGCTCTGTCAGTTTGACGCAAGCCTCGATGGCCTCGTCAGTATAGCGCACATGATGATGCTTCTCGTATTGAGGTTTGATGTTCTGCAGGATTTGGAGCGTCTCTTCCGCGGTTGTCGGGTTGACGGTGACACGTTGGAAACGACGTTCCAAGGCTCCGTCTTTCTCGATAGACTTGCGGTATTCGTCAATGGTTGTGGCGCCGATGCACTGGATAATGCCTCGTGCCAAAGCCGGTTTCAGAATGTTGGCGGCGTCCATGGAGCCTGGGGCGGAACCTGCGCCAATGAGGGTATGTATCTCGTCAATGAAGATGATGATGTCGGGATTCTGTTCCAATTCCCGGATGAGTGCCTTGATGCGCTCTTCGAACTGTCCGCGATATTTCGTGCCCGCCACAACAGCTGTCAGGTCGAGACTGAGTATGCGCTTGTGGTAGAGCAAGGGGGAGCATTGGCGACGGTGGATGAGTTGTGCCAGTCCTTCAACGATGGCACTCTTTCCCACGCCCGGCTCACCGATGAGGATGGGATTGTTCTTCTTGCGGCGACCGAGAATCTCGACCACACGTCTCATTTCACGTTCGCGTCCCACCACGGGATCAAGCTTGCCTTCTTCAGCGTCTTTGGTGAGGTCGTGGCTGAAATTGTCGAGCACGGGTGTCTTGGTGGGACGGCGCTGCTGCTGTTGAGGTTGTGCCGTACGCTGCTGTGCTGCCTTGTCCTTGCCCGGGTCGGCGAAGATGCTGTCTTCTTCTTCCTCCTCGTCGTCGGGAATGTCTATGCCGTCTGTAGGATTTTGTGCGGGTGTGTCTGCTCCATCTGAGAAATAGAGTCGGGAATCTTCGTAGTTGAGATGGTTGATTTCCAATACATCTTTTGCTCCCGTTTGAGCCTGGTCATGCAAGATGGCCAGCAACAAGTGACTTTCTGTCACCTGCTGGCTGCGTCCGAGACGGGCTTCAAGGACGGACAATTTGAGAATGTTGCTGGCTTTCTCGTCGAGCGTCAAGTCTCGTTCTTCAATCTTTTCTGGGGTATTGACAGTTTTCAGTCTTTCCTCAAGTTCTGTTTTGAGAACTTGGGTATCTACGGCAAACGCCTTGAAAAATCCTTGCAGTGTGTCTGTCTGCTCGCGTAGCATGGCGAGGAGCAAGTGCTCGGGCTTTACGCATTCCGAAGCCAATCTGCTTGCTTCTTGTTTGCTGAAAGCCAGAATTTCCGACACTGTGTTTGAGAATTGGTTTGTCATTGTCTTCTTTCTTTTCTTAGTTCTGTTCTTCCCTCCTTCCTTTCCTTGCGATTGGAAGTTGAGGGATAAGGAATCTCTCCTGAGGTACAATCTTTGAAGTTGTGCCGCATCCCTTTCTCTTGGAGGAAGGCTCGGCAGACTATACCATGCAAATTTACTGTTTTTATTCGGCTCTTGCAAGCGATTAGACCATGATTTTTCTTCTTGTGCCTTGAAGGATGGCATTCCTTAGTATTTTAAAGAGGAAATCAGCAAAAACCGTGCCAATAGCGAAAGATACAGAACTTGTGGTGAAGAAACAGGCTCAGTCTTGGCAAACCGGGTAAGACTGAGCCTGTATAGATTATAATAATCCCTTGGTGCTGGGAAGGTCGAAATGATAGATGTCGCGTTTCACGGCCATCTTGAGACTGCGGGCCAAGGCTTTGAAGATGCCTTCTATCTTATGATGCTCGTTGGTGCCTTCTGCCTTGATGTTCAGATTCATCTTGGCAGCGTCGCTGAGACTCTTGAAGAAGTGGAGGAACATCTCGGTCGGCATTTCGCCCACCTTCTCGCGTTTGAACTCAGCGTCCCAGATGAGCCATGGCCGTCCGCCAAAGTCGAGTGCCACTTGGCACAAGCAGTCGTCCATGGGCAGGCAATAGCCATAGCGTTCGATGCCGCGTTTGTCGCCCAGGGCCTTGAGTAGGCAATCGCCCAGGGCAAGGGCTGTATCTTCGATGGTGTGGTGTTCGTCGACTTCAAGGTCGCCTTTTGTGTGTATCGTCAAGTCCATACCTCCATGTTTGCCGATTTGTTCAAGCATGTGGTCGAAGAATCCGAGCCCTGTGGAAATGTCGCATTTGCCCGAACCGTCAAGGTTGAGCCACACATGGATGTCTGTTTCCTTGGTGGTGCGCTTCACTTCCGCGATGCGCTCTCCTCCGTAGATGATTTCGGCAATCTTGTCCCAGGTCATGTCGTCTTGTCCCAAGATGAGCGCCTTGCAGCCTAAGTTTTCCGCCAGCTGGCGGTCGCTCTCCCGGTCGCCAATCACATAGCTGCCGGCAAGGTCAATGTCGGGATTGTCTATGTAGGCGGTGAGCATTCCCGTGCCGGGCTTGCGCATGGGGGAGTTGTCCTCGGGAAAATGTCTGTCAATGAGTTGCTCGTCAAAGGTGATGCCTTCTCCCTCAAGGGTCTGCAAGATGAAATTGTGTACCGGCCAGAACGTTTCTTCTGGAAAAGACGCCGTGCCCAGACCGTCCTGGTTGCTGACCATCACGAACTTGAAGTCAGTCTTCCGGCGGAGGAAACCAAGGTTTCGAAACATCCCTTTGGTAAACTTGAGTTTCTCAAAACTGTCTATCTGCTCGTCTTCCGGCTCTTCGATAAGTGTGCCGTCACGATCAATGAACAAGACTCTCTGCTTCATTTGTTTCATAATCTCTTGTTTCTATAGTTCCATAAATATAATAATAGGTGAAGGCCTGCCATATGATTAAGAAGCAGTTGACGAACATGGATATGATCGCAAGTAGGCAGATCGGGAGGAACAGACTGGAGGGCATCGTCATCGGGTCTCCCATATTTGCCCCATGATAGGATTCAAGGCAGGCGACAGCAATCACGATTAAAGGTGAGAAAATCAAGAGATTGATGACACCGATGACAATGGATTCCAGGAAAAGCGTCGCAAAGATGAAACCGAAATGCTTGAATCCTTTTTTCCAGTCCTTGCCCAATACATGGATTAAGTGGGCGTTGTCGTCCATCATGAACTTGGTTCCAGAATAGCAAAGAGGTGTGCACCAGACGATTAAGAACACTACCCATACAAGAACGGCCCCCCAAATGGCGACATAAATCGCCATCGGATTTCTTGTCCCTAAAGCCAAGAAAATCGCTCCTATCATGACGGCCATGAAGAAGGCAATGGCAATGGCGTAGCAGACGACTCCGATGGTTGTATTTGAAGTCATGCCCATTCAAGAATTCAAAAATCTTGCCAACATAGACGATGCCGGCAACGACAGTCGCTGCTGAGGTCAGAAGATTGAGCAGCATGTCGAATGGTTTGTCAACAGAAAGCGTGGTGTAGCGCACAGCCATGGTGATGCCGAATATGACGGCATAGACCAAGGCTAGTTTCCATACTTGGTCGAACAGACTCTTGAAGTTGTCGACAACATTGTGATAGGCCGTAGTCAGGCAATTGACGTAACTACGGTCTTTGAGTTCTTGCACATAACGGGATTCAACAGTTCCGTCCGTCATGTCGTAAATCTTCTCTTCTTCCATATTTGTTGGATTTTAAATTAATGATGATATTCTTCTTCTGAATTCGGCGCAAGTCACTGCCGTGGCGATGGCCACGTTGAGACTCTCCGCTGTGGGGCGGTTGGGCGGAAAACTGGGAATCAGCAGCCGTTCCGTCACCAGGGGGCGTATCTCTTGTGAAATGCCGTTGCCCTCGTTGCCCATCACGATGATGCCGCCTGCGGTCAAAGGCTTCTCATACAGGTTCTCGCCATCGAGCAGCGTTCCATAGACAGGAATCTTTCCTTGTGCTTGGGTGAGCAATTGGGCAAGGTCTGTGTAGACAAGGTGCACTCGGGCGATGCTGCCCATGGTGGCTTGCACCACCTTGGGGTTGTAAACATCGGCGGTCTCCCGGCTGCAATAAATCCGTTTGACGCCAAACCAGTCGGCGATGCGGATGATGGTGCCGAGATTGCCGGGGTCTTGCACACCGTCAAGTGCCAGACATAACTCGTCGGCATCGGGCAGTGAGGCTTTAGTGTTGCTGTACATGGGGAAGATGGCGAGCACCTGTTGTGGATGTTGCAGGAAACTCACCTTTTGGAGTTCCTCTTCCGTCACATCGTATAGTTCCGTGTTGTTTCCCAACATGTTCCTGTGCTCGTCGAGCCATGACGCAGTGGCGACAACCGTCTTTGGTGAGGATGTCTCCATCAAATCGCCTACGACCTTGGGGCCTTCCGCCACGAAACATTGTTCGGCATTGCGGCCTTTTTTCGCTTGAAGCGTATGGATGTATTTTATCTTTGCCTTGCTGATCATTATATTATATGGTTATGAGTCGAGGTTGACGTGGTTAAATTCTAAAACGGATATAGGCTCTGTCGTCAAACGAGCGGTTGCCTTTCATCCATCCTTTGGTCATCTTCACTTGCCCAATGAGCAATGGGTCTTCCGCTAAAATCCGGGCAAGATTGTCTTCCGATTCACTTAGGGTCTTGGATAGGACAGGATAGCCATCACTGGCCAGCACCAACTCTTGTGTGGACGCGGGAAGGGTAACCACCTTGACCGTATTCATGGGAATGCTGAATCCGTCAATCACAGGATAGGTCACGTTTTGGTATTTGCAGTATTCCCGCAGCAGTGGAAGGATGAAGTCCCGTCCCTTGTCTTGGATGCGATATGTCGCAGGGTCGGCACCGTCAAGCAAGTCGAGACGGATGCGGGCGGAACGCATCTCCGCAATCGGTTGCTCGTAAGGTTTGTTGTTCTCGTACAACTTGCTGTCCGTACAGTCAAATGCCTGACAATCACCGACAAGCCATATTTCTTTTCGAGCGGAACTGTAGACGATGGCACTGCAGGTCATCCGCTCTACAGGATTGGTTTTCAAGCGTTCCATATCCACGTTGTGCTCTTGATAACATTGACGGATTCGTTGCGTCGCTTTCAGACAAAAGGTCTCGACCTTGTCTTCTGGAGACATTTGTCGCTTGACAACCTCTTCCACCAATGTCATGGCATAGCGGCCGTTGCGCATGGAAGGGCAAAACTGCTTTTCAGTCTTGCTTGTACTTCCGTCAATGACCGCTACGAAATCATCGGTCACCACGATGCCGTCTTCGCATTCCTCTTGGCTCTTCTTGCCGACGACCTGTCGCTCTATTATTTCTATCATTGTTTCTTTCTCGTTGCTGTGCGTTGCGCTTGTTCTTTCCGTAGGCGCGTTGAGGCCTTTCCTCCTCGTCGTATGCGTCAACGCGCTTGCCATAGTGGGGCTTGTAAGGCATGCCACTGTATAGTTGCGGAATGAGGTCTGGACGACCGATACGGCGTAGTTCATTCTCGATGGTGCGTCGTTCTTCGGGCTTATACCAGAAGAAGAACTGTCGTTGCGCCAGTTTCTCTTTCGGATTCTTGGCGCAGAACACAGGTTCAAGCGTGTAGGGGTTGAATCCCGTATACCAGGCTTCCGTGCTTACCGTCATCGGTGTTGGCGTGAAGTCTTGCACTTGCTCCAAGTGGAAGTCCATTTTCTTGGTGAGGACTGCCAACTCAGCCATGTCTTCCTCGGTGCAGCCCGGATGACTGCTGATGAAATAAGGAATGATTTGTTCCCGCAAGTTTTCCTTTTGGTTGATTTGGTCGAAGATGCGTTTGAACTCTTCAAATTGGCTGAAAGACGGTTTGCGCATCAAGTAGAGCACCTTGTCACTGGTGTGCTCTGGTGCCACCTTGAGTCTTCCGCTCACGTGGTTGCAGATGAGTTCGCGAGTGTATTGGCGTGCTGAGGCGTTGGCCTTCTCGTCCTTGCTTTTGTAGAGCAGCAAGTCGTAGCGCACACCACTGCCGATAAAACTCTTCTTGATGCCCGGCAGGGCGTCGACGCTGTGGTAGATGTCAAGCAATGCGCTCACATCGGTATCGAGGTTCGGACAAATCTTCGGATGGATGCATGATGGTCGGGCACATTTCTCACAGGCTTTGTGGTTGCGGCCGTGCATGCCGTACATATTGGCTGAAGGGCCGCCCAAGTCGCTGAGATATCCTTTGAAATCGGGCATCTCGATGATTTGCTTCACCTCCTTGAGGATGCTTTCCTTGCTTCGGCAGACGATGAATTTGCCTTGGTGCGCACTGATGGTGCAGAAGGCACAACCGCCGAAACACCCCCGATGGATGTTGACCGAGAACTTGATCATCTCGTAGGCGGGGATACGCTTGTTCTTGTATTTGGGGTGGGGCAGTCGGGTATAGGGAAGATCGTAGGTGGCGTCGAGTTCTTCCGTGGTCATGGGCGGATAGGGCGGATTGACCACAGCAAACTTTCCGTCCACCTCCTGCAACAGTCGATGGGCGTGAATGCGGTTGGATTCTTCCTCGATGTGTCTGAAGTTCTCCGCTTGCGCTTTCTTGTTCTTCAGACATTCCGCATGACTGTGCAGCACGATGTCGTCTTCTGTTATGCCGTTGGGTATGTTTTCTTTTTTAGAAAGATATACGGTCTGTGGAATATCGCGCATCTCGTAGACCGGCACGCCATTCTCCAGTTCCTCGCAAATTTGCAGGATAGGTTTCTCGCCCATGCCATAGATAATCATGTCGGCTCCCGAGTCGCAGAGGATGCAGCGCATGAGCTTGTCCTGCCAATAGTCGTAGTGGGTGAGGCGTCGCATGGAAGCCTCGATGCCACCGAGGATGACAGGCACGTCGGGATAGATTTCCTTCAGAATCTTGGTGTAGACGATGGTCGGATAGTCCGGCCGCAAGTCGTGTCTTCCGTCCGGACTGTAGGCGTCTTCCGAACGAAGGCGTCGGTTGGCAGTGTATTTGTTGACCATCGAGTCCATACATCCGGGGGCAATGCCGAAGAAGAGTCTTGGACGCCCCAGTTTCTTGAAGTCGCGATAGTCGCCGTGCCAGTCGGGTTGGGGCACGATGGCCACCTTGTATCCGGCGGCTTCCAGTGTGCGGCCGATTACGGCGGCCCCGAAGGCGGGATGGTCTATATATGCATCAGCAGAGAACAGGATGACATCCACGCCATCCCATCCTCTGAGTTCCATTTCCTTCTTCGTTGTCGGAAGAAAGTCGGTGAGTCTGTATTCTTTCATTTAAATGTTTTCGCGGTGTTTAGTCGCTGGGTGCGTCGTCCACGGCAGCTTCCTCTTGTGTGGCATGTGTGTCACACCAGTCGATGTAGAGCAGCACGAGGTTGTGAAGTCCCAGGGCTTTCATATTGTTATTGTAGATTACATCGAGGCAGAGGTCGAGCAGGGCTTTGTCTTTGCCCGCTTCCGACTCGAGGAGGCTGCGCACATTGAGTTTCAGTTTGTCGAGCACACTCTCCTCAACGATGCCGTTGCTGTCGATGAGGTTTTTCAGGAGAGAGTATTTTCTGATGGTCTCCAAGTGAGCGTCGCTCACTTCAATGCTTCGTGTTCCAGAAGCGTTAGCTTGAATTTTGTACATGGTTTTATTATTTATGGTTGATTACTGTTTCATGACAAAGTCGAGGATGCCGTGCATGATTTTGTTGAGCATGGCTTTTGATTTGATGCATTCTAAAGGGAATCCTATGGAGAATGTCTTGTAGTCTTTGCCGTCATAAGCCACGGCTGCCGTGCTGCCGTCGGCATATTGCATGGCGCAGAATGCGTCGGTTGCGGATTGCAGCTTGTCGGTCGTCGTGGCGGCATAGTGGCGGTCGTTGAGCTTGCTGTAGATGCTGAACTGCGTGCCGAGTCCGTTGATGATTCGTCCGTTGCTGTCTGTGTCATCGACACTGTATTCCAGTCCCTCGTTGATGGTTCCCGCCGCACTGGCTTTCAGGGTGTTGGAGAGAAAGAGTTTGTCGTTGTCTGTCGTCATGTCGCTGGCGATATAGGCGCCGCTGACAATGATACGTCCGTTGTGGCGGGCGTAGTTGGTGAGCTTGGACTGCAGCATGGTGGGGAAAGCCTTGTAGAATTTGGTGGCATGACCGTCATTCTTTTGCAATCCCAGGACGAGGTCCACTCCTTGATACATGCCCAACAGTACGCGTCCATTCTCCACAGACTCACGGGAACAACTGACGATGTTGTATTGACGGGTGGCGTCGATGGCGTCTGCATGTGTGCGTACATAGTCGAAGTCATTGCCGGCGATGAATCGTCCGGCAAGTTCCTCACCGGTATATCCCATTCCGCCAGGTCCTTCCACACCCATGCGGCTCATGTCGAAGTCTTGTTGTGCGCCGAGCACGCCGGCATTGATGCCTCTGCTGACACCCGGGTCTGAAGTCAGCAGAAATCCCTGTTGGCTTCCGTTGTCGACCACTTCTGGAGAGGACAGACGGTCAAAGCCGTCGATGATGAGTATGGTCTTCTTGGCTTCTGGACGATAGCAGACCGACAATACCTGTGTGGGGAAACTTTCTCCGCCACGGTTCACGCCGGTCACCCGGAAACTGTAGACCACTCCAGGCTCAATCTCGAGCGTGGCTTCGCAGCTTTTCACGTTGACGCCATTGTCGAAACCTCCGGTACCGGTCGCGGTGTATATATTATAAGAGGTGGGTATAGCCGTTGGTTCCAGTTTGTCTGTCACCGGTTGCCACCTCAGTGTCACCTTGTTCTTGTCTGTAATCTCCGCGGAGAAATTGTTGGGGGTGAGAGGCGAGATGACGCAAGCCTTTCCGTGCATGTCCGCCACATAGCGTACGATGGTCTTGTAGATAGACCGAGCCATGGTGAACCGGAAGTTGGGGTCGAGCGCCAATTTCATGTCCGGGAAACTTTGGTGCGACAGTGTCTCCAAGATGGCGGACGGCACTTCCGGCAGTCTGGTCTCGGAATAGTTGCGGTCGTAGAGGTCACGACGGCTCCACGCGCCATAGGTGCTGCTTAGGTCGCGGTTCACTCCCGTCAGCAACAGGTCGGCAAACGACTTGGACGTCATCCTTGAAATGCCGGAACTCAGTCTGCCGTCGTTAAAGGAAGTGGTGCAGACGGCGAGCGATCCGAAGATGCTCCTTCCGTCCTTATGGAACCCCGCGTCGCTGTGCACGGCAAGCGAGAGCTCGATGGGCACTCGCAACCCCTGTTTGGTGGGAACGTAGCAAGAACCGCCAGCCAGCCAATTGGACATGAGCGAACGGGTGTTGATGTCGTCGCCATAGTCGTCTTGTCCCTGCTTGGTGCTGTAGATGGAATAGGGCGCACCTGCCCATTGCGCATAGTAGCGTGCGCCTTCGAGGGCTCTTGGCAGGTTGCTGACATATCCGCCCCGCTCGATATTGCCCATGCCGCCGCCAAAACGGACGGCGTCTGTCGTGACAACTCCTTTCCGGTGGCTTGTGTTGGAAACTTCCACACAGTTGTACTCGTTGCACCCTTTGTCGAAATCAAAGGTGCCGAGATACACCCAGGTGCCGCCGCCCATCGTCTGGTTCACCCTGAACTGGGTGGCTTGTCCTTTGTGCCATACGGTGTAGAGGGCGTCGTCCACACTTTCTGGCAGAGTCTGATAACTCACGTAGACGGCATGTCTTCCCTCCTTTTCTATCTGCGGACGATAGCTGATGGAACTGTTTCCTTTCTTTTGCGTCTCCACCATCAAGCTTGTGCCGGACGCAAAGGGATTGTCCCCGTCCGAGTATACCGACTTGGTGTTCTTGAATCCTTGCGTCGGTGCCTGTGCCCATTTTTTGCTTCCGTTGCTGACGATAAAGCGGCGGGAGCGTATGGGGTCGTCGTTGTCCACAATCACCTCCTCCGTCTGCCAGTCGCGCTCACGGGGCGTGAACACCACGGCGCCGGCTTTCTCAAGCATGGGGATGAGATAGGGCACAACGATAGTCTGTGTAAAAAGGTCTTCGTTGGTGGTGAAGAGATTGGGACGCTGCCATTTCCAAGTGTTTTTCTTGGTGTCGTAATATCTGCCATGGCTGGCCCACAGGGTGATGTGGCGGTCGTAGAGTCCGTGGGTGAACTTGACGGGGGCTGAAACGTTCTCCACCCATGGAGCGTCCCCGTAGTCGATGTTGCCCCACAAGTCATGTGCATTGCGGTCCACACTGCCGGGCACCAGTTGCTCGATGGGCAGTCCGACCGTTGTGACCACAATCTTGTATTTGTTGTAAGGATTGGCAAGAGCG
>CAKPTK010000037.1 GCA_934190685.1 uncultured Prevotella sp.
GCGCCCAAGACAGAGGGTTTATTGTTAGAGGACAGGTAAACATGCCTGATGGGTATGAAGTGGGAATATGTTGTCATACTGACTCCAGTTATTCGGAAGAAGTGGCTCACGGGACCATCAAGGACGGAAAGTTCGTGCTGACGGGAAAACTGACACATGCCTTTCCGGGCACACTGATGACCAATAACCTAAAACTCGTTGACAAAAACAAATGGCCCAACGATTCCATCCGATGGACATACACGGAAATATTTTTGTCCAATGATGACATCACCATGGACAAGGACTTGAACGTGGTTGGTGGTGAAGTGCAAAAGGACTTCAACGCTTACCAAAATATGAAGGGCAAAGACCGTGACTGGACGTTTATCAATGCCTATCCACAATCCATTGTCTCCATCTATCTCGCCAACAACATGCTAAAACGAGGATATAACCTCACGGCAGAACAGGTAAATACACTCGAGGAGAAAATCACCAAAGCACAGCCAAATGATCCGTTGAGAATGGAGGAATTCAAACAACGCATCGCATATGCCAAAAAGACCACCAAGGGCGGTGAACTTGTGGACCTGGAGCTGAAGGACACCAAGGGGAAAATCAAAAGTCTGCTTAAAGTGATACCCAAGAACAAATATGTCCTTGTAGACTTTTGGGCATCATGGTGTGGCATTTGCATTGGAGCTATGCCTGAAATCAGAAAGATTGCGGAGGAATATCCACAGAAACTGGCTGTCATCGGTGTGTCCATAGACAAAAAGGACGATGCCTGGCGCAAGGCTATGGAGAAACATCCTGAACCATGGCCACAATATATCACCACGGAGAAAGGCTACCAAGACCTCTTCCACAAGTATCAAGTGGGCGACGGTGTTCCTTATTATCTGATGATTACGCCAGACGGCAAGGTACTCAACTCGCCATCTAATCCACAGGCGGTAAGAGAAATCATGGAAAAATACCAATAGCAGACAAATATAAAACCAATAAAAACAAAAGAAATGAAAAAGCTAATTTTATCTGTTGCCGCTATGGCGTCAATGATGACCATAGCCACTGCCGGCAACGGTTATCACATCACAGGAACATCAGAAGGTGTGGTGGACGGTGACACCGTTTACCTCTGTTCCATGCAGGGATTCTTCAGCATGGTGCCCGAGGATACTGCCTATGTCAAGAACAACAAGTTTGAATTCAAGGGCGAGTTCGATGGTTTGGCAAACCGCTACATTCTTCCGTTCCACGACGGCAAGCCTATTGACTGGGCAGACGTGATGCTCGAAAACGCCGACATTGAAATACAGATTTTCGACAACCGTGACGGTGTGAAGGAAAAGAAGAAAGCCATTGTCAAGGGCGGACCTGCCAGCCAGCAATTTGCAGAGTATCAAAAGGCTGTCAAGCCCTATGAGGATGCAGTAGACAAGCCTTGGAAAATCTATATGGACAGCACGTCCACACAGGAAGCAAAAGCAAAAGCCAAGGCAGAAGTTGATTCGCTCTCAAAAATTAGAGATGCCTTCAACAAAAAATACATCGTTGACCACATTCCTTCTGCCTTGAGCGACATGCTCTTCGTCTACAACCAGAACCTGTTCAACAAAGACGAGCTGGAAGATGTGCTGAAAAAGATGGGGCAAGGACACCATTATTATTACTATAAATCCATCATGAAAGAACGCGAGGCTGAAGCCAAGGCTGCCGTAGGACAGAAATACACAGACCTCGCCATGCCTGACCCTAACGGCAAGACCATGAAACTCTCCGACTATGTGGGCAAGAGCAAGTATGTGCTCGTTGACTTCTGGGCAAGTTGGTGTGGTCCCTGCTGCCATGAAATGCCCAACGTGGTGAAAGCCTACAACACGTATCACCAGAAAGGTTTTGACGTTATCGGTGTGTCGTTCGACAACAATAAGGAGGCATGGAAGAAGGCCATCACACGCCTGCAGATGCCTTGGCACCACATGAGCGACCTCAAGGGATGGGGCTGCGCCGCTTCTGCCGCCTACAACATCAAGGCCATTCCTGCCAACATACTCGTAGACAAAAAAGGCAATATTGTCGGCAAGAACCTCCGTGGTGAAGACTTGCAGAACAAACTTGCAGAACTCTTCAAATAAACAAGAACAATGAAAAAGACATTATTCACCCTGCTCGCCGCTCTGCCACTGGCAGTATCGGCACAGGTACTACACATTGAAATACCCGACACTACATTGCAAAACGGCGCCAACCTATGGGTAGGCTTCACCTATGCGCCACTCAAATTCGACAACAAAGGTGTATTTGAGATGGACGGCAAAGACCTGAAGAACAAAGGCACAGCCGCACTGATGCTGAAAGACTACAGTTTCTACCGCGTGGTACTTGAACCAGGCAAACGCCAGAACCTGAAGATAACGGTGAAGAACGGTAAGAAGACTGTGAAATATTCAGGCGACAATGTGGCTATGGCAGAATTCATGAACAAGTTTGAGGATTTCGGCCCTGCCCGCAACTGGGACATGGAACAACAGCAACAGAAAAAAGACACCATCAGTTTTGACGAGGCTTTCAAGAAGTTGGATGCCGACCATGACGTACTCACAAAGATGGTGGGCAAAATCAAAAATGCCGACGATCAGAAGACTTGTCGGAAATCGCTGTTGATGAAATATCTCATGAACAAGATTTCCTTGCAGAAAAACTATGTGAAAGCGCACAAACTCAACGCCAAGACGGATGCCAAACTGAAAGCGTTGATGAACGAGATTCTGCCCAACGACACAGACTATGCCAGCTACGGTCTTGTAACAACTCTCGTGGAGTATAACTTGCCCAAGAACGAGAGCGACTACAATGATGTGACCGAATATGGAATAGACTATCTCAACAGTATTGACAAGACCGTGAGCGACAAGAAACAGAAAAATGAAATGCTCATAGGTTTTGTGGGAAGAGTGATTGACGCTGAAGGACTGGATGTGGACAAATTCTGGGCCCGTGCCAACGAACTGTGCGACAAGGCTGACCTTGCGAAATATCAGTTCATCGTAGACTCCAAGAAAAATACCAAGAGCGGAATGAAATGTCCAGACGCGGAGTTCAGTGACGCCGACGGCAAGGTGCACCATTTGTCGGAATTCTTCGGAAAAGTGCTCTACATCGACCTCTGGGCCACTTGGTGCGGCCCATGTTGCATGGAGATTCCCCACATGGAAAAGATGGTGGAACACTACAAGGACAACGACAAGATTCAGTTTATCAGCATCAGCTTGGATCAAGACCGCAACGCATGGCTAAAGAAAATCAAGAAGGACAAGCCCGCCTGGCCACAATTCAACGCAAACAAGGAGCAGGACATAGTCATCTCCAAGCAATGGGGAGTATCGGGCATTCCCCGTTTCATCATCATCAATGCCGACGGAACCATCAACAATTCCAATGCCTTCCGCCCGAGCGATGAAGATTTCATCAAAAATATAGATGCTATAATAAAATAAGCGAGAAGAGCAAAACGTCAAGAAATCTTGACATATTTCCTTTTAACAAGCGGAATACTTTGAGCATATGTTTGTGTACCATATTCACACTCATGCCAAGGTGTTCCGCTGTTTCTTTATAAGACAGACGCTTGAAATAGACACACCTCAGCACCGTTTGTCCTGGCTCAGGCAATTCCAAGATGGCTTGGTGCAGCCTTAAGACACGCTGTTCAAAAGCATTCACACTTTCATCGGTCACCAATGATTCCGTAGCCTTGAGCATTTCCTCATATTTGGCGACAGCTTTGGAATGGCGCAACAAATCAAGACAACGGTTGCGGACGGTGGTATAGAAGAATGAGGACGTCGGCTCAAAATAGTTGGATTCATCTGAATTCCAATCTTCCCAAACCGTTTGAAAGACACCACAGACGACGTCCGCCGACTCGTCCTCATCATTCAAAAAGGTCAGAGCATACAGATACAAACGATGGTAGAACTTCTTGAACAGAAGTTCCATGCGATTCCGATTATCCATTGTCTGCAATCCGCGTTTCATGATTACACATTCTCTACAACTTATGCAAAAGTAAGAAAATCAGATTAAAATAACAAAATATCTATCAACAAAATAGTTGATGCCACACGATTTGTCTTTAATTTTGTTATATATCCCGGTGAAGATTTGGAGAAGATAAAAGAATAGTGTAACTTTGCAACTACTTGAGTGAAAGCAATTTTATCACAATATATTGCAAAACCATTCGCCGAGTTGAGATTTCCGTAATCTCATTTTGACGATTCCCCTCCTCCTTTCATTGCCCGGTACTCGTAAGAGACCGGGTTTTTAGTTGAACACTTACATGTTTTTATATACTAAACAAAACTTTTAAAGATGAAAAATTTAACTCATTTGTTTTGGGCAATTCTTTTGTTAGCTTTTCCGACGACTGCCCTTGCAGACCATTACGACCAGTATTACCAAAACTTGCCTTGTCCCATGAGCAAGCCGACCTTGCCAACAATTCCCGACAATAAGGTTTCTCTTACGGACTTCGGCGGCATAGGCGATGGTGTGACCCTAAACACAGAAGCCTTCAGCAAGGCGATGAACGCACTTAACAAACAGGGAGGCGGGCACTTGAATGTGCCAGCAGGAATCTGGCTCACGGGGCCGATCTCCTTTAAGAACAACGTGGACTTACACCTGGAGAAAAACGCCATCATCCTTTTCTCTGCCGACAAGCGTCTCTATCTTGACATAGACAAAGCCACAGGCAAGATTCTCGGAAAGTCCAAGCCTGCCCTCAACGCATCCAAGCGTAAGAACATCAGCATTACAGGCAGTGGCATCATCGATGGTAACGGCAAATGGTGGCGTCCTGTGAAGCGTTCCAAAGTAAGCGACACCGAGTGGAGCCAATTCAAGGCGATGGGCGGAACCGAGACTGACGAGGGAAAGCTCTGGTTTCCCTACAATCTGAAGAACTACAAAAACGTAACAAACTCACCTGAAAAGGAAGAAAAACTCCGTGCCGACTTGGTGCGTTTCACCGAATGTGAGAACATACTCATCCAAGGTGTAACCTTCCAAAATTCTCCCCGGTTCCACGTGCACCCCGTACGATGCAAAAACCTGGTGGTAGATGGCGTCACCATTCTCTGTCCTTGGAATGCACAGAATGGTGACGGTCTCGATTTGAGCAACTGCCAGAATTCACTGATTGTCAACAACACGGTCAACGTGGGTGACGACGGCATCTGCATGAAGGGCGGTGTAGGTCAAGCTGGCATAGAGGCTGGACCTTGCGAGAACATCCTCATAGAAAACAACACCGTGTATCACGCACACGGTGGTTTTGTAATAGGAAGCGATGTCTCAGGAGGCATGAAAAACATTGTGGTACGCAACAACCGTTTCTGCGGAACTGATATAGGCCTGCGCTTCAAGAGTAGCATTGAACGCGGTGGCAAGACCGAGAACATCTTTATCAGCAACATTTACATGACCGACATCATCGGGGAAGCCATCAGTTTTGAAACCACTTATGCTGACAAAGGCTACTCCGTAAGCAAGGACGAAAGCGGCAAGACGGCAGAACCTGTCAAGGCTCTATTCGCTCCAGACTTCGGGAACATACACATCAGCAACATCGTATGCCACGGCACAGAATCTGGCATCGTGGCACATGGTGCAAAAGGAATGGTGCACGACATTGTCATAGAGAACAGTACCATCTTCTACACAAAAAAAGCCACGGACATTGACGCGGCTTGTGATGTGAAACTCAACAAGGTGAACCTGTTGACTTATTAAGAATCCTAAATACATCCAATAGAGGTGTGCCATATTGGGGATTGATTCCCTGTATGGCACACCTCTATTTTTATTTAACATCGATATGAATGGACGATGTTTGCAAGTCCACACCTTTGACGTTAAGTGTCACCGCGCCTTTTTCATGTGTGCTTTGCAACACAACCAAGCACTTGCCGGAGAAAGCTCGGCGTTTGTTGTCCTTGAACAATTCCATAGAGGCGGCATTGCCATTGTCCACACCGGCTATTGTTGCCGGTCCATTGAGTGAGAAATAGAGTTGATTCTCGGCATTGGGACAGAGATTGCCGTCTTTGTCCACCACCTCCACGGTGACGAAAGAAAGGCTCTTGCCATCCGCATGCATAGTTTGTCTGTCAGGTGTGAGACGTAGATGATGTGGAGCACCTGCAGTCTGTATCGTCTTTTCACCCACTTTCTTGCCATCCTTGCGTGCTACCACACGAATGTTGCCTGGGTGATAAACCACACGCCACATGACATGATACTGATGACTGTCCGCTTTTTTTCTTACACCGGCACTCACGCCATTGACAAAGAGTTCCACCTCGTCCGCATTGTTATAATAGCACCATAGGTCAATGGCCTGTCCGTCAATCCAATTCCAATGAGGGAAGAGATGCAACACAGGCTTGTTGGTCCACTCGCTCTGATAGAGGTAATAGGCATCCTTAGGGAAGCCCGCCAAATCGATGACACCAAAATAGCTGCTTCGAGCCGGATAGCCAAAAGGTGTGGGTTCACCGATATAGTCGAAACCTGTCCACAAAAACTGACCGGCGCAATAGGACTCATGTTTCACCGCATCGAGCGATTCCTCATGCGACGATCCCCATGGAGCATGCTGATTGTCATAACTGCTGCACCGGTAGCTCGGGGCTATCCATTTGCGGTCCCAACGGGAAGGTGAAAGATATACCGAGTCACTGGGCATCTTATAACAACCGCGGGATTGAAGTGCAGACACACTTTCTGTGAAAAAGAAAGGTTTGTGTGGGAAGTTCTTGGGCACGTCACGCGATTCCTTTATATGATAGTTGAATCCGATGATGTCTATCGCTCCACTCTTGAAAAGATGGTTGGATGGCTTGGGTTCGTTGCAGCCAGCCGTGACCGGACGAGTGGAATCAAGTTTGTGCACGATATCTGCCAACCGGCGGGTGAGCAAAGAGTTGACACTCAACTCCTTGTCATGGGCAAGTGTGGAGGGATCATGTCCCATGTTAAGCAGCAAGTTGGCCTGTTCAAGGGTGAGGTTGTCGGCGCTGGCACTCGACCATTGCTCAAGCACCTCATTGCCGATACTCCAAATCATCACCGACGGATGGTTGCGGTCACGAACGACGAGATCGGTCAAATCGCGCTCATACCATTTGTCGAAGAAACGGGCATAGTCGTTCTTGGTCTTGCGGCGACGCCACATGTCAAAAGACTCGTCCATCACGACAAAGCCCATGGTATCGCACATGTTCAGCAGTTCCGGAGCTGGAGGATTGTGGGAACAACGCAAGGCATTGCACCCCATCTCCTTGAGCATGACAAGTTTGCGGTGCATGGCATCTTCGTTGATGGCAGAACCAAGACAGCCGAAATCGTGGTGTTCGCATACGCCATTGAGTTTCATCTGTTTTCCGTTGAGAGAGAATCCATGTTCTGCGTCAAATGTGAAAGAGCGAAAACCTGTTGTGGTCAGATAAGAGTCCACCACCCTATCGTTCACTACCACTTCCGTCTTCACGGTGTAGATGTATGGATTCTCCACCGACCACAGTTTTGGATTGTTGAATGTCAAGGTCTGTTTAAAATCCTTGCTTTTCGGCACCGTAACAGAAGAGGAATGAGAGGCCACAACTTTACCTCTTGCGTCAAGCAACGAATTGCGCAAGACTGCTTTCGCTGTGAAATCAAGCAACTCGTTGACCAAAGTCACGGTCACGTTGACCTTGCCTTGTTTCCCGTCTACAATCGGCACGACATGTGTGCCCCAATGGGCGACATGAAGATCTTCCGTCTTGGTAAGCCACACATGTCTGTATATGCCACACCCACTGTACCAACGACTGTTGGGTTGGTCGGTATTGTCCACCTTGACCGCTATCACATTGTCACCACCACGATTCAAGTAGGGTGTCAAGTCGTATTCAAAACTACTGTATCCATAGGGCCGTGTGCCGAGCAAATTGCCGTTGATATAGACTGACGCATTCATATACACACCGTCAAATTCGATGAAATACTTGTCGTACTTGTCGTTTTCGTCTATTTTGAAATGCTTGCGATACCATCCCATGCCTCCCGGCAAGGCACCTCCGCCGGCACCTGAAGGATGGGAAGAGGAAAAGCTACCCTCTATCGCCCAATCATGAGGCAAGGAGAGTCGTCGCCAACCCCTATCGTTGAACTCTGGAACTTCCATGAGTTTGGCTTTCGGATTGAGTGCGAAAAGCCAATTGTCATCAAAAAGAATCCGTTCTCTTGCCTGGGCACAAAGAGCCGTCAACAGGAAGAAGAACAACAGCATACCATTTTTCTTCATATCTGATTGTCTGAAT
This sequence comes from uncultured Prevotella sp., assembly GCA_934190685.1. Taxonomy (GTDB): domain Bacteria; phylum Bacteroidota; class Bacteroidia; order Bacteroidales; family Bacteroidaceae; genus Prevotella. Next base: position 8,358 of record CAKPTK010000037.1, read on the forward strand.
TAAAATTTCACAGAGATTTGCTTGCCAACATATTTCACCATTTTACCCTTGGGAGAAACGAGATCAAGCGGTTGTGGATGATCTCGGGACACAAACACCACATTGAATCTGCGAGACTCGAGCATCCCTGCAAATGCCCCCTTGCGGTTGCCGATGGTCAATGTTCGGGTCCGGTCGTTGTAGGTGAAAGGAATGGTGGCATACTTACCCTTTTCATAATTATAGTTGATGTTCTCGTCTTCATAGAGTTCGAACTTGCCATCCGCCCCCGCGTATACATAAAGATTGATCAGTTCCGGTTGTTTCTCGTCGCTCCACTCCATCTGTGGTCCGAAAGGCACGATCGCACCGGCACGCACAAAGACGGGAATCCGCTCATAGGGAGCTGCCGCCATCCAGTCGCATCCACCCTCATGGTATTCACCCGAATAGAAATCATACCATCCGCAAGATTTGGGCAGATACACTTTACGCTGACGCTCTTTATAATAACCTACAGGACATGCCATCAAGGCTGGACCGAACATCCACTGGTCCTTGATGTCATTGACACGGTCATCATCGGTGAAATCCATCACCAAAGCACGCATCAACGTATAATCATGGAAATGTGCCCAACCTGCCATACTATATAGGTAAGGCATCAATTGATAGCGAAGACGGTCATACCATACGATACTTTCATAGGCAGGATGTCCCTGTGGGGCAATGTTCCACACTTCCCGCAAAGGCCATTGGCCATGGGTGCGAAAGATTGGAACGAAACAACCGAACTGATGCCAGCGGGTTTGCAATTCCCGCCATTCTTTCATATCTTCATTTTCTTTTCCGGTCTTGCTCCATACTTTCTGTGCATTGACATATCTGTTCTCCACACAAAAACCACCTTGATCCATTCCCCAGAACGGGATGCCGCTCAGCGAGTAGTTCATGCCTGCCGTCATCTGCGCACGCATATCTTCCCACCGGGTGCCGATGTCGCCACTCCATGAGGCGGTGCTGTAGCGCTGCAAACCGGCAAAACCGCTTCGTGTGAGCAGGAACACACGCTTGTCAGGATTGACTGACCGTTGCCCATTGTAGATGGCGTCGGCATTGACCAAAGCGTAAGCATTGAAATATTCCGTGCTCGAACCGAGTGCGGTCGGACCGCAAAGAGCCTTTCGATAACCAATCGGCGTACAGTCGCGCACGTTGGGTTCTGAGGCGTCCATCCACCAAGCATCGATGCCTTGATGATATTTTGAATAGAGATTTTCATCCATCTGTCGCCAGAACATCTTGCGAGCTTCCTCGGCATAGGCATCATAGAAAGAGCCTACATAGCCCTTGCCCACCCAATCGCGAATGGAGTCGTTGACAGCCTGTCGATAGATCCAACCATGTGAGTCCAGTTCTTGATAGTTGCGGGTATTGCAATAGAATTTCGGCCAGACACTGATCATGAAACGACCGTGCATGGCATGCACACTGTCGAGCATGGCCTGGGGATCGGGGTATCGGGATTGTTCAAACTGGTGACTTCCCCACTGGTCTTCCGGCCAGTAGTTCCAGTCCTGTACAATATTGTCTATCGGAATATGCCGCTTGCGGAATTCGGCAAGCGTCTTCTCTATATCCTTGGAAGTTTTGTAGCGCTCACGACTCTGCCAGAATCCCATTGCCCAACGGGGCATTACCTGGGCTTTGCCAGTCAATGTGCGATAACCACTAATCACTCCGTCCATCGTCTGCCCGTAGATGAAATAATAGTCCATGTCTCGTGTCATCTCACTCCACACACTCAAACGCCCCTGTTCTTCCTCCGTCTGTGGCTTGGCCACTCTCAGTCCACAATAACTGGTACCGCCATCGGGTTTCCATTCTATACGAATCGGCGTGCGCACGCCCTGTTCCAAAGGAACCGTGAATTTATAAGAATTGGGGTTCCATGCGGTGCGCCAACGTTCCGCCACTACTTCCTTGCCTCCAACAAAGACTTTGGTGTAACCGGCATAGTAGAAGATAAAGCGGTAAAGGCTCTGCACAGGGGCCTCGATAAATCCTTCATAAACCACCTTCGCACCGCTCAGTTTGAAATTCTTGGGTAGGTTACCCACCACATGGGCATGTTCAAAATAGATGGAATCTTCCAGTCGCTCCAAGGTTCTTCCTCCCTTGTCGGTGTATGTACCAGTTAACGCGCCACGTTTGCCATTCTTGTCATAGAGTGTGAAAGCCCGGTTCAACTGCCAATAGTCGTCAGGATTGCCCCAACGGCAGAGTGAATAAGAGTCCCAGAGTATTCCATAGCCTTTGTTGCTGACAGCGAAAGGGACGGAAATCTTGGTATTGTATTGGAAGAGCTCCTCATTCTTTCCCTTCATATTGAGTTCTTCAGCCTGATGTTGGCCCAGTCCATAGAAAGCCTCATCGGCAGGACTGTCAAAGAGTGCGCGCCAAGACCATCCTTGACGCTGCATGTCGGTGAGCGTTCCCACACCGATATTTTCCGTCGGCACGGTGTAACGATGGAAAGTTTTGCCGCCTTGTCTCACCTCACTGAGCAAGGTTCTTCCCGCCTTGTCCAAAAAGACAATGCGTCCATCGGTCACGTCGACACGGGCAGTGAGCCTATCGGTCTTCACCGCCACAATTCCGTCTGTCTCGCTCACCTTGAAATCGGAGAACGGCTGCTGAGGCACAATCATCAGACTGTGTTTTTGCGGAAAATCCTGCTCCGGAGTGGCTTCCACCCGGATGATGTTTGGATTGACAACTTGTAAACGCACGACTCTTGCCGATTGTCCTGAAGGATTCTTTACGGAAATGGTCACACTGTTGCCATTCTGCTTATAATCTGCCGCCACCGACTTCACGGTTTGGGACAGCGACAGAAATAGGATTGTAAGGATTGATAAACAGGTTTTCATTGGTTTTGTATATGATTGGGCGACTATCGTTTGTCACTACTGTCTCTGATTTTCAGTTCCATTGGCACTACCTCACGGTAAATTTTCTTATCTCCATTGATATTGCGAAGCAGCAATTCACACGCCTTGTACCCTTGGTCATGGGCGTTGTCCACGATAGCGGTGAGCTTGGGGGTGACAAAGGCCGCCGAATCGCCGTCTGTGAATCCGATAATCGCCACGTCTTCGGGGATGCGGAGATTCATCGACTTGATGGCATCAAAGGCGGCATAGGTGATGATGTCGTTGAAAGCGAGGATGGCATCGGGACGGTCGTTGCGGCTAAGCAACTTGATGGCTGCCTCACGCGCCACATCGAAGTCTATTTTGTCGCACACCACCAGCGTCCGGTCTACAGGAATACGGTTTTCATGAAGGGCCTCGATATATCCATGCTTGCGCCGACGCACCATGTCAAGATGATTGGGACCGCCGATGAAAGCGATGCGCCGACTGCCGGTGTCTATCAAATGTTGGGTAGCCTGCTGGGCAGCCACATCACCATCGGCGACGACTGAGGAGAACAAATCCGGAAGACAAGTCCGTGCGAAAAACACAAGCGGTATGCCCATCTTGTGTATTTCCTCAAAATGAGAATAGTCCACCGTGTCCTGTGCCAGGCAGGCGATGATTCCTTCACAGTGCAAGCTGATGAAATTGTCCACCGCCTCGGCTTCCCGCTCATGGTCTTCATGACTGTTGCTGCTGAACACGGAATAGCCCTCTTTGCGAGCGTAGTCCTCAATACCATCGAGCACCGCCGCATAATAGTGGGTCACAAGATTGGGCATCACTACACCAATAATACGTGGCGCCTCCTTGCGCAGACTTTGCGCAAAAGGGTTTGGACGGTAGTTCAATTCCTTGGCAAGGGCTTGTATGCGGCGTTTCATGTCATCGCCCACTTCATGACTGTTGCGGAGCGCCCGCGACACGGTGGCAATGCTAACGCCTAATTGTTGTGCTAAATCTTTAAGTGATGTGCGGCGTTGTTTCATCTTACTGCTGATATATCTTGTGCAAAGATAAGAAACTTTATCGAAAGCGCAAACGTTTACGTTACATTTTCATCTTCCAAACACACAATATGCACAAAAACACAGTAATTTTGCAGCGTAAACAAGAAAGTAATGAATAGTTGATAATAAGTTAGTTAGAAAAGTTAAGGTTGATGTTGTTGTGAAACAGCACCAACCTTTTTTATTCAACAGTCCTTTTCCTCTGTGTTTTTCCATCATTTCCAAAGAGGTTCATAGAAGGACACACTTCGCACAGCAGGTCATTTTCCTTTTAAAAGAGACTTTTTTTGCTGAAAATGAGATAAAGAGATGCGCCATTAGAAAATAAAGTCGTACCTTTGCATGTCATTATATAAATATAAAGAGGTGTAATTACGCTTCTTACAGTAGAAACTCTATAAATTATAATTTGTGAAATTTGCAATTATAGCTGCCGGTGAAGGCAGTAGACTGTCCCACGAGGGCGTGGAACAACCCAAACCATTGGTTCCCCTTCTCGGTGAGCCCATGATTGAAAGACTCATCCGTATCTTCACTGAATGTGGGGCGACAGAGATTGTCGTCATCACCAACGAACAGTTTGTTGAAGTACAACAGGCCTTGGCATGTTTGGCTAAGACCGCCCCGCTGCGCATTGTCATCAAGACTACTCCAAGCAGCATGCACAGTTTGCATGCCATCGCTCCTTATCTGAAAGGTGAGCCCTTCTGCCTCACCACGGTGGACACCATCTTCCACGAAGACGATTTCAAGAAATATATCCGCCACTTCCTTGAGCACGAGGAGTTGGACGGCTGCATGGCAGTCACACCGTATGTGGACGACGAGAAGCCCTTGTGGGTGGGCACCGACAAGAATTTTCACATCACAGGGTTCCATGATGCGCAGGAAGGCGACGACCATCTCATTTCGGGCGGAATCTATTGTCTGCGCGAAAAAGCGCTCACCGTGCTTGACCATTGCATGGAAAAGGGATTGCACCGCATGCGCAATTTCCAACGCCAACTGGTAGCTGAAGGTCTTGACTTGGAGGCTTACCCGATTGAGAAGATTCTCGATGTGGATCATAAGGGCGACATCGACAAAGCGGAAAGTTTCCTGCGCTGCCCCGACGCACTCCATTTGGTGGGTGTGTGCCGCAGCAATGTCTATTCGCCCAACTGTGTCGACAGCGATGCCGCCATCATGCACGCAGTGGCTTCAAAATTGCGTGGCATGGGAAATGAGGTGAGACTCTACAACGAAGGTGACTTGGCAAGCAATGCTGCTGTGACGGAAGCCGACGGTTTCTTCAACATGGGACGCAGTCAAAAGGCTCTGCAGGTGCTCGCCGAACAAGAAACGAAAGGCAAACATGTGGTCAATTCTCCTTGCGGCATCGACAACTGCATCCGGGAGAAGATGTCCCACTTGTTGATTGACAACGGTGTGTCTTACCCCAAAAGTTGGTTTATCCAGCAGCATGGCGAAATACCTGAAGATGTGAGCTACCCTTGTTGGTTGAAACGTGGTGACGGATGCGCCCAGCAAAAGGAAGATACCTGCTATGTGCAAAGTCTTGCGGAAGCCAAGGCTTGCCTGGAAGACTTCTGGCACCGCGGCGTAGCCTCCGTGGTGGTGAACGAGCATTTAAAGGGTGACCTGATGAAGTTCTATGGCGTTCGCGGCACGAATTTCTTCTATTGGTTCTATCCCGACCGTGTGGGCAAGTCGAAATTCGGACTTGAGGTCATCAACGGCAAAGCGCAAGGCTATAAGTTTGATGTGGACGCCGTGAAAGCGGAAGCCGACAAGGCTGGGGAAATTCTCCAAGTAGAGGTGTATGGCGGTGACTGTGTTGTGGCGCCCGAGGGAAAGACGACCATCATCGACTTCAATGACTGGCCCAGTTTCGGTCCTTGCCGCGCCGAAGCTTCCGTCGACATCGCCCAGTGTGTGATGCAAGTGGTCAAACTGAAATAAAGCAAAAAAACTTCAACAACTAAGTAAAAAGAGAAATATAAAAATGGCAAACGGCTATCGTTCCACTCTGAAATCTTCCGATACGGAAGAACATATCGACATCTATTTCTATCGTCCCATGGGCTATGCCTGGGCATTGTTATTCCAAAAACTGGGTGTGTCGCCCAACACGGTGACCATCCTGTCCATCTTCCTTGGTGTGGGTGCCGGCATTCTGTTCGGCTTCGATGACTTGAAACTCAATGCCTTGGGCATCCTTCTGCTGATCTGGGCCAATACCTATGACAGTTGCGACGGACAGTTGGCACGCATGACGGGCAAGAAGACACCCCTCGGCCGCATTCTTGACGGAGCGGCAGGCGACTGTTGGTTTATTGCCATCTACATGGCCATCGCCATCCGCCTCACTCCCACCTGGGGCATTTGGATTTGGGTACTTGCCTCGGTGAGCGGTTTTCTCTGTCATGCCAACCAAAGTCGATTGGCCGACTACTACCGCAACATCCATCTTTATTTCCTGAAGGGAAAGGAAGGCAGCGAGGTCGACGACGCCGACAAGCAGGTGGAGAAATACAACAATTTGAGTTGGAGCAAGGATTTCATCCAGAAATTGTTCCAATGGTTCTACGTGCGCTATGTCAAGGGACAGGAGAACAGTACGCCTAAATTCCAAATTCTCAAAAAGGAAATCCGCCGCCGCTATCCTCAGGAGATGCCCGCCCAACTGCGTGAAGACTTCCGTAAAGGCAGCCTTCCCCTGATGAAATACACCAACATCCTCACCTTCAACTGGCGCAGTATCACCCTTTTTGTCTCCCTCATCATCGGATTGCCTTGGCTCTATTGCGCCGTGGAAATCACGGTTTTCACCGCCATCTATGTGTATATGCACTGGAAGCACGAACAGTTGTGCATGCGCATCACCAACAAACTGGACAGTTATGAAAAATAAAGCGCGCAACTTCTTCCTCGCCTTCGGCATCATCGCCATTGTCATCATGCTCTGCACGATGGACATGGACTATCATGATATTTGGAGATACTTGCAGAGACTGGGACTATATTTTCCCGCCATCTTGCTCTTGTGGGCTGGCGTCTACATGATCAACACCCTTTCCTGGTTTCTCATCATCAACGACGAGAAGCGCTATAAGAACCTCTCCTACTGGCGCGTATACAAACTGTCCATCAGCGGATTCGCCCTCAACTACACCACTCCTTGCGGACTGATGGGCGGAGAACCCTACCGCATCATGGAACTGAAACCTTATATCGGCACCAGTAAGGCCACCTCATCGGTGATTCTCTATGTGATGATGCACATTTTCTCCCACTTCTGGTTTTGGTTTCTCAGCATCTTCCTCTATATCGCCGTGCATCCTGTGAACGCCACGATGGCGATACTGCTCACAGTTATCGGCGCATTCTGCCTGTTGGCATTCTACTTTTTCTCTCACGGCTACCGCACGGGAATGGCCAAGAAGGGTATCAAACTGCTCACCCATGTGCCGTTCGTGAAGAATTGGGCCAAAGGTTTCATTGCCTCCAAGCAGGATACATTGGAACAGATAGACCAGCAAATCGCCATGCTCCACCAGCAACACAAGTCCACGTTCTACAGTGCGTTGTTGTTGGAACTATCCTCACGCATTATCCAGAGTTTTGAGATTTACCTGATTCTCAAGGCTTTCTCTGCCGATGTGAGCGTGATAGACTCCATCCTCATCATGGCTTTCTCCTCGCTGTTCAGCAACCTCATCTTCTTCACCCCCATGCAGTTGGGCTCACGAGAAGGAGGATTGGCATTGGCTGTGGACGGACTTCACCTGTCGGGTGCGCTTGGTGTCTATACCGGTCTCATCACCCGCCTGCGTGAATTGGTATGGATTGCCATCGGTATCCTGCTTATCAAGATTGGAAACAAGAACGTTAAAAACATAGAGAACCATGAACAAGCTTGATATAAAAGGTGTGATCTTCGATTTCGGCGGCACACTTGACACCCGGGGCGACCATTGGTCCGAGGTGCTTTGGAAAGGATACCAGCATTTCCACGTTTCTGTCGAAAAGGAGGACTTCCGCTCCGCCTACGTGTATGGAGAGCGTACTTTGGCCACCCATCCCATCATCCAACCCGACTTCCATTTCATCGATGTACTTCGGGAAAAGAACAAGCTACAACTCAGTTATCTGGTGGAGCACCAGAAACTCCATCTGAACGACATGGAAGTGGTGGACTTGGCCATGAGAATGGCGCAATACGAGAATGAGTTGACCAACGAAGTGCTGGAAGAGAGCCGCTCTGTATTGGAATATCTCAAAGACAAATACCCCATGGTACTTGTGTCCAATTTCTACGGAAACATAGAGACCGTCCTGCGGGATGCCCACATTGACAGTTATTTCAAACGCGTCATAGAGTCGGCAGTGGTAGGAGTGCGCAAGCCCAATCCCGCCATCTTCGCACTCGGTGTCTGCGCGCTCGACCTGCCTGCCTCGCAAGTGGTGGTGGTGGGCGACACCTTCAACAAAGACATCGCACCCGCCCATGCGCTCGGATGCCACACCGTTTGGATTAAGGGGCTGCAGTGGGAAGAGAAACAATATGACGAGACACTGCCCGACGGTATCATATCACGAATCTCAGAACTCAAGAATTACCTGTAATAAACAAAATCCCGTATGCTGCCAAACATACGGGATTTTTCGTATCAATATCTCTCCAATTCCTTTTTCAGTTTTTCTTTCCTCATCTGTTTCCGTGCCTTGACGATACCACCCACATTGATTTCATAAGAATCGTCAGGATTCTCACGCACGAAAACCTCGCTCCAGACTTCGGGTCTTGCACCGACTCTATCATTGCATCACGGGTTGCCTCTTTCACTACCTGACAGGAAGAAAGCACCAACGGCAGACAAAAAGCAGAAAATGACAAATATGTTTCATAACCAAAATATTCTTAGGATGCACTTTCGGCTATTCAAACGCAGGATGTACGCCTATGTTTACACTCCAACCTGCCGTAGCCACAGTTACCTTCTCTAACCCTACACCTTCTACCTCGTAGATATGATACTTGGTTGAGTTATCTTTCGAAGACTTAAGTCTTACTTTCAATCCTGATTGGAGCAATGCTTTCTCTACCTTTTCAAAT
>CAKPTK010000038.1 GCA_934190685.1 uncultured Prevotella sp.
TTGTTAAGTAGTTGTGGGTCTTGTTTTTCCCGAAAACATCATCAGCCCATTCAAGCTGCAAAATTACTATTAAATGGTGACAACTACAAATAAAACGCGAAATATCTGCAAAGTTTTCTTCCTCATAGGACAAATATATAGAAACTTTCACACTTCACCAACTTTTATTAGCGTTCCAAAGACCAACGACACGAAACAAAAACAGCGTTCGCTGTGTGCTGTGTCATCAGCGTTCGCATATACGCATGCGCGCGAAAAAACGTCATTTTTCATACACACCCACACAAACCGCATACAAATCACTGATTTTAAGGCTATTTTAACAATGCACAAACCTACACAAATCATACATTTGCCTACATGGACGGCTCATGCTTTTTCATTTCAAAAAGACTCGAAACAAGACAAACATTGTAAGCAAATTTCATATTCAAGAAGACCTACTCGCCTACTTGAGAATCGTTAGTGTGCCATTAACGACCCGTTAATGGCACACTAACGGAATTTTCACCGCGGTGAAAAATTAATTAGTCAGCCTGTACTCCACAAATATTTCCCTTTGCGGCTTGCGCAAACCGGTCTGAAGGAAAACGCTTAAAACATTTGTAAAATAAAATTAAAACAATGTTCCTTTATGCCACCGTTCCACGAAACAAAAAAACAACGCCCGCACATCCGCACGTCTGTGCGGTATGTGGCGGACATTGCTCCATCAAAAATAAAGGACGTTATCGGGAATAATCTTATACCTCGGTGAATTTCTTGGCGGCGCGCAACTGATGGCGCATGACGCTGAGAAACTCTTGTGTTTCCTGAAGCACATTGAGATAGACCAGCGACACTTGGAAGTTGGTGTTGTCTTTCTCCTGCGACATGCGGTCAATGTGCTTTTTACGGACTGCACTGAGATCGTTCTTGCAACGTTCAGCCTCAGCAAGCACGTCGGAATAGTTGTCGTAACGGCCCGTACTGATCATGCTCTCGGTCTGCGACATGAGGTCTACGACCGCCTTGCGGACAGGATCAAACTCGTTGATATAAGTCTGGGGCAACGGATTGAAGTTGTTGTCCACATGCTCCTTGATAGGCTCCAGCATACGGCGGAGACAGTACACGAACTGCTGGTCGGAGTTGGCACCGATATGGAACCATGTGTTGCGCTCGAGAGCGATGTCCTGAGGTATGCGTTTGAGAGCAAGCATCTCCTGTTTGCGGAATTTCTTGAGCACCATCTGCTCGTCACGGAGTTCGCGGTCAGCACGACGCAAATCCTTGACACTCTGACCCGTGAACGCATCGAGAATCTTGCAGAACTCGCTCATGGCAAAGCGGCACACAAAGCTCTGGGTGCGACTCACGCGCTTGGAGAGAAGATCCCATACGATTTCCGGATCGTGGGTGCGCATCATCAGACGGAACACATCGGTCTTGCTTTCCTTCGACTTCTTCTTATATTGGCGACTACTGCGGATGAGCAGGAAGATGTCGAGCACCATGAAGGCGAACATCACCACGAATCCACCGAAATGCATGGCCAGACAGACGATGGCGCACACGCAGAAAGCCACGGCTCCGGTGAGGAACCAACCACCGATGACGCTCAGCACACCGGTGATGCGGAACACAGCACTCTCACGGGTCCACGCACGGTCGGCAAGAGAAGAACCCATAGCCACCATGAAGGTGACATAAGTAGTAGAAAGCGGAAGTTTATAGTTGGTGCCGATGATAATCAGCATGGCGGAAAGCACCAGGTTGATGGCGGCACGAATCATGTCGAACGCCGCATCGTCGGGAAGGACAGCCTCTTTCTTGTTGAACCGGGAGTCAATCCAATGCTGTGTTTTCACAGGAACCACATTGGCAAGTCCGTCTCCCAGATCCTGCGCCACACGGACAATGCTGCGGGCGGCCTTGGAAGAACCGAACATCTGGTCGCCCTCGTCCTGACGGCTCAGGTCGACACTGGTCTTGATGACATTCTGCGCTTTCTTGCTGGTGGCCATGGCGACAATCATAATCACACCGGCTCCCAAGAGGAAGAAAGGTGGAGTCTTGGCACTTTCCATGAGAGAGGACATCATGAAACTGTCGGCATTGCCATGTCCATGGGCGAGGAAGTCACGGAAAGAATCGAGTCCGGCGAGTGGCACGCCAATAAAGTTGACCAAGTCGTTGCCGGCGAAAGCCATGGCCAAAGCAAACGTGCCCATCAGGACAACCACACGGAACACGTTGACACGGAGCAGATGGAGAATCTCAGCCAAGATGGTGGATACCACGAAAATCGCCAACATGAGCATCGTGGTGTTGGCGTCGATCCAATCACGGGTGCCACTACTGATATAGGGCGATTTGCCTATTCCTTTGATAAAAATGAAATAGGCCAAAGCGGTGAAGGCGATGCCTCCGAACACAGCCACAGTATAGCGCAAGTGCTTGTTGTAGTTGAACGTGAACACCAATCGGGATATCCACTGGACAATGACACCAAAGACAAAAGCGATGGCCACAGAGACGAAGATGGCGATAATCACACTCAAGGCCTTGTCGGAGTTGAGAAGGTCGCCATATTGCAGCGAGTCGTTGCCTATCACCTTCAGCAGGGCGAGAATGAATGTGCCGCCCAAAAGTTCGAAGACGAGTGACACGGTGGTGGAAGTAGGCATGCCCATCGTGTTGAACACATCGAGCACCACGACATCCGTCACCATGACAGCCAAAAAGATGGTCATCACCTCGTTGAACGAATAGTTCTCAGGCTTCATGATGCCATGGCGGGCCACGTCCATCATGCCCGAAGACATGACCGCACCAATCAGCACGCCAATAGAGGCGATGATAATGATGGTGCGGAATTTGGCCACTTTCGCGCCCACTGCGGAGTTGAGGAAGTTGACGGCATCATTGCTTACGCCAACGAACAAGTCAAACACTGCCAGACAAAGCAGGAAAATGACTATGCACAGATAAATTGTACTCATACTTTAAATGGTCTTGTTGTTATTTCGCTGCAAAGGTAGCCGGGCCATATTACAGAGGCTTTAAACACATATTACAATTCTGTTACAGTTGTAAAAAGTGTTTCCACACAGCCTGTTGGGCAAACTCTCACAGGCGCAACGAATTGGCGAGAACGCCACAAGTGTCAAACAAGAAGAAAATTGTGGAAGATTTTCGGTCGACTGCTTCCCGGTCTCGATTATTATTATTAATTTTGTACGCGAATATAGAAAAGACTTCCATGAGCAAATACAAATCTTCGCATATTCTTGCCGAAACGGTAGACGCCCTTTCGGAAAAGGAATCGCTGCGCGGCATCTTTCACTTGCATCGTGACGGCATGCCCTTGCCTTCGGGCGAAGTGTTGAAAGAGATTGTGGAACTCTCACGATGTATTCTGTTTCCCGGCTACTACGGGAAGTCTACCCTCAACCCACAAACCATCAGATATCATATCGGTGTGAACCTGGAAAGACTGCTGGGCTTGCTCACCGACCAAATACTCGCGGGCCTATGCTTCGCCGAACCATGCGAAGACGCTTGCGACAACAACGAGACACTGTCGGCCAAAGACCGCCAGAATGCCGAGCGCATCGCCACCGAGCTTATCGCCCGGTTGCCCCAAATACGCCGCATGCTCTCCACCGACGTGGTGGCAGCCTACAACGGCGACCCCGCCGCCACCAGCCATGGGGAAATCATCTCCTGCTATCCGGTCATCAAAGCACTCATCAACTACCGAATAGCGCATGAACTCCACTTGCTGGGCGTGCCGCTCATCCCGAGGATGCTGACTGAGATGGCCCACTCGGAGACAGGCATCGACATCCATCCCGCCGCCACCATCGGCGACCACTTCACGATAGACCACGGCACAGGTGTCGTCATCGGCGCCACCTGCATCATCGGGTCCAATGTGAAACTCTATCAGGGTGTGACCTTGGGCGCCAAGAGCTTTCCACTCGACGACAAGGGAAACCCCATCAAAGGCATCCCACGCCACCCCATCATCGAGGATGGCGTGGTGATCTACTCCAATGCCACCATCCTGGGCAGGGTCACCATCGGCAAAAACAGCATTGTGGGAGCCAACGTCTGGATAACGGAAGACGTGGAGGCGGGAAGCAAGAAAACGAAAAAATCATAAAAGCAACAACATATCCGGTTAAAGCAACCAACAAACAATGGAAAAAGAATTCGAATTGATAGCCAAGACGTTCATGGGACTGGAACCTGTGCTGGCTCAAGAACTCACCCAACTGGGTGCAAACAACGTGCAAATAGGAAGAAGAATGGTGTCGTTTACAGGCGACAAGGAAATGATGTATCGTGCCAACTTCCAGTTGCACACCGCCATCCGCATCCTCAAACCCATCAGCCATTTCAAGGCCGAGTCGGCAGACGATGTGTATGAAGAGGTGAAAAAGATTGATTGGAGCCAATATCTCGACAACGGCAAGACATTCGCCGTGGACTCCGTGGTTTTCTCTGAGGAATTCCGCCATTCCAAGTTTGTGTCGTATAAAGTGAAAGACGCCATCGTCGACCAGTTCAGAGAGAAGACGGGATCACGCCCCAATATCTCGGTCGCCAACCCCGACATACGTCTCAACATGCACATCGCCGAAGACAAGTGTACCCTGTCACTCGACTCAAGCGGCGAGAGCCTCCACCGCCGTGGCTACCGGCAGGAGTCTGTCGAGGCACCTCTCAACGAGGTGCTCGCAGCCGGCATGATTCTGATGACAGGATGGAAAGGTGACACAGACTTCATCGACCCGATGTGCGGAAGCGGCACCATCGTCATCGAGGCAGCCCTCATCGCCCGCAACATCAGTCCGGGTGTCTTCCGCAAGGAATATGCGTTTGAGAAATGGCCCGACTATGATGCCGACCTTTTCGATAAAATCTATAATGACGACTCACAGGAGAAGGAGTTTGAACACCATATCTATGGCTACGACATCGACATGAAAGCCGTGAACACCGCCGTGCTCAACGTCAAGGCCGCCGGCCTGTCCAAAGACATCACCATCGAACAGGCAGACTTCAAAGACTTCAAAAAGCCCGAGAACAGGAGCATCATCGTCATGAACCCGCCCTACGGAGAGCGCATCTCTACACCCGACCTGCTCGGCACCTACCGCATGATTGGCGAAAGACTGAAGCATGAGTTCATGGGCAACGAGGCTTGGGTACTCAGCTACCGTGAGGAGTGCTTCGACCAAATCGGTCTCAAGCCGTCCATCAAGATTCCGGTATTCAACGGCTCTCTCGAATGCGAGTTCCGCAAATATTCCATCTTCGACGGCAAGCTCAAGGACTTCCGCAGCGAAGGCGGTGTGGTGAAGACGGAAGAAGAGAAGCGCGCCATGGCTGAGAAGCACCGTTTCAAGAAAAACCGTGAGTTCAAAAAGCGTATCAGCGAGGAGGAAGAGAACCAAGAGGCAGACATCCGCTCGTTCAAATTCTTCAGCATGAGCCGCCGTGCCGACAAGGAGAAGAACGGTGACCGCGCTCCACGACGTTTCAGTCGGGAGGACAGCACGGGCGACCGCCGTGGCGGAGACCGCAAGTTCGGCCGTGGGGAAGGAAAATTCGACCGGGGCGACCGAAAGTTCAATCGGGACGACCGAAAGTTTGACCGCGGCTCCAAGCGCCCGGGCAAGGGATTTGACAAAAAAGACAGGAGATTTGAAGATGACTAAAACAATAAGCAAGTTCACGGCTTGCCTCCTCACCATGATGGCTTGCTTGGCAACGACACAGACCATGGCACAGAAACTGCTCACCCTCGAAGACCTCAACTTCGGAGGCAAGAACGCAAGACAATTCACACCAGCCAACAAATATTTGACTTGGTGGGGCGACGAGTTGGTGGAGACAGAACCAAACGCCCTGAAACTCGTGGACAAGAACACGGGCAAGGAGAAAACGCTCATCACACGCGAACAACTGATTGCCGGCGTCAAACAAGACGACAATTATGCCGTGTCGGGATTCGGCGGCGCCACACTTCCCTATGCCAACCAACCGCTTGTGCTGCTCACCAACGGACGGAAACGCTATCTTTATAATTTCAAGACAGGAAAGGTCGTATGGGAACAAGCCCGCGAACATGAAGAGAACTATGACTGGAACTCGACATCCCGCAATGTGGCGTTTGTCAGAGACGGAAACCTCTTCGTCACCGACGCCAAAGGCCAGACACGACAGTTGACCACCGATGGCTCACGAGAGATTGTCTACGGACAAAGTGTACACCGCGACGAGTTCGGCATCTATAAAGGTACATTCTGGAGCAATGACGGCGAGAAACTCGCCTTCTACCGCATGGACCAGAGCATGGTCACCGACTACCCACTCGTCAACATTGACACCCGCATCGCTACAGAGGCTCCTGAGAAATACCCAATGGCGGGCGAGACCAGCCATCAGGTGAAGGTGGGTGTCTACGACGTGAAAACGGGCAAGGCTATTTATCTCAACACCGGAGACCCCACCAACCGGTATTTCACCAATATCGCCTGGAGCCCAGACAACAAGACACTCTATCTGATAGAAATCAACCGGGGGCAGACGGACTATAAGCTCAACGCTTATGACCCCGTGACCGGCAACAAAATCAAGACGCTCTACACGGAGCATGACGACAAATATGTGCATCCGATGAACGCCATCTCGTTCCTGCCCTGGGACAGCAGCAAGTTCATTCTCCAAAGCGAGAAAGACGGATACAACCATCTGTACCTCTTCAACACCGACGGAAAGCAACTCCGCCAATTGACCAGCGGCAAATGGGTGGTGCTCGACCTTGTGGGTTACAACACGAAAAACCGCAGCGCCATCATCCTCTCTACAGAGTGCAGTCCGATACAGAACAATGTCTACGCCGTCAACATCGCCAATGGCAAACGTACGCTGCTGGACAACGGAAAGGGTTGCCACCTGAATGTGACAGACGCAAGCGGCAAGCACCATGCGCCGGCATTGAGCGTCTCCGGCGCTTGGCTCTTCGACAAATACACAGAGCCGAATGTTCCCCGGGACATCAACATCGTCAACACTGCCAACGCCAAGAATGTGAAATTCTTCTCGGCGCCCGATCCATGGAAGGGCTATTACCAGCCTCAGTTCCTCTGCGGCACCATCAAGGCTGCCGACGGTTCCACCGATTTATATTATAGGATGGTAAGACCTCAAGATTTCGACCCGAACAAGAAATATCCTACCGTGGTCTATGTCTATGGTGGTCCCGGCGTGCGCAACGTCGAGGCCCGTTGGCATCATGCTTCGCGCAGCTGGGAGACCTACATGGCGGAGAAGGGCTATGTGCTCTTTATCCTCGACAACAGAGGATCATCCGATCGCGGCAAAGCGTTCGAACAGGCAACGTGGCACCACCTGGGCGTGGAAGAGATGAAAGACCAGATGAAGGGGGTGGAATATCTCAAGTCCCTGCCCTATGTTGATAGCGACCGCATGGGTGTGCACGGCTGGAGCTTCGGCGGCTTCATGACCACCTCGCTCATGACCACCTATCCCGATGTATTCAAAGTAGGCGTGGCTGGCGGACCTGTCATCGACTGGAAATGGTACGAGGTGATGTATGGCGAGCGCTATATGGGCACGCCGCAGAACAACCAAAAAGGATATGAGGAATCAAGTGTGCTGCCCAAGGCAAAGAACTTGAAAGGCAAACTCCAAGTAATCATCGGCATGAACGACCCCGTCGTGGTTCCGCAGCATGCCCTGTCGTTCCTCAAGCAATGCATCCAGGACGGCACACAGCCCGACTTCTTCGTCTATCCCGGCGAGCCACACAATATGCGTGGACACCAAAGTGTGCATCTCCATGAGCGCATCACACAATATTTCGAGGACTATCTCAAACCAATCAAAAAGTAATATACAACCATCATATCTATGAAAATCTTATTATTGGGAAGCGGAGGACGTGAACATGCCCTCGCTTGGAAAATCGCTCAAAGCGACAAAGTGGACAAACTCTATATCGCACCCGGCAACGCCGGCACATCCAACTGCGGAGAGAATGTCAACATTGGTGTCAATGAATTTGACAAGCTGAAAGACTTTACGGTCAGCCATCAGGTAGACATGGTGGTTGTCGGTCCGGAAGACCCCTTGGTAAAAGGCATTTACGACGAGTTCAAGAATGATTCCCGTACAGCGGACATTCCTGTCATCGGTTCCTCCAAGCAAGGAGCCGTGCTCGAAGGTTCCAAGGATTTCGCCAAGGCCTTCATGAAGCGCCACAATATCCCCACAGCCCAATACAAGACTTTCGACGGAACGACATTGGAAGAGGGACTCCGTTTTCTCGAGACACTTGAACCACCCTATGTGCTCAAGGCTGACGGTCTCTGCGCAGGCAAGGGTGTGCTGATTCTCCCCACACTCGAAGAGGCCAAGAAAGAACTCCGCGAGATGCTGGGTGGAATGTTCGGCAACGCTTCAGCCCAAGTGGTCATCGAAGAATTCCTCAGCGGCATCGAATGCTCTGTCTTCGTGCTGACCGACGGCAAGCACTACCAACTGCTCCCCGAAGCCAAGGACTACAAGCGCATCGGCGAGCATGACACAGGATTGAACACAGGTGGTATGGGCAGCGTCACACCTGTTCCTTTCGCTACAAAAGAGTGGATGAAGAAGGTGGAAGACCGTATCATACGCCCCACCGTCGAGGGTCTCGCCGAGGAGGGCATCGACTACAAGGGCTTCATCTTCTTCGGACTCATCAACGTGAAAGGCGAACCGATGGTCATCGAGTACAACTGCCGTATGGGTGATCCCGAGACGGAAAGTGTCATGCTCCGCCTCAAGAGCGACATCGTCGACCTGTTCGAGGGTGTGGCGAAAGGAGACCTCGACAAGCGGAATGTGGTATTTGACGACCGCTCGGCTGTCTGCGTGATGATGGTCAGCGGTGGTTATCCACAGGCATACAAGAAAGGCTTCGAAATCACAGGTTGCGACGAGGTGGAAGGCTCTATCGTTTTCCATAGCGGAACTGCTATGAAGGACAACAAACTCGTGACCAATGGTGGTCGTGTCATCGCAGTCAGCAGTTACGGCAAGAACAAACAAGAAGCCTTGGAGAAGAGTTTCAAGGAAGCGCAGAAGATTAAGTTTGAAGGCAAATATTTCCGCTCCGACATCGGCAGCGACCTTTAAACAATCTACAAATAGTGTCAAAAGCAATATATCCACACGTGAGAACGGCCCCAAACGGCTGCTCTCACGTGCGTGTCTTTAACAATACAACCCAACCGCAAGAGGAAAGATGTCTGTAAAAAGATTACAAAACAGGATAGCCGAAAGCAGATTCACACTGCCAGTCACCGGCACCATCACCCTACTGACATGGATAGGCGCACACCTAACAGGACAGATAAACATCATAAGCCTACCCTATCTGTTCATCGTCATTTCCACCTACCTGATGGTAGAACTCAACAACAGCAATGCCCTCATGCGCATATACAGCCGCATGGTATCCTGCTCCTTCCTCGTGCTCTGCCTGATAGCCAGTTCCGAGTTCTTGACGCTGAGAAGCACAATCGTCTTGCTCAGCCTGGTGGCCACCTATCTCATCGGTTTCCATGCCTATCAGGAGAAGAAGGCTCATGGACTCATTTTCTTTGCTTATCTTTGTCTGGGCATCGGAAGCATGGTGTTCGCCCAAATTCTTTATTTAGTACCGATATTGTGGATTGTCCTCGCCACCAATCTCATGGCGTTCAGCTTGAAGAGTTTTGTGGCAAGCATTCTCGGATTGGTCATGCCCTACTGGTTTGCCGCCACCTATTATATATATAAGGGCGACTTCACCACACTCACAGAGCATGCGGCAGACCTTACCGATTTCTCGGGGCTATTTGACATCAGTGGCATTACCGCCAATGAGGTCATCACTTTCGCATTCATTGTCGTCGTCGCCATGACGGGCATCATCCATTTCCTCCGTACAAGCTACAACGACAAAATCCGCACCCGCATGATTTATGACATCTTCATCACCATAGACATTGTAAGTGTCATATTCCTCATCCTCTTTCCCCGACATTTCGGCGAATGGCTCGCCATCATCATCGTCAACACCAGCCCCCTCATCGCCCACTACATCACACTGACCCGCACGTGGATGACCAACATCTCGTTCTATTTTCTTGTGGCAGGAACGGCTCTCTTAACACTCTTCAACCTATGGATGCCTTCATTTCAATTTTGATTGACGGAGGATATTGGGGCATGCTGATTGCGGCGTTCCTGGCAGGCAGCGTGTTTCCTTTCAGCAGCGAGGTAGTCATGGCCGGACTGCAAGCTGTAGGACTGGATCCGATAAAGCTCGTCATCTTCGGCACCATCGGCAATGTGGGAGGCTCGGCTTTCAACTATTGCATGGGACGTATGGGAAAGTTGGAATGGATAGAGAAGCATCTTCATGTGAAACCCGAAAGTATCGCCAAAGCCAAAAAGTTTATGGCTGGACATGGCGCATGGATGGGTTTCTTTGCCTTTCTTCCCATTCTGGGCAGCGCCATCACAATCGTCCTCGGACTCACACGGGCGAACATTCCAATATCCTTGACAAGCATTACAATCGGTAAACTCATCCGATACATCATCCTTGTGTATGGTGTGTCGTTCATCATCTAAAAGAAACAACGCATGAAGAAATATATCGTCATCCTGATTGCCTTTCTGGCACTCACAAGTTGCAGCGATGTGCAGAAAAACGAAAGAATAATTACGGTCAGCATCGAACCGCTCCGGTTCTTCACCGAAGAAATCGCAGGAAACAAGTTCAAGGTGAGCACCATGGTGCCCGAAGGCATGAGCCCGGAAACCTATGAGCCTACCGCACAACAGATGATGAAGCTTGCCCAAAGCGACATGTTCGTCAAAGTGGGAGGCATAGGATTCGAGGTGACATGGATGAAGCGGATGGAAGCCAACGCCCCACACACCTTGGTCGTCAACTCCTCTGAGGGCATCAGCGAAATCAAGACGTCCAATGGTGTCAGCGATCCCCACACTTGGATGAGTACAGTCAACGCCTCCATCATTGCCCAAAACATCTGCAATGCCCTTATAGCCATTGACCAAAAAGACAGTCTCTATTTCAGACAACGGCTGGAATCGCTCTGCGAGAAGATACAAGCTACGGATTTGAACGTGAGAAAGTATCTCACGAAAGACAAATCCAAGGCATTTCTCATCTATCACCCCACCCTCACCTACTTTGCGAAAGACTACCAACTGAAGCAAATTCCCATAGAGGAACATGGAAGAGAACCAAGTTCGGCACAAACGGCCGACATCATCCAACAAGCCAAGAAAGCCCATGTGAAAGTCATGTTTGTGCAAAAGCAATTCAGTGTCAAGAATACACGGGCCATCACAGAATCTGTCGGCGCCACCCCTGTGGAGATTAACCCTTTCAGTTATGACTGGCCCAACGAGATGGTAAACGTGGCAAAGAGTTTGAAATAAAGGCATCAACATGAAAAAAATTGTCAGTTTGAACGACATACAAGCAGGATACAACGGAAAAACCATTCTCCGGGATGTGACATTCGACATCCATGAGAATGACTATGTGGGCATCATTGGACCTAACGGGGGAGGAAAATCCACATTGCTGAAAGTCATCTTAGGCATCATCAAGCCGACTAAAGGCGAAGTCTCTTATTACAAAAACGGAGAAGCGACAAGCCGTATCTCCATGGGCTACCTGCCCCAATACAACAAAATAGACAAGACTTTCCCTATCTCCGTCTACGACACGATACTGACAGGAGTGACCAATGACAAGGGGCTATGGGGCAGATTCACGCATGAACAGCGCCAACAAGTTGACGCGACCATTGCCCACATGGACCTGCAAGGACTGGAAGACCGACCGATTAGCGCTTTGAGCGGCGGACAATTACAACGCATTCTGTTGGCAAGAGCCTTAGTTTCAAGACCGGACGTACTCGTCCTCGACGAGCCGAACACGTATATCGATGAAATCTACCAGGCGCAAATGTATTCCTTGCTCGACAATTTGAACAAAGAATGTGCCGTGATACTGGTCAGTCATGACATCGAAGCCATCAAGGAAAAGGCCAAACAAATCGTTTGTGTCAACCGATTTGTCCGTCATTACAACACGGCAGATACAACAGAGGAAGAATTGAAAAAACAGATAGAGTCCACATTCCAACAATAAAAAATATTAAAACCGCAAGCTATTCGGGTTTATCCTTGCGCTTTGTTGGGAATTCTCTTCTTTTTACACTACCTTTGCATTTCGAATTAAAATTATAATTTTATTAATTGCAATAATGAAACAGTACAAGTTAGTGGACAACATTTTGGGGTGGTTGGTTTTTGCCATTGCCGCCTTCACCTATTGCTCCACAATCGAACCCACAGCCAGTTTCTGGGATTGCCCTGAGTTTATCACCACTGGCTACAAGTTGGAAATCGGCCACCCACCTGGCGCGCCTTTCTTTATGCTCACTGCCAATCTGTTCAGCCACTTTGCAAGCGATCCCTCACAAGTGGCCCGCATGGTGAACACGATGAGTGCTTTGCTCAGTGCCACGTGTATCTTGTTCCTATTCTGGTCCATCACACACCTCACCCGCAAGCTCATTCTCAAGAATTGGGACGAGCTGACCACTGCTAAGATAATCATCATCGAGGCTGCCGGCGTGGTGGGTGCATTGATATACACCTGGAGCGACACATTCTGGTTCTCCGCTGTCGAGGGTGAAGTGTATGCATATTCCTCCGCTTTCACAGCTGTCGTATTCTGGCTGATTCTCAAATGGGAAGACCATGCCGACGAGCCTCACAGCGACCGCTGGCTTGTGCTCATCGCCTATATGACAGGTTTGTCCATCGGTGTACACTTGCTCAACCTGCTTTGTATTCCTGCCATCGTGCTTGTCTACTACTATCGCAAGCATCCCAATGCCAACTTGAAAGGTTCTCTTCTTGCGTTGGTTGTGGGCTTTGTGATTGTGGCGGCAGTGCTCTATGGTGTGGTGCCCGGCATCATCACCGTGGGCGGTTGGTTTGAGTTGTTCTTCGTCAACACACTCGGATGTCCTTTCAACACCGGCGAGATCATCTACATCATTCTCTTGGTGGCAGCCGTGATTTGGGGCATCTATGAGAGTTATACCAACAATAGCCGCAAACGTCAGATTCTTTCGTTCCTCTGCGCCTTTGGCTTGATCGGTATACCTTTCTACGGCTATGGCTGGGCTGCATTCTTCACAGGTGTTGTCGTGCTTGCCGTGGTGGCTTTCCTCTTGAAACTCAAGAAGGAGAACAAGCCCGTCATCAATGCCCGCATGCTCAACACTACACTGCTCTGCATGCTCATGCTGATGATTGGCTATTCCAGCTATGCACTCATCGTCATCCGTTCTTCTGCCAATCCTCCTATGGACCAAAACTCTCCTGAGGACATCTTCACCCTCGGAAGCTATTTGAGCCGTGACCAATACGGTGACCGTCCTCTGCTCTTCGGACAGGCTTACACGTCTGAATACCAAGCAGACAGTGACGGTCGTGTTGCCATGACCAAGGGCGCTCCTATCTATGAGCGCAAAGAGAAGACATCAAAGGACGAGAAGGATTCTTACTATATCGTCAGCACAAAGGACAAGCCCAAATATGTGACCGACCAATGTATGTTCTTCCCAAGAATGTATGACCGCGGACACGCTGGCGCCTATGAAGACTGGATGGGCGGTGTGAAAGGAAAGACTGTACAGTCTACCTACAACCCCGAGAATACAGTGAAGATTCCGACCACACTCGAGAATCTCGCCTTCTTCATCTCCTACCAGTGCAACTACATGTACATGCGCTATTTCTTCTGGAACTTCTGCGGCCGACAAAACGACCTGCAGGGCAACGGTGAATTGGAGCACGGAAACTGGATATCCGGTATTCCTGTATTGGACAACTGGCGTTTGGGAGACCAGAGCAAGTTGCCCCAGGATCTGCAGGACAACAAGGGCCACAACGTATTCTATTGTCTGCCACTTCTTCTCGGCATCATCGGTCTCTTCTGGCAAGCCTACCGTGGTGACCGTGGCATCAAGCAGTTCTGGGTGGTATTCTTCCTGTTCTTCATGACCGGTCTTGCCATTGTCATCTATCTGAACCAGACGCCATCACAACCCCGTGAGCGCGACTATGCCTATGCGGGTTCGTTCTATGCCTTTGCCATTTGGTGCGGCATTGGCGTGGCTGGCATCTACGACTCAATCAAGAAATGGAAGAAGTTGAGCAACATCAACGAGAATATTCTTGCCGCCGTGGTATCCATCCTTTGTCTACTCGTACCTATCCAGATGGTTTCACAGACTTGGGACGACCATGATCGCAGCGGTCGCTATACCTGCCGCGATTTCGGACAGAACTATCTCATGTCCATGCAAGAGAAGGGCAATCCTATCATCTTCACAAACGGTGACAACGATACCTTCCCGTTGTGGTACAACCAGGAAGTGGAAGGTGTGCGCACAGATACCCGTGTCTGCAACTTGAGTTACCTCCAGACCGACTGGTATATCGACCAGATGCGCCGTCCGGCATACGACTCGCCTTCTGTACCTATCTCTTGGCCCCGTATCGACTACTGCTCCGGCACCAACGAGATGATTCAAGTGATGCCCGACCTAAAGAAACAGATTCTTGATTTCTACAAGGCCAATCCAGCAGAAGCTAAAAAGCAGTTTGGCGACGATCCATTCGAGTTGAAGAACATCATGAAATACTGGGTTCGTGGAAAGAACAATGACCAGCACGTCATTCCTACCGACACCGTCTATGTCACCATCGACAAAGAGGCAGTCAAGAAAAGCGGCATGCTTATCGTGGACACCATCCCAGACAAGATGGTCATCTCTCTCGTCGGCAAAGACGCACTCTACAAGAACGACTTGATGATGCTCGAGATGATTGCACAAAGCAATTGGACACGTCCGCTCTACATCGCCACAACGGTGGGACAGGACAACTACATGAATCTCGGCGACAACTTCATCCTTGAAGGTCTTGCCAACCGTATCACGCCATTCAAGACCACCAAACCCGGTGTGAAGAATATCGATACAGAGAAAATGTACTACAACGTCATGAAACGTTTTAAGTATGGTGGACTCAGCCAGCCAGGCCTCTATATCGACGAGACCTTGATGCGCATGTGCTACACCCACAGACGCCTTCTCGCCCAACTCGCCAATGCACTAATCGACGAACATAAAAACGCCAAAGCACTCAACGTGCTCAACAAGGCAGAGAAGGAGATTCCTGAGTACAATGTACCGATGAACTACGTCAGTGGCGGCTACGACCTTGCCAAAGCCTACATGCGCCTTGGCAAGAAGGCCAAAGCGTTCGCCATCCTCAACAAGATGTGGACCAATGCGACACAATACCTCACCTGGTACATGTCGCTTGACTACAACCGCTTCAGACAAAGCATGTATGACTGCAATGTACACTTCCAGACGATGTACTTCATGATCGATCTTGCAAAGAATGCAGATCCAGCCTGGTCGCAGAAGCATAACGTCATTTTTGAACAGTTGTATACACACTATCACAACATCGGAGGACAAGATCCTGACCCACAACAGTAATCGTAAAGTATGATAATAGAACAACCAGCCATGTGGCTTCGTTGGCTGTATCCAAGAGCCACATGGAGAATGGACAAACATGATCATTCGGTGTATCTGACCTTCGACGATGGTCCGATACCCGAATCGACCCCGTTCATTCTCCAAACGCTGAACAAATACAACATCAAGGCTACTTTCTTCATGGTTGGCGACAACGTGAGGAAGTATCCTGATTTGTACCGACAGATCGTAGAGGCCGGGCACCGCGTGGGCAACCACACCTTCAACCACATAGGAGGTTTCAAGCACACCATCAAGACCTATAGTTACAATGCGGAAAAAGCGAATGCCTACATCCATTCCAATCTGTTCCGTCCACCCCATGGATGGATGAGACTTGACCAATATGCATGGCTGGGCAGGAAATTCCGCATCATCATGTGGGACTTGGTCACCCGAGACTATTCCAAATGGATGACTGGTGAAGACGTACTCAACAACGTGAAACGCTATGCGCGCAACGGTTCTATCATCACCTTCCACGACTCGTTGAAGAGCATCGACAAACTCCATTATGCCCTGCCTGCAGCCATCGAATGGTTGCAAGCGCAAGGATACAAGTTCAAAATTTTCGAATAAAGACAAATGCAAGAAAGGCTATTGGAACTTATCTATCCAATAGCCTTTCTTTTTTATCAATCAGTATGCAAATATCATTAGTAGTCAATCCACAGCGCAACAAATCCCCACACTCGCCATCGCAATGGTTGGCAACGCATCCGTAGGATTCATCGGCATCGCTGGCCAAAAGGTGGAGTGCTCTTCATCTCACCCCCAACACACAGGACAAGGCATCGGCTCACAACTGATGCAATGGGCTAAGGCCAAAGGAATCAAATATATTGACGTGAACGAGCAAAACCCGAAAGCAGTAAATCTACCCGCATTGGGGATTTAAAGTCTCTGAGCGCAAGGAAACAGACGAACAGGGCAATCCTTTTCCCATACTCAAGATGCGACTCCCTGATTAATCATAGAGATAGAACATTCTTTCCATTCCGTGCCACTTCTGATCGCTTGTGGCGCCTTCTCCACACTTTTGAAACTTCCCTACCAAAGCTTCCCATTCTGCCTGCTTCGGCAACGTGGCAAGCTTTGCCATTGCTGAATTCCAATCAAAATCCAGAGGAGTGTCGACAATCATCACAAGCCGGTTGCCAGAGATATAGATTTCCATCTCGAGGATGCCCACTTGTCTGATACCATCTCGTATTTCTTTCCATTGAAAGGCTTCAGAATGAAGTCTCCGATACTCACGAATGGCAGCCTCTTCAGACTCTAAATCCAACCATTGGACATACCGTTTCGTTTCTCCCTTGAATTTCTTTTGTTTATATCCTTCCATCATACTAAAGTTATTGGTTCAATCTAAAAAGCAAAGGCAAACATGTGCTTCTGCCAATCATTTATACTAAAACAACGGAAGGATTGAGAAAATATTGCATAAAAGGATGGGAGACAGAAAATATTGCATGGGAACGAAAGGAAACGCAGGAAGGGACGGTTCCTCCAGAAAAGTCGGGAAGACGCCCGCAAACGAAAAAGCCCCGAAGACTTTCGTCCTCGAGGCTCTCTGAAAGAAGGCGGCTACCTACTCTCCCGCATTGCATT
>CAKPTK010000039.1 GCA_934190685.1 uncultured Prevotella sp.
ACACTGAAGATTGCATATCTCTTGACACGGAGAAAAAATATGCAATCATGTAGGATTATGTATGATTTGTGTATGATATTCAGCCCATCATACATCGCCAAACTCCGCATAAACACATGGGTTACGAGAGATTTATGTAGGAATGTATGATTTTTCTTGAAATTTTACGCGCGCATGCGCGCGAGAGCACAAAGAAAGAATCACCCAATAAACATTTTGGGAAAGATGGAAATCCTCATTAAAATTCTAATGATCCTCAAAAACAGCCCATAACATTTGCTTTTTTCTGAATCATTTTATAAATTTGCACAAATAAAAAGAATTACGAACAACATAACACAACGAATTAACCCAAGCAATGTTTATGAGAAAATCAGTTCTTACCCTCATTGCCTTGTTGACAAGCATCATCACACAAGCGCAAAAGGTGGAATACACCACCTTCATCTACACCAGTGACAACCTCGCCGAAGAGATTGCCCAGAAAAGTTCGGAAACCGAGTCGCGCGGCTATCTCGCCGACCTGTACAATGCCAGCAAGAATGCCTCCAAAGGCATTGCCTCAGGCTATGTGTCGTCATTCATCGACATGGGTGTCAACGCCATCGGCTCGCTCTTCACCAGCAATGCCCGCCACCAACAGGAATGGAACGAGATGGTGAAGAAGGAAAATGTGTATCAGACGCAAATCAGCACGGTGTCGGAAGTGAACGACTTCTACAGGGAAACTTCTTTCGATGGCGCCATGGACCCAAAGGGCATGACCTTCGATGGCATCGGCTGTCTGCGTAAGGAGGCCGGCGACACGGTGTTCTACATTTCCTGCCACATCGACCGCTCGAAAATCAACCGCATCATCAACCACTCGAAGTTCGAGTTGGTGCTCGACACCCTCATCATCAGCCCCACCCGCAGCAACCTGCCCAACACGACACTCAGCATCCCCTACTCTTTCAAGGAAAGAAAGAACTTCACCCTCTCCATGGACATCCGTCTGTTGTCCTCGTGGATGAACGAGATTGTGCAGTTGCAGAAAGACCAGGAGTTGGGGCGTTTCGCCATCAACATCCCCGTAGACGAGAGCGTGCTCGACAGCAAGGGGTTCCTGCACTATGTGCGCAAGGCTGGACAACCCTCTGCCTACAAGGTGCTTGGCGAGAGTTTCATCGTCCCCCGCTCGTTCATGGGACACCGAGACGAGAACGACAACTACCGCAACAGTTGGGGTACAGGCGAATACAAACTTGAAATCACACTGAAGGAGACTTGCGAGGCCACCGATGCTTACAAGAAGAACTGGAAAGCCGACCGCAAGTACCGCAAGAGTCTGGCGCCACACCGCAACCTCTTGGAGACCAGTTGGCAGACCATCTCCAACCAGCGTTGGGACGAGATGACCAAGTCGTGGGTCATCACTACCTTGAAAGCCCCTGCCAGCATCATCTCCCGCGACCTCATCGACAAACTCGGCCTCAACACTGCCACAACCGCCAGTGCCGGAGCCAATGCACAAGCTGCCCAGATGGCTGCCATGAAGGCTGCCGCCGCCAAGCAAGGAGCTGCGCCACAAAAGCCATAATTCTCCACATCAAACATTCCATCTATGAAAAGATACTTGTCCGTATTACTATTACTGCTCTGTTGGAGTGTCGTTGTCTTGGCACAAACCAAGGCTGATTCACTTATCAATGAACACCGACGATGGATGAAGGGCCATTATCCGAAAGCCGAATCTCTCAGTGAGGAACAATTACTGAGAGAGGCGGCTTTCGCCGTTTATGACCATCTGCAAGAGTCTGAGGCCACGGCTTTACTCCATGCCGTGGGACGACAGATTCCAGCCGTGGAACGCTATGCCACCTTGGTGGAACAACGGGTACCAGATACACAGTTCCGCCAAGCCATCCAGGCATTGGAAGCTCTTTACGGATATGCCGTGTCACATTTGGGAGAGAACACCCCCACCACAGGTTGGTGCAAGTTCCTTTGGCTGTATCTCTCTGGCGACATGAAAAATGTTTATCCACAATTCACCGATGCCGCCATCGTCCAGCAGCGTATCGCAGAAAAGACCAACGACAATGAAAATGAGGCATTGGCATGCCTGTTCAAACTTACCCGTTTCTGCATTTCCAACTGGATGTATATTTGCTGTAATTCAGATTTATACGGATATGTTCTGAAGACGGAAAAAGAAACCATACAACTTTTAAAGCACAAGGTATTACCGGAAAGGACAAGAGCATGGTTGTATACTCAACTGGCATTAGCAAAAAGTAACATGAATGGGATGGATGCCGATGTAGCTTACCAATGTGGAGGAGTGAAGTATGATGACACATATGAACTTCGTAATGGCATCATGAGTAATGCCGAGCATTATTTCCGCATGGCAGAGCAAAAGTATATCGGACTTTATCCACAAGGTCACCCAGAGGTCATGAGCCTTTACACCACATGGAGAAATCCTCAAACGCCCCATTTCTTTTTCGGGAAAGATGAAGTGGAAATGTGCCAATTTTTCCGTCGTTATACAAACAAATACTATCCATATGGCGATATAAAACAAGCCATTTACCCTTTAGAACAAGAAGAAGCAAAAGCAAGGACAGGACAAAAAGTAGACATCACTTATCTTTACAATTCTTATTTACATTGTCTCAAAAACAATCTTGGCACAAGCAATGCCTATCTCATCGGATTCGTAAACAACCTGGTGAGTCTGCTGGCTCCCAATTCACCTGAAAAATACAAACAGGCAGAAAATGAATTCAACAGACTTGTAGACCATGTATGTGGATCAGACAGTCTGAAGGCAGCTTGCTACCGCATAGGGCTATACAGAAAATTGAGAGACTTGAAGCAAAAGGAATCCACCCGAGCCATAGAGCACGCAGCCCAAATTTACGAACGTCATCACGACTCCAGTGTCATCTCTATACTGCTTGGCAGGATGCTCACGGCCTATTATTTTCACGACATTAAGCTCTGTGAGAAAAGTTACAAGTTCAAATCATTAGTGTGTGAAGATCTGAAAGCTCACTATGGAGAAACTTCTCCCTTTTACCTCAATGAAAAAGAAGATGCGCTGTCACTGCTCGGGCAATTCAACAATAAAGCGGCGAGTGAACAATTTCCTCAAGTTATCAATCAGATGAAAATGGCCAAAATGGATATGGTCGATGCCATTGACCATTTCGCCTTCTTAGAAAACCAAGGAGGACGTTATGCACATGCTGCAGAGTTAAGTCAAGAAGCGTATCGCTTGGCTGCAAAACGAGGACTGACTCACCAATGCGCACACTTGCTACTCAGAAAGTTTTATGCGATAAAGCATTTAGAAAACACAACGAAAGAACAAGAAATGATATTCAAACGTGTCAAGAAAATTCTTGATACGAACACCGACACGTTGTCTTTTCTTTCTGACAATTTTTACCAAGCCGCTTGCTATTATAGAGACAAAACTGAATATGCCCAGGCATTGGATATGATTGACAAAGGTATTGCCACTTGTAAACGACAAAGACAAGGTTTTTCTTCAGAATATATAAATCTTGCCACACTCCGTTATTCTATATATTTTTCCAATTTAAACGACAAGGGCATGGCATACAAGCTAATCAATGAGGATATGGAAAACTTTGAAAAGCAAAATCTGAATACCTATACAACAGAAATGCTCGATTATCTATGTGCCGTTTTCAACTACTATGACAACAAGTACGATGATGTTTATACTTGGTGCCGATTTTTTAATCTCATTGGTACAATGTCCCTCAGCATTGCTGAACAAAATAATTTTGACGAAGAATACACACTTGAATATCATTCATACATATTGAATAAAGCTATGTCTTTTTGTGAGTATTATGTGAAATTGAAAAAAAGAATAGACTTCAGTAAGTTAACAGAAACAAGGAAAAAAGAAGTTGAAGAATTTTTCGAACCTTTTGATTCCATCATGGAACTTCTGAGTACCATTGACAGATATGTACAAGCATTTGAAAAAGCAGTTCCAAATTATCAGCAAAACAGATACTATCTTCAACTACTCAGCACTGCAGAAGGATATTATTTACACATAGCGCCCAATTACAAAAAAGCTGAAGAATATCTCAAGAAACATTTACTACTATCCAGAAATCATTTCCCGATTGAGGAACTAAGAGCGCTCATAAATCTTGGAGATTTATACAGAGAGAACGGGAAATACAAAGAAGCAGAAACTCTTTATACTCAGGCAACAAAAAAGATTGGCGAAGACAATACACAATCTCTTGAGAACAAAATGTCCATAAATTCTCGAATGATTGCAATAAGCCAATTGTTGAACAAGCCTAAAGAGATGTGGAGATACACAGAAATATTCTATACTTATTGTCAATCCATCTACAACAACAATCTCCTTTCTCTCACCCAAAAAGAACAAGAATATATTATTGGGACAGTGGGGTATCCTGCTTATTGGCCAACTTCATGCCTTGCCATTTATCCCAATCAGAAAGAAATAACAGGAAAAGTCTATGATGCCGTGCTTTACAGTACAGGTGTCCAACTGCGTTCACAACAGCTTCTTCAACGAACTATTGCCCAATCGAAAGATAAAGAACTTATCAGCATGGCTAATAAGTTGAGAAAGCTACAAACAGAGCAAAAGATTGAAACTCCTGCCAATTTACCGGCTCAAAGTCTTGATAATAATGGCTTTAATTTCCAAAAAGCAAAAGCTGTAAACCGTTACTTAAACGAAGTAGCAAACAAACGCAACAAAATAAATGCTCTTGAACGGCAGATTATCGAACGGTCCATGCCCTATTTGAAAGCAAAGTCGCAAGACATTTCATGGACACAGATTCGCGACAGGCTCCATTCGTCGGAAGCAGCCATCGAGTTTATCATTACCAACACATTGGTCATGGCATTGGTCGTGAAGCCTGGGTGCGAGGCTCCTATCCCCGTTCAGCTGACAAGTATAGATTCTTTAAAGAACGCCATCAGCAGCCTCAACACTAAATCATCCGCAGCCACAGCACGCAAGCTCTACACCAATCCCGCCATCGATTTCTACGGCATGCTGTGGCAACCCTTGGAAAAGGAGCTGAAAGGCGTGAGCAAAGTGTATTACGCCACACAGGGTATGCTCTACTCCATTGCCTTTGCCGCCATCAGCACACCTGACGGCAAGTATCTCGCCGACCACTATGACCTATGTCCGCTCACCACCACAGCAGAACTCGTGAAAGAAGAAACGGAACATAAGCCACAATCCATCTTGGCTATGGGCAACATCTACTATACAGACAAGCAACGACAACAGGTTGCAGCGGGCGACATCAGCAGCGCCAGAGGAGGAGAAGAGGATGCCTCCATCGACGACTTCAGCGAGCGTGGCGCCAAGCGCTACCATTTCAAATATCTGCCTTTCACCAAGAAAGAGATAGAAGAATTGAGCTATACACTGACCAACAAACTGACCCTTGAAGAGGGCAGCGAAGCCACAGAGCAAAACCTGCGCATGTTGCTGGACAAGAAGCCCGATGTACTCCACCTCGCCACGCATGGTTTCTTCATCGCCAAAGCCGATGATGCAAGAAAGGTGCCGTTCTTCCAACACTATTCACAAGCGGTTGACAACTCCATGCAACGGGCAGGCATTGCCCTCGCCGGTGCCGAAGACACCTGGACAGGAGCACGACAGCCCGAGGAGGCTGACGACGGCATCCTCACCGCCAACGAAGTAGCTCAACTGGATCTTCATGGCACACAGCTCGTCACCCTCTCCGCCTGCGAGACAGCGTTGGGCGACTATTCCTTTGAGGGAGTGTTCGGTCTGCCGAGAGGTTTTAAGCAGGCAGGCGTGAAATCGCTCTTGGTGAGTCTGTGGAGTGTCAACGACAAGTCCACCTCGCTCCTGATGTCTTCCTTCTACCGTTATTGGATGCAGGGCGAGAGCAAGCAATCGGCTTTTAAGCACGCGGTCAGCGATGTGCGCAAACAATATCCCGAACCTTTCTACTGGGCACCCTTCGTGCTGCTCGACGCCACAAAATAACCATCAACAAGACGTAAACGAATATGACACATACCATCCGTTACATCAATTGGCTGTTGCTCTTGCTTCTCTTTGGCAATGTCACGTGGCTTCATGCCCAGTCTGCCTACGAATATATTGAGGAGCATCGCCAATGGATGAAAGAACATTATCCCCAAGCCGAGAGCCTCAACGAGTCGCAGTTGCTCCGTGAGGCAGCCTTTGCCATTATGGATGAACTGCGGGAACCCGAAGCGATGGCGTTGCTCCACGCCGTGGGCAGGCAGGTGCCCGAAGTGGAAGCCTATGCCACCTTTCAAGAGACTGATGGTAAAGACTACAAATTCGCTCACACTCTGAAAGCCCTCGAAGCCCTCTATCGCCATGCGGAACAGCAGTTAGGCAGGGAGAACGTCACCACCGGATGGTGCAAATATCTGTGGATGAACTGTCGCAGCAATATGGAAGACGTCTATCCACTGATGGACGGTGTCATCAAAGAACAGACAGCGGCGGTCCAAAAGAATGACGACAAGGAAAACAAGGCTCTGGTCTGCCTGTTGAAGTTGCTCAAGTTTGATGCTTCCCAGAACGAAACGTTCATTGCCTCACCCGACCTTTACGATGAAGTGCTCCTGACCGAGCGGGAAGCCGTCAAGCTATATCCGTTTGCTGACAAGACTCCCAGCCGTATGCGTGCATGGCTTTATACACGCTTGGGGGCTGCAAAGAGTTCCTTTTCTGCCCCTCACGAATCAGCAGAGGCCTTCAACAAGGTAGAACCTTTGGCAGATTCTTTCTATAGCCACAACACCAACACGGGCATTCTGCATAATGCCGAACACTATTTCGGACTTGCCGAAGAAACCTATCTACAGATGTTCAAGCCCGGGCATCCCGAGGTTATCGAATATTATGTGTGCGTAGAAAGTGCCCGGGAAAACTACAACACCATTAGTGACGACAACCTCAATGTACTCAAGGTGTTCTATGACTATGCCATACAGTACTACGGGCAAGGCACTCTCGCAGCTCTGTTGCGAAAGTTGAACTACTGGAGCATGCAGGCTTCACGGGGAAAAGACATAAAAGACGCCTTCATGTGGCGTCCCATGTTGGAATCATTCAGGCAATACTTGGGAGAGGACAATTTATATTATTCGCTCATGGCACTGCATGTGTGCGAAATTGTCGCCCTCTATGTGCCCAATGATTTCGCTGAGGCATCACAGTTGTTTGACGAAGCCGTGGCAAAAGCATGGGGAGAAAACAACATGAAGTCTGCCTATATGCGCTATATGCTCTATGGCTCAATCAAAGACATCATGCCCCAAGTGTACAAGGGAAAAGTAGAACCCATAGCAGCATACTACGCCAAGAACCATAGCAAAGATTTCGTATCCATTCTGCTCGGCCGCCGCATGGCACTTGACGTGTATATGGGAACACGTGACTTGAAAACAGGCACCAACATACAGAAAACGGTTTGTGAGGACACAAGGCTGAGATATGGAGCTTCTTCCTACGTCTATCTGCAGGAAAAGGCAATGGAACTGAACTGGCAGGCATCTTATGACAGCCAGGCTGCCCGCAAGCAGTATCCTGCGCTCATCGAGCAAATGAAGAAAGAGAACATTGACCATACCGATGTGTTGGGAGATTATGCCACCTTGGAAAATGGAGCCGGCAACCTTGAACTTGCCGCCAAGCTCTACCAGCAAGCCTATGATGAATCGAGCGAAGAAGGATTGACCCACAGACGTGCCTACCTTTTACTGTCGAAACTGAGTGTGCTACCTTTTCTCAAAGGCACAGAGAAGGAACAAGAAAAGGTTTATGCACAAGCCCGAAAGATACTTGACACGAACACAGACTCCATCAGTTTCATCCCGATGAACTATAGTCTTGCAGCAGATTGGCTCTACTCAAAAGGCAGAGTTCAGGAAGCTTTGAAACTGGTCAATAAAGGCATAGAGGTATGCCACTGGCAAGATTCAGGATTTTCCGGCACATATATCGACCTGCTGACCAAACGCTACAACATCTACATGTTTGGTCTTGACGACATGAGCACCGCCTACAAACTGATGAATGAAGACCTGGAAGTGTTCGAACAACAAAACCTCAACTACTACACAACCGACATGCTTGACTTTCTCTGGGGTGTCTATAATCTGATGCCCAAGAGCGACGACAACGTGATTACCTTTGGGAAATACTTCACACTCATCACGAAGATGACAACAAGCATCGGACAACAAAATGGAATGGAACCGAGATTCTTGTCCATATATGGTGTCAGACTATATTGCGAATTCATCCGTTTCAGTATTCAAGGAATGAACATTAGAAAGCAGGTGAACATGGACCTTATGTCCGAAGAACAACGGGCTGTCTGGACAAAATCATGGAAGGATTTCGACGAAAACTTTGAAGGACTTTCCAAAATAGAAAACAAGTTGAACGAGCTGAAAGACCAACTGCCTGAATTTTGCAAGCAAATCAGCTATTTCAATATGCTTGACGCTTTTGAGAACTTCTATTTATATTTGAAACCCGACAAGGAAAAGGCTTTCAACTATATGACCATGCACAAAGAACAATGCAAGACACTTTTCCCCGATGTCTATAGGGACATTTGCATGAAACTCTTTAACTACTATTT
Organism: uncultured Prevotella sp.; assembly: GCA_934190685.1. Classification (GTDB taxonomy): domain Bacteria; phylum Bacteroidota; class Bacteroidia; order Bacteroidales; family Bacteroidaceae; genus Prevotella. Next base: position 8,700 of record CAKPTK010000039.1, read on the forward strand.
GCAGAACAAGCAATATGACGAAGCCGAAAAACTTTATGCCCAAGACCTCAAGCAGTTTGAAGAGGACGCACAAGCATCTGCCAATACAAAAATGCTTCTCTACAACCTCATGTGCAACCTCTTCCTGGCACGACACGATTATGAAGCCATGCTTCCATACGCACGCAAGCACTATGAAACCATCAAGGACTTCATGAGTCACAATTTCCCCATGCTTACCGAACAGGAACAAAAGGCCTTCATGGAGAGCTATGGTGACCCTTCTGCATGGCTCTCCACTTGTCTGGCGGGAATGAAAGACAAACAACAGATCGCATCCGAAGTTTACAATGCCGTGCTCTACCGCACTGGCATACAACTGCGCTCACAGCAGGAAACACGAAAGGCCATCATGAAATCCAACGACAAAAACCTTATTTTGTTGGTAGATTCTCTCAACACTTTGCGTTCGGAACAAAAGGCCATGGATTACGACATACTTCATGAAACACAAGAAGAAATCAACAAGAAATATGCACTGAACGCTGCCTACCAGCAGCGCATCAACCTCTTGGAACGAAACATCGTGGAACAATCTGCACCTTATCGCAACAAAACGCCACTCGACGCGACATGGGAACAGGTGGAAAAGCAACTGAAAAAAGGAGAAGCTGCCGTGGAATTCACTTATGCCTATCCCTATTGGATGGCATTGGTGCTGACACCCGGTTGCAAAGGTCCAAAAGCTATACCATTGGTATTGGTAGACTCACTTGCCAGCCAACTGAAGGCATTGGGCGTAACTGCAACCACTTCCATTGCCCGAAAGCTCTATAACGACAAGGCCATCAATCTCTATGCCATGCTCTGGCAACCACTTGAAGCAGAATTAAGAGGAATAGACAAGGTATACTATGCCACCCAAGGATTGCTCTCATCCATAGCCTTTGCAGCCATCGCCAGACCTGACGGGACCTATCTTATAGATCATTACACCCTCTGTCCTCTCACAACGACAGCACAATTATTGAACAAGACAGAGGAACACAGTCCCAATTCAATGCTTATAATGGGCGACATATACTATTCCGACAAGCAAAGAGAACAGGTGGGCCAAGGCAACATCAACGAAGCCCGCGGTGACGAAGAAACTGCCATCGACGATTTCAGTGAGCGTGCCTCCAAACGCTACCACTTCAAGTATCTGCCCTTCACGCAATCGGAAGTGATTCAGTTAACGAAGACCTTCGGCAACCGCCAGCTAACCACAAGAACACGCACAGAAGCTACTGAGCAAACACTGCGCAACCAGTTGGCCGACAAGCCAGAAGTGGTTCACCTCGCCACACACGGTTTCTTCATTGCAAACGAAACGACAGCATTGAGGGTTCCCTTCTTCAAACGTTACACCTTGGCGGCAAGCAATTCCATGCAACGGGCTGGAGTGGCACTCGCTGATGCTGAAGACACCTGGAACGGGACTAAGACTCCGCCAGAAGCCAACGATGGCATCCTCACAGCTGACGAAGTATCGAAACTCGACCTCCACGGCACACAACTCGTTGCCCTTTCTGCCTGCGAGACAGCATTGGGCGACTATACCTTTGAGGGTGTCATGGGCTTGCCAAGAGGTTTCAAGCAGGCTGGTGTGGAATCGCTATTGGTAAGCCTATGGAGCGTTAACGACAAGTCAACCGCACAACTGATGACGGCCTTCTACCGCTATTGGATGCAAGGCGAGACCAAGCAACAGGCTTTCAAACACGCAGTGAGCGAGGTGCGCAAGGATTTCCCAGAACCGTTCTACTGGGCGCCTTTCGTACTGCTCGATGCCATTAAATAAGAAACAATAAAACACAAAGACAATGAAACATCTGAAAACGCTTATAACGGCAATCATGACCGTAGGCACCTTGCTGAATGCCACAGCCCAGTCGCAACATCTTTCCCCCAAGATGACAGAATACCGCAACGGTTGCCAAAAGATGCTCGACGGCATCGCCAACAAAGACAAATATGCGCTCTATGAGGCAAAGGCCGACTTTGCCAAGGTCAGCATGGAAACGATTGAACCGACATGCAAGGAGGGAGACAAGGCGGAGGAGAAACCTGAAATTCTCTTTTGCCAGGAATATGCCGATGCCCTCATCAAGAACAACTTCATCCTCAACAAGCTCGACGACATCGCCATCATGCGCAATGCCGACGACAGTGACTTGCTGGTGTTCCACAAAGCCGTAGACGCCCATGGTATATTGACTTATGAATGGGAAGGGTCGGGAAAATGTGAAATGCTCCTCGTCACCAAGGACGGCGAGAAAATGAAAGTGACCGTGACCGACAAAACAAACGGCAAAGAATATTCAGCACAGCCTGACGGAAAAGGGAACATGAACTATGTGGCTTGGGACATGGGAGACCATGACAGCACTTATACAATTCGTATCGAGAACCTCACAGACAAGCGGGTGTCATTTGCCGTGGCACTCAACTAAAATCATTGACAATGAAACACACGTTTGTTTTTCTCCTCCTCTTGCTCTGCGGATGGCTGAACATGAAAGGCCAGTCGTGGATTGACCAATTGCGCAGTGCAGACCAGCAAGAAAGCCAGGGACACTGGCAGGAGGCGGCAGACCTCTATACTGCGGTCATCAACACCACCCCCGACGAGACCGCCAAGATGGAATGTCTGCAACACCGTGCCTCTTGCTACAAACGGCTCGACATCTACGACCGTTCACAAGCCGACTATGAAGCTGTACTCCGCATGACTAAAGACAGCGTGTTGCGGGCTGTGGTGGTCTACAACATGTCGGATTTGCTCATCCAGACAGGACAATACGACCGTGCCATTTCTCTTTTGAAAGACATCCGATTGACGAATTCGGAACAGGAGTATCGTCGACTGGCCAACCTCGCCACAGCCTATGCCTATTCCGGACAAGACAACAAGGCACTTGCCATGCTCGACAACCTAATTCCCCATTCCACCGCAGACACCACCATGCATGCCCTGCTGTTACAAAACCGAGGATTCCTACTTTGGAACAAACGTGAATATACAAAGGCTCGGCAAGACCTGCAAACAGCCCTGCCCCACCTGCAAGGTAACACCCATTATATAGCCCTCGCCAATATGGCGCTCGTCGAATCAGAACTGGAAATGTTTGACCAAGCTCTCCAGCATATCAACCAAGTCATTTCATGGCAAGCACAGGCACCTGGCATCGGTCCCCATCACTCTACCTATCTCATCTCCTTGCGCAAGAAAGCCGAAATTCTACTGAAAGCCCACCGACAGGCGGAAGCAGCAACAACCTACAAAAACTATTTCAAGGCCGAGCATGAATATGTGCTCGACAATTTCGCCAAGATGAGCGAGCAGAACCGACTCGACTTTTGGCTGAAAGAAAATCCATTGGTTTCAGAGATGTTCGCATTGGGACAGCAGGAGGCTGCATTCCTCTACGATGTGGCGCTCTTCCGCCGCAACATTGCTCTCATGGGCGACAAGACTGCCCAGCAACAAGAACTTCTCAAGGAGGTGTTAGGACACAACCGCAATATGGTGGCGACCAAACTGCAGCCACAAGAAGCGGCGATTGAGTTGGTGTGTTTTCAAAATATCCTTACAGGAGACTCTGTCTATGCAGCCCTCGTTTGTACCAAGACAGGGACAAAATTTGTCAACATCACTTCAAAGAAAGCGTTGCACGGCTATTCTGTAGCCAATACTACACTGGAACAAGCCGTCTGCCAAGGATTCCGCTATGCGAAAACAGTCTATACCGACTCCGTGCTCGCCGCCCGAATCTGGTCCCCTATACAACAGGCTTTACCCCAAAAGGTCAAACGGGTCTACTTCGCCCCTGAGGGAATTTTCCAAATGTTGGGCATAGAGTACCTGCCTTATCCATCCATCAAAAGCATTGACTTGCGCAGAGTGTCGTCAACAGACAGAATTCATGCTCCGCAACCGTCCATCAACGGAAAGACGCTTGTGGTAGGCGGTCTTGACTATAGCCAGGAGGATTTGCGCCAGACAACCGCCTCGACATCGACAGCAACCAATCATACTGCCTATCAGATGGCGCTCAGACTATGCGGTGGCCCGTTGTCGTTCAAGAATCTGCCGGCAACCATACCCGAGGCCGACACCGTCGCCCATATTTTAGGCACACAATATGACAGGATGATGTGGGAGGACGAACTGAAAAAGTCTATTGGCAACTATCAGATTGTCCATCTTGCCACCCATGGCTATAGTCTCCAGGTGTCGTTCGGAACGCCATCGGTATTCCTTCGGGACAGTCTTCGCCACGACAATAGCCTATGGGCAAGTGGCATCGCCCTGACAGGCGCAAACGTTGAGGGTGGAAAGGATTGTGCCGAGGACGGCTTGTTCTCGGCACGTGAACTGTCGGTTTTGAATCTTTCAAACGTTCGGTTCGTCACCCTCTCAGCTTGCCAAACCGCACAAGGCATCGTGAGTGACGAGGGACCTGCCGGCATGCTCCGTGCCCTCAAGAAAGCCGGAGCAGGAACGATTATCGCCACTCTGTGGGCAGTGAACGACAAATCGACCCGTCTGTTCATGAAAGCGTTCTACCAAGCATGGCGTCTTGAACGGAAAGACATCCATACCGCTTTTCGTCAAGCCCAACAAGCACTCCAGCAATATGCCATTCCGCAAGCACGACGTTCTCTCCCCATCGCCGTCCACCGATCGACAGAGACATCCAAACCTCTGCTCATCCATCCGTATCAGTCTCCACAATATTGGGCACCATTCATCCTCATCGATTGACGATGTGCTCTGAATAAAGGCTTTTAGCGCAAGATATTGAGTACACCTTTTCCTACTTTGAAGAGGCCCTTCATCTTATTCTTCAGTCCGCCCTTCTTTTGGTCCTTCTCACCGTCGGATGAAGAGTCTGAGCTTTCGCTATTGTCATCGTTAGAGCGCAGCTTGCTGCTGAGTTTTTCCTTATCCCTGCCAAATGTCTTACCTCCCCACACAGGACGGACAGAATAGCCTCGACTGGTGGCGTTCCCCACTTCGTCCTCATTACATTCATAAGTAGACATCTGGAACAAACAAATTCCGGTATTGGGATCCTTATAGTAACTTGATCCCCAAATATGACAAAACATATGGGTGATTCGGCGAGAATTGGTCGTCATATATCTTCCTGCATAGCCAAGGCTTTCATTCTTTCCATCTTCCGATTGACCAGCATAGGGCGTGAAGATAGACTTGCCGTTCTTCAGACTCGTCCACAAGGTGCCTTTCACACCATTCAAGACACAAAACTTAGCGTAGCAATTCTCACGCATTTCTTTGACCTGCAGTCGTGTCGGCGTTTTCCACTCACCACCCCAGTTCTGAGTAGCCGCATCATATTCGGGCTTCAACCGCTGCCCCATCGAGGTGGTCACGGAATATTTATTGTCTTCCTCCGCAAAACTTTTTATCTGGTAAGGGTTCGTTTCCGTATAGGCTCCATAACCAATGAAACTTTCCATATCATAGCATTTCTTCGGTTTTGTTTCCCCATAAGCGAAATAGTTGCCGTAGGCTTCCGGTTTTGTAGCACCGACATTGCAGGTTGCCCATAGCGTGCCGCTCGGTAGCCCCAAGTCTACATAGCCATAACCATTGTGTTCGCCATCGGCGGGGCTTGCCTTCGTTTGGATCAACCACGGATTGCGCTCACCGGGAATTTTGATAACAATTCGGCAAACGAGCGGACGCCCCGAGCCGAGATGTATTTTGGCGGGCTTGCCATTGACGGAGGCCTTCACCATCGTGTCGTCCACGGTGTATTCCTTGTCGTTCTTATAGTTGAAGAGCACATCGGTGAGGTTGGTGACATGCACTTCCATCATATACTCTCTGCCAGACTCAAACTTGTCGTCGCATTCGACATTTTCAAGTTGCCCCAACATATCATATTTATAGAACACCACACCGCCACCTTCTATCTTGCCCTCGCCCAACATATTCTGCGAACCAAAGGCATCGGTGGTTATAGCTGTAATTTTAGCCCCTTCTGACACATCAGTTTCAGATTGGGGCATAGCCACCGAGATGTCTATCGCCTTAATTCTCTTCTGAATTTGGGCCTGTAACCCGAATGTTGCCAAAAGCAAAGCCACGACAACGGTCGTCATTCTTCGTCTCATATACAGATGTTGTTTAGTTAATAAATAGTAGAAAATCAGTGATGCTGCAAAGATAGTGAATAAGTATCAAAAACTTTGTTTTTATGGATGATTTTTCACTCGCATCGATAAAGTCTGCCACCCGGCAAGTTTCCGCTCTACCCCGCATGTTGGAATTAACTTTATTTATTAAAAGAAAAAGAGCGGGGAAACACAGTCAATAAGATTTTTGACTAATTTTGTAACCACCAAACTACCTAAGATAAAAATCTCACTTCATAAACCAAACCAATAACAACAATGACTACAAACAGAATGTATCCCAAAATCGGCATACGCCCCACTATCGACGGCCGTCAAGGTGGCGTTCGCGAAAGTCTTGAAGACAAAACCATGGCATTGGCTCACGCCGTGGCAGAACTGATTTCGTCCAATCTGAGAAACGGTGACGGATCACCCGTCGAGTGTGTCATCGCCGACGGCACCATCGGCCGTGTAGCTGAAAGTGCCGCCTGTGCCGAGAAGTTTGAACGTGAAGGTGTGGGCAGTACCATCACCGTTACCTCGTGCTGGTGCTACGGCTCTGAGACCATGGATATGAACCCACACTATCCCAAAGCCGTGTGGGGATTCAACGGCACAGAAAGGCCAGGCGCTGTGTATCTTGCCGCTGTGCTCGCCGCCCATGCACAAAAAGGATTGCCAGCCTTCGGCATCTATGGACATGATGTGCAGGATTTGGAAGACAACTCTATCCCTGCCGATGTAGCAGAGAAGATTCTGCGTTTTGCCCGGGCGGCACAGGCTGTGGCGACCATGCGGGGCAAGAGTTATCTGAGCATGGGTAACACCTGTATGGGCATTGCCGGCAGCATCGTGGATTCCGACTTCTTCCAGCACTATCTAGGCATGCGCACAGAATACGTAGATCTGGTGGAAATCATGCGCCGTCTCGACGAGGGCATCTATGACCCTGAAGAATACAAGAAGGCCATGGCATGGACCGAGAAATACTGCAAATGCAACGAGGGACATGACTATAATGAGGAGAAAGGTAAAGCCAAAACTCGGGAGCAAAAGGACGAGGATTGGGAATTCACGGTCAAGAACATGCTCGTCATCAACGACTTGATGCATGGAAACCCCAAACTGCTCGATTTGGGATTCAAGGAGGAGAGTCTCGGACACAACGCACTCCTTGCCGGTGTGCAGGGACAGCGCCAATGGACGGACTACAAGCCCAACTTCGACTTCCCCGAAGCGCTGATGTGTACCTCTTTCGACTGGAACGGAATCCGGGAGGCCAATGTGCTCGCTACGGAGAACGACTCTCTCAACGGTGTGGCCATGCTCTTCGGACATCTGCTCACCAACAAGGGCGTCATGTTCTCCGACATCCGAACTTATTGGAGTCCTGAGGCCGTGAAACGTGTGACTGGCAAGGAACCGACAGGAATGGCTGCCGGCGGATTCATACATCTCATCAACTCTGGAGCCACCACGCTCGATGCTACTGGTGCCATGAACGACGCACAAGGCAACCCGACCATGAAGTGTCCATGGGAGATGAAACAAACGGATGTGGAGGCTTGCCTGAAAGCCACTACCTGGTATCCTGCCGACCGCGACTACTTCCGGGGTGGCGGTTATTCCAGCAACTTCCTCACTCGAGGCGGAATGCCGATGACCATGATGCGCGTGAACCGTGTGGCGGGTCTCGGTCCGGTGCTTCAGATTGCCGAGGGTTGGACTGTGGAACTCGACCCGGAAATCCATGACATTCTCAACAAACGCACCGACAAAACTTGGCCTACCACCTGGTTTGTGCCACGTCTCGACCCGACCCGCGATGCCTTCAAAGATGTCTACTCTGTCATGAACAATTGGGGCGCCAACCATGGAGCCATTGCCTACGGGCACATCGGTGCAGATGCCATCACACTGGCCTCTATTCTGCGCATACCTGTCTGCATGCACAACGTAGCCGACGAGAAGATTTTCCGTCCTGCTGCATGGAATGCCTTCGGTATGGACAAGGAAGGTGCCGACTACCGCGCTTGCCAAAACTTCGGTCCAATCTATAAGTAATCGGGAATATGCTGTCATAACGGAAAGGGGAACTTCATGACGTCAACGCCTCGGTTCCCCTTTCACATTTGCAAATGACGGTCATTTTTCTGTCAAGAAGCTGCATGGAAAAGTTTAAAAAGCGCAAAAATATTTTGTCAGTTCGGAAAATATGTGTACTTTCGCACTCGGTTTTGAACATAGGGGCGTAGCCCAGCTGGTTTAGAGCGCTGCAGTCACATTGCAGAGGTCATCGGTTCGAGCCCGATCGTCCCT
>CAKPTK010000040.1 GCA_934190685.1 uncultured Prevotella sp.
AATCTCCACTTGTGGTATTACTATCTGATCACGTTCGGCAAAGGCTATGGCACAGGCATTGATGGCTTCTTGCTCCTCTTTGCTGAATATACTCATCTTCGCTGCAAACCAGTCAAGTGTTTCTTGCACTTTGTGCTGCTGCTCTTCATCCACGGCTTGCGACATTGCAGCAGCACGTTCTTGTTCAAGTTTCTCCACCGCATCTTCAAGCGCCTCCACCTTTTTCTTCATAACATTGTACTTCACCATATTTGCCATGACGAAGCAATAGCAACACACAACGACGATGAACACAAGCACAGCTTGATAACGTAGCTCGTCCACAATATCGTTCATCCCTGCAATGTAATGGCTCATCATTGGCACTGCCATCAACGACAACGCAGCACCAACATACATAAATCTAATCTTTGCCTTGTCGCTTATTGGCGATATGCCCACAAACAAGGCAAGGACGAGCGACAACGCGCAGAAGCAGAGTGCCAGTAATGCTGTTCCCATAGTATTCTTATTTTTCTGGTTCGTTTATTTCTTTTCCGTCAAGCAACCTTTTGAAATCTTCCTCTGGAGGTAGTATCTTCTTTAGCTTCTCTGGCATCACCTTGTATTTTACATTCGCCACTATTGAGTTTTCTATAATCCGCTCGTCAATATCTTGTGGGTCTTGTTCGTCAAGTTCCTCTACATTGATGAAATCAAGCAGGTAATCGTCCTTGAACATGGATATTGCCTTCAGAGCATGACGTGTTGACGGCATAGTCTTGGCGAAGTTACTTGGCATCTGCGACTGGTGATGGAACAAGTCTGCCTTGAGATTGTCACGAAGGGTAAAATTATGTTATACTCCATCAAATATTGTTAGTGCCGCATAATGTCTTTTTCATGAGAGCAAAACAGATGCTTTTGGAGTTGAGTCACGAAAGAACGATTTTATTAGTCGTACAGATATATTGTATTGCATTCTCATTTAATTATGCATATTTATCGCTTTTCTTATGGCTTTTCCGTGTAAAGCCTGTACCTTTGCACACGAATTGCAAATCGAATACATATTTTTAGAAAATGAATAGTGCTGATCTCTTTCTTTGGATACTTGACAATTTGAATTATTGGGTGGTCACTGTTTTTATGGCCATCGAGAGTTCTTTCATTCCATTTCCATCGGAGGTGGTGGTACCGCCTGCCGCATGGAAGGCGATGGATCCAGGCAGTGGGATGAGTTTCGTGCTCGTCGTCGTGTTCGCCACCATCGGGGCCGACCTCGGTGCCCTTGTCAACTATTACCTGGCCAAGTGGTTGGGACGGCCTATCATTTACCGCTTTGCCGACAGTCGCATCGGGCATATGTGCCTGATCGACCGCGCTTCGGTGGAAAAGGCGGAGGCTTTCTTCCGCAAGCATGGAGCCGCATCCACCTTCTTCGGCAGACTGGTGCCCGCCGTCAGACAACTGATCAGCATTCCCGCCGGCTTGTCGGGTATGCGTGTAGGAAAATTCCTGCTCTTCACCACCTTGGGTGCCGGCGTGTGGAACACTGTGCTCGCCATGATTGGCTGGGGCATCTATAAGTTCACCGACTACAAGACGACCCAAGACGTGTATCAGCAAGCCGTGAAATATAGCCATGAGATTGGCTATGTGCTGCTGGCCCTGGCTGTGATTGTCGTGGCTTTTCTGGCTTACAAGGGACTCAAGAAAAAGAGTGACAAGAAGGATTAAGACTTGTTCGGCATCAAGAAAAAAGTGGAGTTGACGGATGGTTATCGGCGTCAACTCCACTTTTTGTTTTTTTCAGGCTGTTGGTCTGTTACAAATATCTATAGTATTCACAGGCGGCGAGCAAGAAGGCTCCCACACCGAAGTTGGCTTGCCGGTTGGCGTCGAGCGTCTGTCCGGGGATTGCCCGGTCGCCGATGGGTTGCACGTAGCCCACTTTCCCGTCTGGCTGCAACGCCGTTTCCGTAAGATACTGCCAAGCCCGGTCGATGGTTTTCCGATATGCCTTCCGGTCGAGAAAACCATTGTTCACGCCCCACAGGAGGCCATAGGTGAAAAATGCCGTGCCGCTGGTCTCCGGTCCGGGAGCCTGGGCAGGGTCGAGGATGGAGCGGGTCCAGTAGCCTTCCTTCTGCTGCGTGCGGCGCACGGCGTCAGCCAACCGTTTGTATTTGTCTACAAAAAACTGATAGTGCGCATAGTCTTTGGGCAGGTCTTGCAGCACCTTGGCCAGTCCGGCAAGCACCCATCCGTCTCCCCTCGCCCAAAAGTCTTTCAAGCCCTTATCGGTCTTGTGTTTGGGATAGACATAGCGCGCATCACGAAAGTAGAGTCCTGTCTCCTTGTCGAGCATCACGCTGTCGGAATATTGAAGGTTGGCGTAGAGTTTGTCGAGATACTGTCGGTCGCCCGTGAGACGATACATCTTGGTCATCACCGGCATCACCATATAAAGGGCGTCGCTCCACCACCAATAGTCCGTGGCTGCGGAGTATGCCTCATAGCGCATCACCTCCTTGGCGCGTTGCACCATGAAATAGTTGGCGGCACTGTCACCGTGGGCGCAAGCCTGGTTGTACAGGTCTATGTAAGTTTGGAAACAGACTTGCCAGTCGCCGAAGAGCACGAAGTCCTTGCCCTCGCCATAGGTCTTGTAGCGCCATTTGGCAGGGTTCGCCTGCGTGGCCCCGCTCCAGTTGTTGTAGTCCGCCCAGCGGCGGGTGTAGTCGAGCATCGGCTCTTTGTGGAGCAGTTTGTACACTTCCATGTTGCCTGTGTGATAGGCGGCGGGGTCCCAGAAAGAGCGTGTCTCGGGTTTGTTGTTGTTTTGCCAATAGGTGTTGACTCGGACGATAATTTCCTCCACCTGTTCTTTTGTCCAGTCGCGCGCCTGCAGGGGAAGCCACAGCACGAGCGCCGCGAATATCGCTAATGTCTTTCTCATTGTTTCTTCTTTTAATTTTGTTTGTGTGATGATCACCATTTATCCTTTGTCACGATGTCGTCTTTCCACTGATGGTCTTTCGGGAAGGCGGCTCCGTTCCATGCCTTCACCTGGGTCCAAGGCTGCGGAGTGTCAGTCCAGAAGGGATGGTTGGCGGGCAAGCCGAGGGGCATGAAGGCGAGAGTGGTCATGTAGAGCGAACCGTTGTTGGTGTACCAGTCTGCCACTCCGGGCTGTTTGCCGCAGAAGCCGATAGAGAGATAACCGCCCTCGTTGAAGTTGGACTGTTGGTCGAACATGCGGTGCATCACCTTGGTCAGGGCTGCGCGCACCTGTCCGTTGGTGAGTTCCTGGGGCAGCGTCTGATACCACGCCATGAGCGCCAAGGGTTGCATGGCCGCCATCCGATAAGGAATGCTTCTGCCGAACACAGGGAAGGTGCCCTCGGGCGAGATGAAACGCTCTAGGACTATGGCGTATTTCTGGCAGCGTTTCAGGGCGCGGTCGTAATATTTGCGGTAGTCAAGACGAGTGTTGGCCTTGGCGTCGACCATGGCCTGCAAGGTCTCGAGATACATGGGGTGGAACACATAACTGCTGTAGTAGTCGAAGGCAAACACGGGACCATCGCTATACCATCCGTCGCCCACATACCACTCTTCCATTTTCCGGCACGTGGAGTTGACCCGGTATTGGTCGTAGGGACCTCCCGCCTTGGCCATGAAACTCTCGATGGTGGACGAGAAGAGCAGCCAGTTGGTGTAGGGAGGGTCTATCTTGCGCAGTTTGCGGAACTCGGCGAGATAGCGTTGTTTGGTTTCCTGGTCGAGGGGCATCCACAGAGCGTCGTAGGCGCGGAGGAAACTCTCGGCGATATAGGCGGCGTCGACAAGGTTTTGTCCGCCGATGCCCCAACACAGATAGTCGGGACTCTTGGGGTCCACGGCGTTTTTATAGGAGGCCAGTGCCCAAGCTCTGAGTTGCCGCCGCTGCTGTCCCTCGGCGGAGGCATCGTCGGGCAGCGTGAGCCATGGGGCGATGCCCGCCATGAGTCGGCCGAAGCATTCCATGTAGAGCACCTTCCGGTTGCGGTTGTCGAAGCTGGGACTGAACTCGGTCTGCATATTTTTCTGCAGTTCGCCCTTGGCCATATTCTCCAGCACAGGGCGCGCCATGCGGTAGGCAAGTGCGCACCAATACTCACGGTCGGTCTGCGGGGCGGTTCGTTTCTTCGCTGCCATGTCTGGCATTGGGACCAGCACCATGAGCACGGCGAGCGTGAATAGTTGAATGTAGTGTTTCATTTGATATTGTTTTTGTTGGTTTCCAATCGGTAGTCCACCGTCTGCACTTCTCTCGGGTCGGTCACCCGGAGTTCGAGACGGTAGACATTGTCTTTCCATTGTGTGCGGAGGATGCCCTGTCCGAGATTCACTTTCCGGATGGTGGCGGAGAGTTGACGGGCGTCGAAGCGCAGCGCCACCCTACCCTCGTCGAGCAGCACCCTCCCCTCGCCTTTCATTTGCGGCTCGCCAAAGCACATCAAGGTCAGTGCCGTAGGCTTCGTAGCCGGTTGTTGGAGGGAGAAGTTCTCGGTCAGTTCCACCTGTCCTGCCTTTCGGTTGAGGACGATTCGGCGTGTCCACCGCTCCACCTTCGCCTCGGCGGGATAGGCCTTGGCGAGGTCGAACGTCATCGCAGACATTGTGTCTGTCGCTTGGTGTGTCACCGTCTGTGCACGGAAGTTGCGCCCTGCCGTCTGCTCCTCGCCGTTGATAAGCGGCACGTTGTGGTAGAGCGAGCGGTTGTTGGTCAGCTCATAGCGTCGGTTGCTGAAGGTCTGCGAGGTATAGGTGTCGCGTCCCAAGTCGATGATGACAGGCCGTTGGTCGTAATAGACGATAAAGTTGCCCACATCGTTGTGGTTGTGGCTCTCGCCGTTGTTGCCGCCCTTTGCCGCCACCAGCCAATGGTGTGCCGAAGGGTGTTGAGGGGTTGTCGCCGCCACCATGATTTGCGAGTTGGACAGATAGGCGTCCACGGTCTGCGGCTGGACGGCAGGGATGGACTTGAAGCGTGGCAGCATGGAGAGCAACAGCAGTTCACGGGAGAGTGTGGGGAAATTGCCGGTGCGCAGAAAGAGGGCCGATGGATGGGACAGATAGTCGTGGGTGCGCCCGATATAGGCGGCAAACGACATCATGGTCTTGTCATTGAAATAGGAGCCATAGGGGAAAAGAATGTTGATGTTGGGCAGGCATTTCGACTTGGCGTCGGAGAAATTGACAAACGTCAGGTCGTGGACATGCATCGTGGTGAGAAACCTGCCCATGGCGTGAACCTTCTCCCACTCAGCCTCGGTCAGGGGCAGCGGAGCGGACATCGCGTCCAAGAAATAGAGCGACTCGAAGAAAGACGCTCCTGCACGGTCCCAATAGTCCACTCCTTCCTCGCAGCCGCCGTCGTCGGGATAGTGGCTGAGGAAGAGACGCAGGTTGGCGTGGATGCCTTTGATGGCTTCCCCGCGCCGTGTGCTGTCGGTCTCGCAGAGCATCACGCATTCCAGCCAATTGCTCGTAATCCACGTGTTCCAGTTGTTGGCGTTGCGTTTCCATCCTTGCCGCTCATAGAGGGTTGGACGGAGAAAACGGCGCGCTATCTCGTCTTTCATCTGCCGGGCCAGTCCGGGTTCCTCCCGGTCGATGTCCTCGCCGAGCATATAGACCGTCCATGCCAGCATGCTCGCCGTCTCGGCATTGAACAGGTCGACCACCTGCCGGTTTCGTTCGGGCCGTGACAGAGGGTAATGGGCGGGCAGTCCCCACCAGGTTTCCCGCTCCATGAAATAGTGCAGTCCGCGACGGATGGCGGGCAGGAAACGGCCCTTGTGCTGCATGATTTCGCCCATCACGAGGCATGCCAACTGTCTCCGTTTGCCGAAGCTGACTTCCTCGAAGCGGGTGCGGTTGCCGTTTTTCCTGAACTCGGCAAACAGGCTGTCGGGGATTGCCGTCCAGTCTGCCGAAAGGTATCGTTCTGCCAGCCGTGTATAGTCGCGCCGCATCGCCGAGGGCACCTGACGGCGCCAGTAATGGTCGGCGGCGGTGGGGAAAAGCCGGGGGGCGTCGGTGGCGGACGCCGCAAGTGCAAAGGGCAGCCACAACCACAGTGACAGCCAACTCAGCCAGCTTCTCTTTTTCAAGTTTCCGTTCATGGTTTTCGTTCTTTTCTTTCGTATTCGTTTCGGGTCAATGGCAGGTTCACGTTTGACAGACAGATTGCCCAAAATCCGTCTCTCGGTTTGGGCAATCGATGAACAGGCAGTGGGCAACGGTTGCCCAGGCTGATGTACCATCCGTAAACCTGCCACTAACGAGTCGTTAATCGCCCTTTAACGGAGCATTACCAGCACATTGTCAGTCGACCAACCGCAGGATGGTGCCGCCCATGGGCTGCATTTCCACCTTCACCTTCCCACTAATGCCCATTTTCACCCGCTTCACCGCCGAACGGGGCCACAGGCTTTGCTTGTCGGGAGTCTCGCTATAGAGGTCCACGGTCTTGCCCGCCAGCATGGGCAGCGAAAGGGTGAGCGACAGCTTGCGGTCGGTGCCGTTCAAGCCCGCCACATACCACTGATTTCCATGACGGCGCGCCAAGACTACATATTTGCCTGGATAGCCGTCGACAAACCGCGTCTCGTCCCAGGTAGTTGGCACGGCCTTGAGGAAGTCTGTCTCGTGTTGGGGCAGTTCGGTGAGGTTGTTGGGATAGATGGCGATGCACTGTATGCTCGACTGGTTGACGATGGCGGCTGCCATTTCAAACACGTCTGACGTGTAGCGGCGGTGGCGGCTCTTGTTGTCTTTCGACAGATAGCGGTTCATGATGGTTCCTCCCCAGTCCATCGAGGCTACCGTGTTGCGACAGAAGGGATGCAGGGTCAGTTCGAAGCCCTCACGTCGTGCGTGGTGCTCCTGGAAGTAGACGTTCTCCGAGGCGAGCACAGCCTCGCTTGCCACATAGTTGGGATACATGCGCTCCCAACCGCGTGGCAGGGTGCAGCCATGGAAGATGACTTGCAGGCCGTAGTCGTTGGCGTCGCTCAGGATGTCCTCATAGAGTTGCAGGGTGTGCTGCTTGTCGCCTCCGAAGAAGTCCACCTTGATGCCCTTCACCCCGATGCGCTTCATCCATGCCATCTCCTTCTTGCGCGCCACGGCGGTGTTCATGCAGTTGTGCGGTCCCTGAGGGGCGTCGTTGGCGATGCCGTTGCTGTTGTACCAAAGCATGAGGTGAACGCCCTTCTCCTGGGCATAACGGCTCAGTTCCTCCAACTTTTCGCGCCCCATCTGCACATCCCAGAGGGCATCGACGAGCACATACTCATAGCCCATGGTGGCGGCAAGGTCGACAAACTGCTTTTGGTCGCGATAGTTGGCGGAGTTGTCCTGCCATACGAGCCAACTCCAGGTGTAGCGTCCCGGACGATAGTTTTCCGAGGGTTCATACTGTGGCTTCACCACATCCCACGCCACGGTAGTCTCGACCAGGGGGGGGCAGGGTCTCGCCCACGGTGATGGTGCGCCAAGGGGTTGCGCCCGGCAGGGCGAACACGCCGTCGGCAGATCCTTGTCCATCACTCTCCTCCTTCATCGGGAGAGCTATCTGGTAGCCTTCACCCTCGCGATAATCGGCGAGCCGGCAACCGGGATAGTTGCCGTGGGTGCCCGTTTCGCTGACCAGCACCCATCCCTCGTTGCCCACATGGAACAGGCACGGGAAGGTGTAGCCCCTTCCGTATTTGGAGCGTTGTGCCATCGGAGCGTCGGGTTGGTATTCCTCCTCATAGCTCGGCTTGGTGCGTTTCCATCCCACCATGGGGTCTGACTGCGGACAAATAAAGGTGGTTGTCTGGATGGGAAGATTGAAGGCGGTCTTCTCCTCCCTGATGATAATGTGGCGGTTGTCGCCCCGCTGCGTGAACGAATAGCGGAACGCCACGTCATGGTCGGATACATTGAAGGTGACGGTCATGGGATATTTCCGAGCGTTGACATAGGTGACGCTCATCTGGTTGGCGTGATAGTCCACGTGCGACACTTTCGATGTGCGCAGCGAATAGGAATCGTTGACGACATTCGTCCGCACGCCTTGGTAGGTCAAGCCTGTGGAAAAATCGCCCAAATTGCTCACCACCCCCATCCTCGAGGGGTTCATCATGCGGTGTCCGTCGTAGTCGACGGTGTAGTAGAGTTGTCCGTCCCGGTCCTCGGCGGTCACTTTCAGTTTGCCGTCAGGAGAGGTTACGCTATTGGTTTCCGCCCAGAGAGCGGGTGTTGCAGAGGTGAACAGCAGGGAGACAAGAGCGGCCCACTTGTTGAATATTCCTGTCATAATAGTTGTAAGTTTGATGTCGTTCATTGGTTTAGGAGGGGCAGTCGAACGCTGCCTATCTTATGCAAAGATAGTGCAAGCGAGCGCAAAGAAAGCCTGCTTTCAGTTTGCCGAGTGCAGCCTATCTTATGCAAAGGTAGTGAAAACCCTGTCCTTTCACGCCACAAAAGGAGGAAAAAATAAGATTGACGGGAAAAAAAGAACGGGAACCGCCTTCTCTGCGAGGAATTTCCCGAAAACAAAAAAAGTGGAGCAAGCTCCACGCTTATGCGTGAAAACCTGTTCCACTTGATCGATATGTATTCTTGATTTGTTGATCCTTAGTTTCTGAACACCAATCCATTGCCGTTGGCATCGATGGTGATGGGCTGCTCGCGGTTCACCTCTCCGGCGAGGATTCTCTTGGAGAGATCGTTGAGCACCAAGCGCTGGATGGCTCTCTTCACAGGACGGGCACCGAACTCTGGATCGTAGCCAGCGTCAGCCAAGCAGTTGACGGCTGCGTCGGTCACACGAAGGGTGAAGCCCTGTGGCTCAAGCATTTTCTTGACGGCGTTCATCTGAAGGGTCACCACCTGGGCAATCTCCTTCTTGGTGAGCGGCAAGAACATAATGGTCTCGTCGATACGGTTGAGAAACTCCGGACGGATGGTCTTCTTGAGCATCTCCATCACCTTCGTCTTGGTTTCGCCGACGATGGCGTCATGATTCTCGGGAGTGATCTTCTCAAACTCCTGTTGGATATACTGGCTACCCAAATTGGAGGTCATGATGATGATAGTGTTCTTGAAGTTGACCGTACGCCCCTTGTTGTCGGTCAGGCGGCCGTCGTCGAGCACCTGCAAGAGGATGTTGAACACATCGGGATGCGCCTTCTCGATTTCATCGAAGAGCACCACACTGTATGGTTTGCGGCGCACAGCCTCGGTGAGCTGTCCACCCTCATCGTAGCCCACATAGCCTGGAGGCGCTCCGATAAGACGGGAGACACTGAACTTCTCTTGATACTCGCTCATATCAATTCGGGTCATCATCGACTCGTCATTGAACAGATAGTCTGCCAAAGCCTTGGCAAGCTCGGTCTTACCCACACCGGTGGTTCCAAGGAAGATGAACGAGGCGATAGGACGCTTCGGGTCTTGCAATCCTGCACGTGAACGGCGCACAGCGTCACTCACAGCCGTGATGGCCTCGTCTTGTCCGATGACACGCTTGTGGAGTTCCTCCTCCAAGTGGAGCAGTTTCTCACGCTCGCTCTGCATCATACGGGTGACAGGTATGCCTGTCCAGCGGCTCACCACTTCGGCGATATCGTCTGCCGTCACCTCCTCACGCACCATGGCGGCACCGCCCTGAGTGTTCTTGAGTTGGTCTTGTATCTTCTTGATGTCGTCCTCGAGGCCCTTGAGTTTGCTGTAGCGTATCTCAGCCACACGCTCATAGTTGCCCTCGCGCTCGGCACGTTCAGCCTCAAACTTCAGATTCTCCATCTGCTGCTTGTCTTGCTGAATCTTGTTGACCAGCGCCTTCTCGCTCTCCCATTTGCCGCGGAAGCTCTTCTCCTGGTCTTTGAGTTCGGCTATCTCCTTGTCGAGTTGCTCAATCTTGGGTTGGTCGTTCTCCCGCTTGATGGCCTCGCGCTCTATTTCAAGTTGTTTAAGCTTTCGGGTAATCTCGTCAAGTTCCTCCGGAACGGAGTCGCGCTCCATACGCAACTTGGCGGCAGCCTCATCCATGAGGTCAATGGCCTTGTCGGGAAGGAAACGGTCGGAGATATAACGCTCTGAGAGTTTCACGGCGGCGATACAAGCATCGTCCTGAATACGCACCTTGTGGTGGTTCTCATAGCGTTCCTTCAGACCACGGAGAATGGAGACGGCGCTCAGTTCGTCAGGCTCGTCGACCATGACGGTCTGGAACCTACGCTCCAATGCCTTGTCCTTCTCAAAGTATTTCTGATACTCGTTGAGGGTCGTGGCACCGATAGATCTCAGTTCGCCACGAGCAAGAGCAGGCTTCAAGATGTTGGCGGCATCCATGGCGCCCTCACCGCCACCGGCACCCACAAGGGTATGGATTTCATCGATGAAGAGGATGATGCGGCCCTCGGAGTTGGTCACCTCCTTGATGACGCTCTTCAAACGCTCCTCAAACTCACCTTTATATTTGGCACCTGCCACCAAAGCACCCATGTCGAGAGAATAGAGTTGCTTGTCTTTCAAGTTTTCGGGCACATCACCGCGCACGATACGCTCAGCAAGTCCCTCCACGATGGCGGTCTTACCCACACCAGGCTCACCTATCAAGATAGGGTTGTTCTTGGTGCGTCGGCTCAGAATCTGCAGCACACGACGAATCTCTTCGTCACGGCCGATGACCGGGTCGAGCTTTCCCTGCCGGGCCTGCTCCACCAGATTCTTGGCATATTTCTCCAAACTCTGGTAGTTGTCGTCGGCACTCTGCGATTTCACGCTCTGTCCCTGGCGCAATTCCTGCACGGCTTTGAGCATCTCGTTCTCCGTGGCGCCGGCATCCTTGAGGATTCGGCTTGCGGTGGAATTGACGTTGAGCAAGGCAAGCAGAATGGGTTCCACGGAGACGAACTCGTCGCCCATCTTCTGTGAATAGTCCACTGCCTTCTGGAGCACGGTGTTGGCGTCGTTGCTCAAATAGGGCTGTCCACCAGCCACCTTGGACAAATGCGCGATTTCGCTGTCCACGAGTTGCTCTATCTGCATGGCATTCATGCCAAGTTTTTGGAAGAGGTAGCCTGCCACGTCCTTGCCTTTTGTCATCACGCCCTTGAGCAGATGCACTGGCTCAATGGCTTGCTGGCCTCCGGCCTGGGCTGTGTTGATGGCTTCCTGCACCACCTCTTGCGCCTTGATTGTAAATTTGTCGAATGTCATATTGTTGTTCTCCTTTCTTGTTTTTCGTTCTGTAAATGTGTTAGGGTTGAATCCGTTTCCGGGTTCGCTATCCTTCTCCTCAAAACGCATGCCGTTGGCTATAGGTCTGACAATCAGTCAGTCAGACAGGACAATCTGACACAGAGGCTCTTACAACCCGATTACCGAAAAAGCGTATGAACAAGCAGTAAAAATGAACAAAAGCTAACAAATTCTTTGTGGAGCGGCAAAAAGTTTGTATTTTTGCCGTCAATTACATCATAACACTAATCAATATGAGTTTGAAAATCGTTGTACTTGCCAAGCAAGTACCTGACACAAGAAATGTGGGCAAGGACGCCATGACAGCCGAGGGCACCGTGAACCGCGCCGCCCTGCCCGCCATTTTTAATCCAGAAGACTTAAACGCACTTGAACAGGCTCTGCGACTGAAAGAGCAGAACCCGGGTTCAACAGTTGGAATACTCACCATGGGACCTCCACGC
This sequence comes from uncultured Prevotella sp., assembly GCA_934190685.1. GTDB lineage: Bacteria > Bacteroidota > Bacteroidia > Bacteroidales > Bacteroidaceae > Prevotella. The sequence goes on from CAKPTK010000040.1 coordinate 11,733, forward strand.
GCAGCCGAAATCATCCGCCAGGGACTCTATCGTGGAGCCGACACTGGCTGGTTGCTCACCGACCGTCTCTTTGCCGGTGCCGACACCCTCGCCACCTCCTATGCACTCGCCACAGCCATCAAGAAAATCGGTGATGTGGATGTGGTCATCGGCGGTCGTCAGGCCATCGACGGCGACACCGCACAGGTAGGCCCTCAGGTGGCACAGAAGTTGGGGCTCTCCCAGGTGACCTACGCTGAGGAAATCGAGAAATGCGAGAACGGAAAGCTCACCATCCGCCGCCATATCGACGGTGGTGTGGAAACCGTCGAGGCTCCCATGCCTGTGGTGGTGACCGTGAACGGAAGTGCCGCTCCCTGCCGCCCTTGCAACGCCAAACTGGTGATGAAATACAAGCGTGCCACGGCTCCCCTGGAGCGTCAGGCTGAGAATCCCTACAACTATCTGTATGAGGAGCGCCCTTATCTGACCCTGAACCAATGGTCGGTGGCAGATGTCGACGGCGACCCACAACAGTGCGGACTCTCCGGTTCGCCCACCAAGGTGAAGGCGGTGAAGAACATCGTGTTCCAGGCCAAGGAGAGCAAGACGCTTACCGCCAGCGACGCTGACGTGGAGGGACTGATAAAGGAATTGTTGGACGAAAAGATTATTGGATAGGAAGATATGAACAACGTATTCGTATATTGCGAGATCGAGGGCACTACCGTTGCCGAAGTATCTCAGGAGCTGCTCACCAAGGGCCGCAAACTCGCCAACCAACTGGGCGTGCAACTCAACGCCATCGTTGCCGGAACAGGCATCAAGGGCAAGGTGGAAGCACAGATTCTTCCATACGGTGTGGACAAACTCTTCGTGTTCGACGGCGAGGGACTCTTCCCTTACACCTCGGCACCACACACAGACATATTGGTGAACTTATTTAAAGAGGAGAAACCGCAGATTTGCCTGATGGGCGCCACGGTCATCGGCCGCGACCTCGGTCCACGTGTCTCTTCCTCGCTCACCAGCGGACTGACCGCCGACTGTACCCAACTCGAAATCGGCGACTATGACGACAAGAAGACAGGCAAACACTATGATGGCCTGCTCTACCAGATCCGTCCTGCCTTCGGCGGAAACATCGTCGCCACCATCGTCAACCCAGACCATCGCCCACAAATGGCAACCGTCAGAAGCGGCGTGATGCAGAAGGCGCTCTACGACGGAAAGGCAGAAGAGGAAGTGGTCTATCCTGACGTGAACAAATATGTGCCTGCAGAGGACTACGTGGTCAAAGTGCTCGACCGCCATGTGGAAGCCGCCAAGCACAACCTCAAGGGTGCACCCATTGTGGTGGCTGGAGGCTACGGCGTGGGCAGCAAAGAGGGTTTCGACATGCTGTTCCAGTTGGCCAAGGAACTTCACGGAGAAGTGGGTGCCTCACGTGCGGCTGTAGACGCAGGATGGGTGGACCACGACCGTCAGATCGGACAGACAGGCGTCACCGTACACCCCAAGGTGTATATAGCCTGCGGCATCTCCGGACAGATCCAGCACATTGCCGGCATGCAGGACTCGGGCATCATCATCTCCATCAACAGTGACCCCGACGCACCTATCAACAAAATCGCCGACTACGTGATTACAGGCACTGTGGAAGAAGTGGTGCCGAAACTCATCAAGTACTACAAACAGAATTCAAAGTAAAAGAAAATGGCAAACTATTATACAGACCAACCTGCATTCGACTTCTATCTCAACCATCCCGAGATGAAGCGTATCGTTGAACTCAAGGAGCGCAACTTCGCAGACAAAGACACCTATGCCGACGCACCTGTCGACTTCGACGACGCCATCGAGAACTACAAACGCGTGCTCGACATCACCGGCGACATCGCCGCCAACATCATCGAGCCTAACGCCGAGGACGTGGACCAGGAAGGACCACACCTCGTGGACGGCCGTATGCACTACGCCAGCAAAACTTATGAAAACATCGACGCCACACGCAAGGCGGGACTCTGGGGCATCTCCATGCCTCGCCGCTACGGCGGTCTCAACATGCCTATCACCCCCTACTCCATGGCCTCTGAGATTGTGTCACAAGCCGACGCTGGCTTCCAGAACATCTGGTCGCTCCAAGACTGTATCGAGACGCTCTATGAGTTTGGCGACGAGGAGCAGCGCAAGAAATATATTCCCCGTGTTTGTGCCGGCGAGACCATGAGTATGGACCTCACCGAGCCTGACGCCGGTTCCGACCTGCAGCGAGTGATGCTCAAAGCCACCTACAGCGAGGAGGACAAATGCTGGTATCTGAACGGTGTGAAGCGCTTCATCACCAATGGTGACTCTGACATCCACCTCGTGCTCGCCCGCTCAGAAGAGGGCACACACGACGGCCGCGGACTCTCCATGTTCATCTATGACAAGCGCGATGGCGGCGTCACTGTCAGACACATCGAGAACAAGCTCGGTATCCACGGATCGCCTACTTGCGAGTTGGTCTACAAAAATGCCAAGGCTGAACTTTGCGGCAACACCCGCATGGGACTCATAAAATATGTGATGGCCCTGATGAACGGTGCCCGACTCGGCATCGCCGCCCAGTCTGTGGGTGTCAGCCAAGCTGCCTACAACGAGGGTCTGGCCTATGCCAAGGAGCGCAAGCAGTTTGATACAGCCATCGTCAAGTTCCCGGCTGTCTACGACATGCTCTCCCGCATGAAGGCAAAACTCGACGCCGGCCGTTCCATCCTTTACCAGACAGCCCGCTTCGTCGACATCTACAAGGCACTCGACGACATCGCCCGCGAGCGCAAGCTCACACCCGAGGAACGTCAGGAACAGAAGAAATACAGCCGCTTGGCTGATGCCTTCACACCGCTCGCCAAAGGTATGAACTCGGAGTATGCCAACCAAAACTCCTACGACGCCATCCAGATTCATGGTGGTTCCGGCTTCATCATGGAATATAAGAGCCAGCGCCTCTACCGCGACGCACGCATCTTCTCCATCTACGAGGGCACCACACAGCTCCAAGTGGTGGCAGCCATCCGCTACATCACCAACGGCACCTATCTCAACATCATCAAGGATATGCTCGGAAGAGAGGTGAGCGAGAGTCTGAAAGGTCTCAAGCCACGCATCGAGAAGATGGTTGAGAAATATGAGGAAGTGCTCGAGGAAGTAAAGGCCGAGGGCAACCAGGAGAAGCAAGACTTCGTGGCACGCCGCCTCTACGAGATGACTGCCGACATCATCATGTCGCTGCTCATCACCGAGGACGCCACCCGTGCTCCCGAACTCTTCGAGAAGAGCGCCAATGTCTATGTGCGCCATGCCGAGGCTGAGGTGGCCGCCCACTATGATTTCGTCAAGAACTTCAAAGCTGAAGACCTGGCTTACTACCGCCAAGTCGAGGCTGAAACCAACGGTGCTGAATAATCACTGATGGTATAGGAACAGAATACTCCCGCTAAAGTTCAAGAAAGAACAAGGCGGGAGTTTTTATTTCACACTAACTCTACATAAATTAGGCGGCATCTCAACAATAAAAATAAAAGGGAACAAGTTCCGCTTTTATTTTGTATTGTATTCGATTTGCACTAACTTTGCACTCAAATCACAAAAACATTAAGAATGAAATCAGACATTGAAATCGCTCGCAGCATCCAACTTACCGAAATCAAAGATATTGCAAGCGCATGCGGTATTCCTGCCGACGAGATTGAAAACTATGGAAAATACATCGCCAAAGTGCCTATCAAGCTCATCGACGAGGAAAAGATAAAGAAAAACAATCTTATCCTTGTAACCGCCATCACACCTACCAAGGCCGGCATCGGCAAGACTACGGTCTCTGTCGGACTCGCCCTCGGACTCAACCGTATCGGCAAACGCGCCATCTGCGCCCTGCGCGAACCTTCGCTCGGCCCTTGCTTCGGCATGAAGGGTGGAGCTGCGGGAGGCGGCTACGCACAGGTGTTGCCTATGGACAAGATTAACCTCCACTTCACCGGCGACTTCCACGCCATCACTTCCGCACACAACATGATTACGGCCCTGCTCGACAACTATATGTATCAGAACCGCGACAACGGCTTCGCCCTCAAGGAGGTGTTGTGGAACCGTGTGCTTGACGTCAACGACCGCGGACTGCGCTACATCGTCACCGGACTGGGCGCCAAGAGCAACGGCATCACCCGCGAGTCGGCTTTCGACATCACACCGGCGTCCGAGATTATGGCCATCATGTGTCTCGCCACCAACGAGGAAGACTTGCGCCGCCGCATCGAAAACATCCTGCTCGGCTATACAATTGACAACAAGCCGTTCACCGTGAAAGACCTCGGGGTGGCAGGAGCCATCACCGTATTGCTGCGCGACGCCTTGTCGCCCAACCTCGTACAGACAACGGAGCACACCCCCGCCTTTGTCCACTGTGGACCATTCGCCAACATCGCCCATGGCTGCAACTCTATCCTCGCCACCAAGATGGCTATGACCTTCGGCGACTATACCATCACAGAGGCTGGCTTCGGTGCAGACCTCGGTGCGGAAAAGTTCTTCGACGTGAAATGCCGCAAGGCAGGCATCCAACCCAAGCTCACCGTCATCGTCGCCACCACCCAAGCACTCAAGCTCCATGGCGGTGTAGACGCTGACAAGATCAAGGAACCCAACCACGAGGGGCTCATCGCCGGTCTCGACAACCTCGACAAGCACATCGCCAACATGCAGTCGTTCGGCCAGACGGTGGTCGTAGCATTCAACCGCTATGCCAGCGACACCGATGAGGAAATCGACATCGTGCGCCAGCATTGCAAAGATTTAGGCGTGGGCTTTGCCGTCAACAACGCTTTCTGCGAGGGCGGCAAGGGCGCCGAGGAATTGGCTCACCTGGTGGTAGACACCATCGAGAAGAAACCTTCCGCTCCATTGCATCTGGTCTATGAAGACGAGGACAGCGTGAAGGACAAAGTACGCAAGGTCGCCGAGTGCATCTATGGTGCCAAGAGCGTCAGCTACAGTCCGGTGGCCAAGAAGAAACTCGAACTGATTGAGCGCCTGGGCTACAGCCGTTTCCCCGTGTGCATCGCCAAGACCCAATACTCTTTCTCAACTGATCCGAAACTCTACGGTGTGCCTACAGGTTTCGACGTGCACGTGCGCGACATCGTAATCAATGCCGGCGCCGAGATGCTGGTGGTCGTGGCAGGCGACATCATGCGCATGCCGGGATTGCCCAAGTCGCCCCAGGCGCTGCGCATCGACATCGTGAACGGAGAGATTGAAGGTCTCTCATAAACCATAAGGTGACTCGCTCACCTATCCCCTTTCTGCCACCCGGGCATGAAGAATCTTTGTTTCATGCCCGGGTGGCGTTTTTAACCATTCAAACACTACACCATCTTTATTTATTACATCTATGAAAAGAAACCGCA
>CAKPTK010000041.1 GCA_934190685.1 uncultured Prevotella sp.
ATGCAAGTACCGCAAGCGATACAATCATTACCAATTACGTAAGCCATATTAATTAAATTTTTATTGTTAATAATGTTTTTGTAGTGTCTTTGTATAATTACTTTTGACGATGCAAAGATAATAAATTAATTTTTATATACCTACATTTAGGTATATATTTTTGCATATTTTATATTAACCTTTCATGGAACTGGATACAATAAGGTTGGTGTATTTGCGTTATGGAATATATGAAACGTTTTATTATCATCTTTCTTTTGCAGTTGATGTGCTGTGGAATGTTTGCTCAAGAGAGGACTGTCGAGAACCGTCCTTATACAGATTTGCGTCCCTTCCATTTTGGCGTGCTTGTCGGAACTCATCTTCAAGACCTTGAGTTGATGAATGTCGGGCCACAGACAATTACAGAAGAGGATGGTACCACCAGCGTAGCTAATATCACGTGTGACCAGGATCGTTGGGATCCAGGATTTACGGTCGGTGTTTTGGGGGAATTCCGCTTGAGTACACATTTCCAGTTCCGCATAGCGCCCGCTCTTTATTTTGGTACACGCCATATCACATTTCACAATTTCGGAGTATTGGATGCCAATGGTCAAGCAACAGAGACTACACAGGAAATGAAGACGGTGTATATCTCGTCCGCTTTTGATTTGATTTTTTCAGCCCCCCGCTTTAACAATCATCGTCCCTACCTGATGGCGGGTATCAATCCGATGATTAACCTTTCAGGCAGGGACAACGATATATTTAAGTTGAAAAAATATGATGCGTTTTTAGAGTTGGGCTTGGGCTGTGACTTTTATTTGCCTTTCTTCAAGTTGCGTCCAGAATTGAAGTTCATGTATAGTTTGACGAATAGTCTTGATGACAAGCACGCATCAAAGTTGAAAAATCCTAATCTCGCATACGGAATGTCTGCCAATGAATCCCGAAGTAAGATTATTGCTTTGGCGTTTTATTTCGAGTGAGATTCGGTGATGTTTCTCAATGTTTCTTGTTGAAGTCAAGCGTCAGTTTGCCGACATAGATGGCGTTTTTCCCATTTTGGTCGATAGGAATTTCTTTGCCGTCAAGGTTTTTCACGTAGACCAGTTCCTTCAATAGGGAGTGGGAGTGTCCACCGAGCACCACGTCAATACCCCGTGTGTTGGCCACCAATCTGTTGTCGTCGTCACCGCCAATGTTCCATCCCAAGTGAGATATGCAAATCACGACATCGCATCCCTTGTTTTTCAAGGTGCTTGCCATTTTTTGTGCGCAGACTACAGGGTCAAGATATTTCACTCCTTGGCAGTTTTTGGCAAAAACCAATCCGTCAAGTTTGGGGTCTACGGCAAAAAGACCAATCTTGAGACCGTTGCGTTTCACAATTGTATAAGTTTTCACAATGCCTTGAAGAACCGTTCCTGTGAAATCGTAATTGGCGCAAAGAATTGGAAACTTTGCTTTTTTGAACAGTCTTGCCATGTTTTCCAAGCCGAAGTCAAACTCATGGTTGCCGATGGTTGAAGCGTCATATTTCATTTCATTCATCAGACCTATCTCCACATCACCCTTGAACAACGTATAGTAAGGCGAGCCTTGTGAAAAATCTCCGCTGTCGATAAGCAGCAGTTCCGGATTCTTTTCCCGTTCCTCTTTGATCATGGTCGCTCTACGGATGAACCCACCACGATTTGCCTTTGTCGTATCGGCGAGATTCGGATTGAGGGGCATGACACAACTATGTGTGTCGTTGGTGTGCAAGATGACAAGTTGTTTATCTTGTGCGTTGAGTGCAAGAATGGCAAAACATGCGAGCACCGCTAAAAATATTCTCTTCTGCATATGATTCTCTGTTTTTAGTCTTTTACAACGATTCTACCTTCTATTTGGCTGCTGACGGCTTCTCCGTGTTTGGCTTTGTCTTGGAAATAATCCATAATGACAAACATCACATTGTTGCTTTTCTCCTGGGGTGAAACGAGGTTCGTCCCACTCTTGAAAGCTTCCATCTTGTCATTCCCTTGAGCTACATAGTCAATGGTGACAACGCGGTAACTGGCTTGGGGGTCAATGGATTTTCCATTGAGTTTCGCACTTAGCAGTCGTCCGTCCTTTGTGATGACAAGTTCCACGCCGTGACTCACGGCCTCACCTCCGATGCGGGCAATCTGTTGGAACAACTCAGTCACCTTTTCACCAGAGAGCGTGATAAAGCAGATTTTATTCTCGAAAGGAGCTACATCAAGAATGTCGCCATAAGTAACCTTTCCTTTGCTGATGGCTGCACGCATACCTCCTATATTATACACGCCGAAATCGGGTGCCTCGCCATAAGCCTTACTTTTCCACATCAAGATGTCCGCCAACAAATTAGACAACTTGCTTTCCGGTCTGTGTGCGGTCATCGACTCAGCTGCAGTGCCCATAACGGGTCCCATCATGCTGTCAACCTTATTCTTATAGGGCGCGATGAATTTTGTCGCCGCCATGTCAGGGTGTGTGTCATAGCTTTGGTCAATCAAGATTCTTGATTTCTTGACACTTGTCAATTCATAAGTCGTCTTTTGGGAGGATGAGCATGATGTCGTAGAGGAAAGAATCGCGACAACAACACCGGTCCATAAAACTCTTTTTATTCTCATACTTGTATTTCTAATTGAATGTTTGTCAAACTGCTTTTGCAAAGTTACACATATTCGTAGACATAACCTTGCGTTTTCTTGAAATTAAAATTCGATTTCCAGTCGTCTTGTGGTTGGTTGTAAGGCCCGTTTGGAAGCCTATTTAAGCTAAATGGTTGAGAAAAAGCGAAATAAATTTGCTGCGTCAGAAGAAAAGTCGTAACTTTGCATCCGCTTTTCGGCGTAACCTATGATGGGAAGAAGAGTTGCCCGTTACGTTGCGCGAGAACGATAAACAAATTTAATTATAAACAACAATGGATTTAATTAAAGTTGCTGAAGAAGCATTTGCAACCGGCAAGCAGTTCCCAGCAGTCAATTCTGGTGACACAATCACAGTCGCTTACAAAATTATCGAGGGTTCTAAGGAGCGTATCCAGCTCTATCGTGGCGTTGTGATTCGTATCTCTGGTCATGGTGACAAGAAGCGTTTCACTGTTCGCAAGATGTCTGGAACTGTAGGCGTTGAGCGTATTTTCCCAATCGAGTCGCCCAACATCGACAGCATCGAAGTTAACAAGCGTGGTAAGGTTCGTCGTGCTAAGCTCTACTATCTCCGCAAGCTCACAGGTAAGAAAGCTCGTATCGCAGAGAAAAAGACTATCACAAAGGAATAAGCCCCGGGCTTCTTTTGAAAGAAATAAAAAAGGATTCCACCGTAAGGTCGAATCCTTTTTTAGTTTCTCTCAGTCGTCACAGTCTCCGTGCAGAGCCTTTTGAAAACTGGCCCAGTCTTGGAACCCTGCGAAGAGAGCCACTTTGTCGAGGGTTTCTTTCGAAGGTTTTTCCATCCCTTTCATAAAGCCCCATACCTTTTTCAGTGCTTGCGACTTCAACAAGATGTTGTGTTTGCTGAAAATGTTTTCCAGTTTTTCAAAGTCCGAGGATAGGTTGATTTCCTTTCCTACCTTCTTTTCCACTTCATGTGCAAGAAGTTTCAAATCATTTTTCATAACTATAACGTTTACTTGCATGCAAAGATAGTGCAAAGTTCTGGGTAAGCGAAGAGAATGGGAAAATATTTTTCTTTCCATAAACGTGAATGATTGAGCTAACGAAAACAATAGAAACGAAAATAACAGAAATATGTCTAACGAACAAAAGAAAATCACAGACAAGAGATACCTTGTACCCTTTGTCCTCATCACATCCCTATTCTTCTTGTGGGGATTTGCCCGTGCCATCCTCGATGTGCTCAACAAGCACTTCCAGAATGCCTTGCATATCAGTATCACCCATTCCTCCCTCATTCAGGTGACCACCTATCTCGGCTATTTCCTCATGGCGATACCTGCGGGCATTTTCATCAACAAGTATGGCTACCGTCGTGGTGTGGTCTTTGGCCTGCTGTTGTTTGGTTTGGGTTCCCTGCTCTTTATTCCGGGAGCCAGCATGGGCAGTTTCTACGCTTTCTTGGGGTGCCTGTTCATTATCGGTTGTGGATTGGTGTTTCTGGAGACTGCTGCCAATCCTTATGTGACCGAATTGGGAGCCAAGGAGACGGCAACCAGCCGACTCAACCTCTCCCAATCGTTCAATGGCTTGGGTGGAATCTTCGCCACCCTCTGTATCGGTCAGTTCCTTTTCAACAATACCGAGCAGGGCGGCAACGTCGTTGTGCCTTACACCATTCTCGGCATTTTGGTGCTTGTCATCGCCTTGGTGTTCTCCCGGGTCGACTTGCCGGAAATCAAGCATGCCGACACCGATGAGCAAAGTCAAGGCGGACTTTCCAACATCATCCTGCTCTTTGCCCATCACAAGATGTTCGTCTTCGGTCTTTTTGCCTTGTTGTGCTATGAGGTGGCAGAGATTTCCATCAATTCCTATTTCATCAATTTCGTGACCGGCATGCATTGGATGGACGACCGTACCGCCTCCATGGTGCTTACAGGGGCGCTTGCCTTCTTTATGATAGGTCGTTTTCTCGGCTCTTGGATTATGCGCAGTGTCCGTGCCACCACCATGCTCCTCATCTGTGCCGTTGGCACTGTCGTTTGCAATGTGCTGATACTATTGTGCCTGGGGAAACTGTCGCTCATCGCCTTGTTGTGCAACTATGTGTTTGAGGCTATCATGTTCCCCACTATCTTCTCTATAGCCCTCACAGGTTTGGGCAATTTGACCAAGAGTGCTTCTTCGCTTTTGATGATGACGCCTATTGGTGGATGCGGTTTCCTGTTGATGGGCATCATCGCAGACCGCACCCATGTGGTCATGCCGTTTGTGGTGCCTTTGGTGGGTTTTATCATCGTGCTTGCCTATGCCGTGCGTGAGTATAGGCTTGTCAAAAAGGGCGTTTCCGCAGAGTGGAAATAGTATAAACGATCAATGAAAGCATGGTTTCTGTGCTGGAAAGAAGAAATAAATCGGACATTCGGTTAGAATGTCCGATTGTTTTTTTACCTTTGCATCCGCACAAAAAACCAATGATCCTAATATTAACAAACGAATCTTATTATTATTGTCTGTCGCATGGTTTGCCTTAGTGTCATTTGCGGCGAATCGCGAAAAGTTGAATTTCAATTCGCATTGGCTTCTGCAAGTGGGTGATATGCCCGGTGCTGAGGCCCCGGACTATGCCGATGCCTCATGGCAGAAAGTCACGCTGCCTCATGCCTTCAATGAGAGTGAGGCTTTTCGCGTGGCGATAGAAAATCTTACAGATACTGTGATGTGGTATCGCAAGCACTTCACATTGAAGGATGTGAAAGATAGAAAATACTTCGTGGAATTTGAGGGCGTGCGTTTTGCTGCCGATTTCTACCTCAATGGTCATCATTTCGGTCTTTCCGAAAATGGAGTGATGGCGAGTGGTTATGACCTGACTCCTTATGTGAAGGAAGGCGAGAATGTGATGGCTGTGCGTGTGGACAACAGTTGGAAGTATAAGGAGCGTTCCACAGGCAGCGCTTGGCAATGGAACGACAAAAATTTCAATGCTAATTACGGCGGTATTCCCAAGAATGTGTTCCTCCATATTTGTGATCCTGTCTACCAGACCTTGCCACTCTATAGTTCGCTTCATACGACAGGTGTCTATGTCTACGGATCCGATTTTAACATCCCTTCTCGCACCATGACGCTCAATGTGGAGTCCGAAGTGCGCAACGACGGTGCCTCTTCCGCTACCTACCAACTCCATGTAGCGGTGGAAGATGCTGCTGGAAAGACTGTCGCTCAGTTTGATGGATCGCCTTTCACCGTGAACCCTTCTCGTACTTATGTCGCCAAGGCCAGTGCCGCCATGAGTGGTATGCACTTCTGGAGTTGGGGCTATGGATATCTTTATACGGTCAAGACCTCCCTCAAGAAGGCCAACGGAACTTTGACCGACGAGGTGGCTACCCGTACAGGATTCCGCAAGACCCACTTCGGAGAGGGCAAGATCAAACTCAATGATCGTGTGCTGATGGTGCACGGTTATGCCCAGCGCACCAGCAACGAGTGGCCGGCGGTAGGTTTGAGCGTTCCCGCATGGTTGAGCGACTACAGCAACGATCTCATGGTCAAGAGTGGCGGCAATCTCGTGCGTTGGATGCATGTGACTCCTTGGAAGCAGGATGTGGAGTCTTGCGACCGTGTCGGACTCATTGAGGCCATGCCTGCCGGAGATGCCGAGAAGGATATTGACGGACGTCGTTGGGAACAACGTGTCGAACTGATGCGTGACGCCATCATCTACAACCGCAACAATCCGAGCATCCTTTTCTATGAGTGTGGCAACAAGGGCATTAGCCTTGACCATTTCTTAGAGATGAAGAAAATCCGCGACCAATATGATCCTAATGGCGGTCGTGCCATCGGTTCCCGTGAGATGCTTGCCATTCCCGAAGCCGAGTATGGCGGTGAGATGCTCTATGTCAACAAGAGCAAAGCTCATCCTTTGTGGATGATGGAATACTGTCGCGATGAGGGCTTGCGCAAGAATTGGGACAATTGGAGTTATCCTTACCATCAGGAGGGTGACGGTCCGCTCTATCGTGGCAAGCCGGCTCCCGAATACAACCACAACATGGACGAGTTCGCCGTGCAGATGGTGCGTGCTTGGTACGACTACTATTTGGAGCGTCCAGGTACAGGCAAGCGTGTCAATGCGGGGGGCGCCAAGATTGTCTTCAGTGACACCAACACCCACTTCCGTGGTGCTGTCAGCTATCGCACCAGTGGTGTGACCGATGCCATGCGCATTCCCAAGGACGCTTTCTTCGCCCATCAAGTGATGTGGGATGGATGGGTCAATCCGGAGAAAGATCACACCTATATTGTGGGCCATTGGAACTATCCCGAAGGCACTGTGAAACCTGTTTATGTCGTGTCCTCCGCCGACAAGGTGGAACTCCGTCTCAACGGGACCCCTGTCGGTAAAGCCCGCCAGGACTACCGCTATCTCTTCACTTTCGACAGCATTGCTTATCAGCCGGGCAGATTGGAGGCCATTGGCTATCGTGCCGGTAAGGAGGTGAGTCGGTATGCCTTGGAAACAGCCGGCGACCCCGACCATATCAAGTTGACCACGATTCAGAATCCGGAAGGATTCAAGGCGGACGGTGCCGACTTGGCGATGGTTCAGGTGGAAGTGGTCGACAAGCAGGGGCGCCGTTGTCCGCTTGACAACCGTGACATCCGTTTCAATATGTATGGTGAAGGTCAATGGCTGGGTGGCATTGCCGTATCGAAAAAACATTATGACTACAGTCATGACGTCCAGAATGTGACCACCCGCACTCCGTCAGACCGTCCGATGTTGAAAGACAACAGTGGCAACTATATCAATAGTATTGTACTTCCTGTGGAGTGTGGCGTCAACCGCGTGCTGATCCGTAGCACGGTCAATGCCGGCGACATCAATCTCTATGCTTTTGCCGACAGCGTAAAACCTGCCTATACCGTGTTGACTACACAGGCTGTGGATGCCGACCGCTATCTCCCACAATATTCTCTTCCTTGTCGTCTTGACCGTGGTGAGACTCCGCAGACACCTTCTTATAAGGATGTCTTCACGACTGTAGACATACAGAAAGCCATTGCCGGTTCTTCCCAGGAGACTGCTTCGCAGAGCTATGACGACAATGAAGCCTCAGAATGGAAGAGCGACGGACAAGCCAAGAATGCCTGGATTACCTATCAACTGGGTAAGCGTGAACGGGTGGATGAGATAGCCATCAAACTCACCGGTTGGCGTAACAAGATCTATCCTTTGCAGATTTTTGCGGGCAAGAAGAAAATTTGGGAAGGTCTTACTTATCCTACCCTGGGCTATGTTCACATTCCAATAGCCAAACCTGTGGCAGCCTCTGACCTTACCATCAAGATGGTTGGCCCTTCGGAAGATAGTGGCAAGTTTGGTGATGTCAAGGAGTTGGCTGGTGGAAAAGCCAATGAACTTGACCGCTTTGTCAGCAACAAGAGCAAGGTAGAGCTTCGCATCGTGGAAATGGATTTGTTGAAGAAGAAATAATGCAGACATCAAGCGGAATTGTCGGGAAAATGTCCGGCAATTCCGCCTTGATGATTAAAAACTGCAAAAAAACTTGCAGATGTCAATCAAAGTGTGTATCTTTGCACCGCTTTTGAACAAGAAGCGTCTTTGTTCGGGATGTAGCGCAGTTGGTTAGCGTACACGTCTGGGGGGCGTGTGGTCGCTGGTTCGAGTCCAGTCATCCCGACTTTTATGTGGGTTGATTCACTTTAAATTGGTGAGTCAACCCACATTTCTTTTGGTACATTGGCATTTCTCATTTTGTAAGCGGAAAAGAGAGTTTTGATAAAAAAAAGGAAATGAAAGTTTTAAGTGTCGGATATTCTTTGTACATTTGTGCACACTTAATGGTGGAATCCAATAAGAACCATATAATAATGATGGACAAGAACAAGAATTTTGTGATTACTATCAACCGCGAACTTGGTTCGGGCGGTTGCAAGATTGGCAAAATAATTGCCGAGCGTCTTGGCGTGAAATACTATGACAAGGCATTGGTGCACGAACTGACCCAGGAGTTCAATCTCACGGTCGATGAAATAGAACGTATCAAGGCGCAGAAGCGCAATTGGTGGAGTGAGTTCACTCAAGGCTATAGCAAGCGCTATGCCATTGATCTCCGTCATGATCCGTCCCCCAAGGCGGTCACCACAGAAGCCCTGTTCCTGGTGGAGTCACGTCTGCTGAAAGGTTGGGCGGCACAAGAATCCTGTGTAGTGATGGGACGTTCCGGCTTTTTCATTTTCCGTGACACCCCCAATACGTTCAAGGTGTTTGTCGAGTGCAACAACATGGACAAGCGCATTGAGCGAGTCTGCAAGAAGAAGGGCATCAGCGAGGAAGAGGCGAAGAAGGCCATCGCCGAGGTGGACAAGAGTCGTGAGACCTACACCCAGCGGTTCTCCGGCAAGTCACGCTACGACACACGCAACTACGACCTCGTCATCAACACCGCAGACATGACCGAGGAAGAAGCGGCCGAACTGATTCTTAAAGCCATCGGTTAGTCCGTCTTGCTCAGATAGAATCCCTGTCACCGTCCGCCATCCTGCAGATGTGCATGCAGAATTAGACAATAGAGAGAGATTATGCCGAACAGAGTGACCCTGTCAGAATTTGAGAAAACTTACAAAGACTACTATTCGCGCCTGTATCACTATGCCTACGATTTCATAGACGATATGGGTGCGAGTGAGGATATTGTGTCCGAAGTCTTCTCCAATTTGTGGCGCGACCACGGCTCGCTCTCTTCTGACACGTTGACGTCTTATCTGTTTGTGAGCGTGCGCAATCGTTGTCTCAACTATCTGCGCAAGCGGCATGGCAAGGCTGTTTATGAGGCCTATTGCCGCGCCTCTTTTACAGAGGAAGACGAGACCTATTGGCAGAACATGGAGCAACGCATCTCGGAGGTGCGTGCCGAGATAGACAAGATGCCTCCCAAGACCCGCTTTGTCTTGGAACAATGTTATCTCGAAGGACATTCTTATAAAGAAGTGGGAGAGATGATGGACATCACCACTGACGGGGTGAAGAAACACATCGTCAAGGCTTTTTCCTTGCTTCGAACCCATTTCAAGGTGAAAAAGAAATGAAATTGAGTACCTTTTTCTCTCGTTGCGTGTATAATATATAGACAACAAAAAGATGCAGACTGATACAGACGATATGAAATACGACATGCCTACTTCCTTCGAGGTGCTCGAGGTGAGGCGTGCGCTCCACAAGGGTAGGGTGGCAGATCCTGATGCCGACAAGGCTTGGGAGCGGTTCCGCCAGACGCTTGAGGTGAACAGTCGGTCGGCTGACCTATCGAATCGTCCACACTTTGTATGGGGCGGAACGCTGCGTCGGGTCGTTGGAATAGCGGCAGGTTTGTTGCTTTTGTTGGGTCTCACCCTGTTCTTGAAACCGAAAGATGGTGACAAGGTGCAAGTGTTCACGGCGGACAATGCTTCTCAAGAACTGACCATCACCGTCGATGACGGCACTCCTCAGTTGGCTACGGAGAAATCATTGGCTTTCAACCGTCCGGTTCAGCGCACTGAACATATCCGCATGATGCAGGTATCCAATCCTCGTGGCAAGGTGAGTCGGGTGGTTTTGCCCGATGGCTCCGTTGTCTGGCTCAACGCCGACAGCCATCTTTGTTTTCCCGAACGATTCTATGGCTCTTCCCGTGAAGTCAGCTTGTCGGGCGAGGCTTACTTTGATGTGAAGCACGACAAGCGTCATCCTTTCATTGTCACTACCGAGACGATGACCACCACGGTCCATGGCACGGTTTTCGATGTGTGTGCCTATTCTTCCAAAGACGCGTGTGTCACCTTGTTGGAAGGCAGCGTGGCTGTGCGGAATACGGCAGGCGACGAACAGTTTATCCGTCCGGGACAGATGGCGAAAGTGTCTGCCGATGGTAGTTTGTCTTGCCAGGAGGTCGACACTTACCCTATATCACAATGGAAAGAGGGCTTCTTCTATTTCGCCGACAACCGGATGATAGACATCATGCGCGAGTTGGGACGTTGGTATAACGTGAACATTGTCTTTGAGAATGAGCAGGCCATGAACGTGCGTCTTCATTTTGTGGCAGACCACACCGAATCGCTTGCCACCATTCTTGGCCGTCTCAACGAACTGACTTTTGCCCATATCTCCTTGAAGGATGATGTGGTCACCGTGAAATAATACCCTTTTTTCTCCTGCTCTTTCTTTGTCTTTTTCTTAACATGTTAAGGTGAAGAAAAGGCTTCTTTTGTTTTAAAATGCACGAAAGACAAAGGAGAATATATTTTTTTGTCGTTTTTCAGTACCCTTTCTCTGTCAATGTGTGTACTTAATACAAAAGAGAGAAGATAACTATTGTATTATTTAACTAGAGAATTATGAAAAGAGAGAAAACAAAGAGTATTGC
The DNA here is from genome assembly GCA_934190685.1 of uncultured Prevotella sp. Lineage (GTDB taxonomy): Bacteria > Bacteroidota > Bacteroidia > Bacteroidales > Bacteroidaceae > Prevotella. Next base: position 11,066 of record CAKPTK010000041.1, read on the forward strand.
TTTGAGCCTCTTGTTGCTCTTGTTTGCCACCTTTGTACAGGCGCAGGGCAATAAGGTTTCACTCACAGTGACGAAGGAATCTCTGCCCACGGCACTCAACCAAGTCGAACGGCAGTCAGGTTACTACAAAATCAATTACGACTACAATCAGCTCAGTCCCTACAAGGTGACGGTTGTTATCAAGAACAAGACAGCCTATGAGGCTGTTCGCACCTTGATTGGAAAACTTCCGTTCTCCGCCCGTCTCGACGGCCGTTACATTCAGATTCGGAAGAATGCCGCCAATGCCGAACAACTTCCATCCAAACCGCAGCCTAAGGGAGGCGTGAGTGGACGTATCGTCGACAGTGACGGCGAACCTTTGATTGGTGCCCGTGTCACAGTGGTCGGCACCAAGAAAGGAACGGTCACCGACTCTGACGGCAACTTTCACATAGCCGATGCTTCACCCGACGATATTATCACCGTGTCATACATAGGAAAGAAAACCTTGCGCCGCAAGGCTGGCACTCAGAACATGAATATCGTGGTCGACGATGACCGCCGTACTATCAATGACGTGGTCGTGGTGGGCTATGGAGCCATGAAGAAGAAAGACCTCACCGGCTCTGTGACCACTGTCGACGCCAAGGAACTTGTCAACATGCCTGCCGTGACACTCGATGATGCCCTCGCAGGCAAGGTGGCAGGTATGCAGGTGACCAAAGCCGACGGCTCTCCTGGTGGTGCCGTTCGTATCCGTGTGCGTGGTGGTTCGAGTATCCAGGGCGGTGTGGACCCGCTCTACATCATCGATGGAATACCGACCGAGATCAACAACAACTATATTTCCTCTGACGAGATTGTCAATCCGATGGAAGCTGCCAACTATGGTGACGATTTCGGTACATCTATTTCAGGTTCTTTTGCACGAGGACTCAACAGTCTGGTGGGCTTGAACATGGAGGACATTGAGAGTATCAGCGTGCTGAAGGATGCTTCAGCCACCGCCATCTACGGTTCCAAGGCTGCCAATGGTGTGGTTATCATCACTACCAAGCGTGGTGCCCGTGACCAAAAACCACAAATCAACGTGAGTTATGCACTCGGCATTTCCAACCCCATCAAGGAGAAATTGCTCAACGGTGACCAGTATATCCAGTGCCTCAAGGAGTCTATTGCCAATTCCGATGCGAACCTTGCCGCCAATGGCATTAGCAAGGACAATTCCAGAGTGTTGGCAGACGTGCTTTCTGTAGGCAATGCCAATACCGACTGGCTCGACCTTGTGCTCCGTACCGCCGTGTCGCACACGGTCAATGCTTCGCTGAGCGGCGGAAGCCAGAAGAGCCGCTATTACGCTTCTCTGTCTTACAACACACAGGACGGTACGCTTATCGGTACCGACTTCAACCGCTACACAGGCAAGCTGTCACTCGATTCCGAAGTGACCAAGCGTTTCCGTGCAGGCATCAACACCTCTTTCTCTTATTCCAAGACCAACATCACCGACGGCGTTTACGGTCAGGCACTGATGGCTCCGCCAATTCTTCCTGCCTATAACGCTGATGGTTCCTATGCCGACTATTCTAAAATAGACGATTTGGCTTCCAGCTACATGGGCTTCCAGAATCCTGTTGCAATGGCTTCAGCCACCAACGAGGCCAAGACTTACGGCTTCAAAGGGTCTGTGTTCGGCGAGTACAAGATAATGGAAGACCTGCGCTTCAAGAGTACTCTTTCATTGAGCTATACCAACTACAACCAGCGCAACTACGTACCCAGCTACATTTCAGTATCGGGTTACTATGGTTCCGAGGACTCTGAAGGTGGTAAAGGCTCACAGTCACAGTCTATAGCCACCAGTCTTTATTGGGAGAATAACCTCACTTGGAACCACGACTTCAATGACATTCACCATGTGGATGCCGTCATTGGTTCAGCTTGGGAGACCGACCAGTCTGAATATTTCTCCGCTTCAGGTAAGGGCTATCCCGACGACAAGTATCTCAACGGCTTGAGTTCCGCCATGTATCCCACCAAGGTGGCAGGCGCCAATCCTTCTGCCCAGACCGCCCTTCTGTCGTTCTATCTGCGTGCCAACTACTCGCTCTACGACAAATATCTCTTCACCTTCACCGGCAGAAGCGATGCTTCGAGCAAGTTCTCCAAGGCTCACCGCACCGGTTACTTCCCCTCTGGAGCCATCGCCTGGCGCTTGTCGAAGGAACCGTTCCTGCGTAACGCCAAGTGGATTGACGATTTGAAGATTCGTGCCAGCCTCGGCAAAACTGGTACACAGAAGATTAGTAACTGGATGTTCCTCACCCTCTACTCACCCAACTCCTATGCCGGTGCCAATGCCATCTATCCTTCACAGCTCGGCAACGACGACATTCGTTGGGAAAGCACCGTGGAGCACGACTTGGCAGTAGACTTCGCCTTCCTCAACAACCGCATCAGCGGTACGCTGAACTATTACCACAAGGTGACCGACGGAGCCTTGCTCAACATCACACCTGCTCCCAGCACGGGCTACAGCACGGTGGTTAGCAACGTGGCAAAGGTGCGCAACACAGGTGTGGAACTCGAACTGATGGGCGATATCATCCGCAACCGTGACTGGGGATGGACTGCTGCGCTCAACATATCGCACAATGCCTCCAAGGTGCTCAACATCTATGGCGACATGTTCTCCAGCTCTACCGACCGCAAGGAGTTGAACCTCGGTACGAGTGTCATCAAGGAAGGCGAGTCTTTGGGCATGCTTTGCGGCTACAAGGCTGTGGGCATCATCAAGACTCAGGAGCAACTCGACGACTACAAGAGCCGCTTTAGCAGTTGGGCATACATGATGCCCGATCTCGGCATAGGTTCCATAGAACTGGCTATTGACCCGGAAAGCGGCTACTATTATCAAGACATCATCGGCAACTGCACGCCGGATTTCTATGGCGGCTTGACCACTAATCTGCGCTACAAGAACTGGTCGCTTATGGCCGGATTCACCTTCAGCTATGGCAACGACCTGATCTACCAGAAGGATGTGAACGATATGGGCTTCAACAACAACAGCCCCTATGCCAACCGCGGCACGAGCATTCTCAATGCTTCGACGCCAAGCCGGTTGACCGATCGTCCTGCCAACGTGTATAGAAACTGGTACACGCTTACCAACCTCAACGTTTATGATGCCTCATACCTCAAGTTGCAGACTTTGTCGCTCTCTTACAACCTGCCCCGCAAACTGATGAAGCAACTCAAACTGACCAATGCGCAGGTTTACGCCACGGCCAGCAACCTCTTCACCATCACCAGTTATCCCGGAGCAGACCCTGCCGTGAGCGATGATCCCTATAGCATCTCTGGTGGCGGCCGTGACATTTCGAGCTACCCGACCGTGAAGAGCTTCACCTTTGGTGTGCGCCTCGGTTTCTAACAGCAATTCGTGCAGAAATATCAACAAAATGAAAAAGACAATGAAAACAGCATATATTCTTTTAGGTGCAGCACTCCTGTTGGGCGGCACGGCGCTCACTTCGTGCGACGACAAACTGAGTGAACTGCCCAAACAATATAAAGTAGACGGCAACGCGGTGGTAGACCAGAAGAGTGCCCAGACGTTGCTCAACGGCATGTATTACACGTATGTGAAGTCGGGCACCGACAACTATGACCAGCAGTCAACCCAGTGCGACATGTATTATTCTGTGTTGCCAGCCGACTTTGCCGGCCTCTACAAGTATTACCAGGGTGACTACATGTTCGAGCAGCATGGAAGCACTTCTGTTACAAGCTATTCCAGCTATTTCTGGACAACCCATTATTCCACTGTCAATGCTGCCAACTGCGTGATAGACCAGGTGACGGCCGCCAACGACTCGTGGTTCGCAGGCAACAAGAAGAAGGAAATACTCGGCGAGGCATACGGCATGCGCGCCTTGGCATTCTACAACCTGTTGCGTCTTTGCGGCTATTCTTGGGATGTGAACAGTCCCTACGGTATCATTCTCCGCACGCAGTCAAGCAAGGTGTCCAATTCGAGCATGCCGCGCAGCTCGGTGAAAGACACCTATGCACAGATTCTTTCCGACTGTGACTACGCCATACAGAATGCTCCCTCGGAGAACGAACACTATTACATAACCCGTTGGTTTGCTGAAGGACTGAAAGCCCGTGTGCTCATGCTCCGCGGTGCCGACGGCGACTACGCTGCTGCCGCCGAACTGGCAAAGGATGTGATTGACAACAGCCCCTATGCTTTGGAAGACAACGTGATGGACGTGTTCAAGACCAAGGGCGTGGACAGCCAGGAGGTGATCTTCGGCATTAAGCCTTACGACAAGCAGACCAACGTGTATGAGAATTACTTCTATCGTGGTGAGCCGCAGTATCTGCCTACAGACAATTTCGTGGCTCTCTTCAATGATGACCCACGGAAAGACAAGGTGTTGGGCACGGCCAATGTGCGCAATATCCATTGGAACGATGATGGCACTTATTCCTGGGTTTATGAGCCTGCCGCCTGTATAGCCAAGTTTGTTGACATTGTGAACAATACCACGAACACCATCACGGAGTCGCAGTACGACATGCGCTTGACTGAAATGTATCTGCTCCGTGCCGAAGCGCTGGTGCGCAGTGGCGGCGACATGGCTGAGGCCCGCAGCTTGCTCAAGACTGTGCTCACGCATGCCGGCTACACGGATGTGGCTTTCGTTGACGCTGCCACATCAAGTGATGCCCTTCTCAAACTCATCTTCGACGAAGACATTCGCAATCTCTTCGGTGAAGGCGGTCGTGAGATAGACTTCATGCTTCGCTTCGGAAGCATTGCCACCGACTTCAACTCGCAGTATGAGAACGCCCAGTATAATGTGTTCCCGATTCCTACAGACGAGTTCAAATATAACAGCAAACTTTCCAAAGACATGCAGAACCCCGGCTATAGTGCCGAATAAAGAAGTCAACCAGTTGGTCTGCGGTGCCTTGGCACCGCAGACCCTTAAAACAAAACATACAATAAAACAATGAACAAGACAGCAATCTTGGCTGCTGCGGCACTTCTCTCAGCCGCCGGCATGCAGGCACAGAACAAACCTTTCACCCTCAAGGGGTTTGCCAATGGTTTTGAGGGCAAGTATCTCTATCTGGGATATGGCGATCCTTCAAACTTCAAGACTGACAGTTGCAAGGTGACAGACGGCAATTTTTCTTTCAAAGGCGAACTTCCCGGCGATGTTTGCTATGGTTGCCTCACCACCAACAAGCAGACCATCAATCAGTTCGTCGACAATCAGACGTATGTGCAGCTTGAGCCGGGCGATCTTCAGGTGGCTATCAACGTGTTTGACCCGACACACCCCGTGGTGCACGGCTCAAAACATCAACTGCAGGATGATGAGCTGGCGGCGCTGATGAAGCCGGAAAGCGACGTGACGAGAGCGGTGCAGAAGTTGAGCTATGAGTCTAAGGACGAGGCTTACAAGGACCGCCTGGAGAAGTTTGCCGAACCGTTTGAGAAAACCATACGTGAGAAAACGGCGAAGTATATCAAGAGCCATCCCGATGCCGACAACGTTCTCCCGCAGTTGTCCTTTATGATGGGTTACATTTCACTTGACGAGGCAAAGGAACTCTATGCTGCACTTTCGCCTCGACTCAAGGAGTCCGAACAGGGTAAGGAAATAGCCGACGAAATAGCTACTCGCGAGAAAATAGAGCCTGGTAAACTGGCTCCAGACTTCACGGCGAAAGACATCAATGGCAAGAAGTTCACCCTCTCCAAACTCAGAGGCAAGTATGTTGTGCTTGATTTCTGGGCTTCATGGTGTGGTCCTTGCCGTGCCAGTAACCCTCACATGAAGGAACTCTACGAGAAGTATGGCAAGAAAGGACTTGACTTTGTGTATGTAAGCGACGATGACAACACGCAGCAGAAATGGCGTGATGCCGTGAAGAAAGACGGCC
>CAKPTK010000042.1 GCA_934190685.1 uncultured Prevotella sp.
TTGGTAGACACGAGGGACTTAAAATCCCTTGGCCAGTAATGGCTGTGCGGGTTCGAGTCCCGCTCGCGGCACTTTTGTTTTCTAAAATTTATATTATGCAAAAGAATCTAATCTTATCTCTTTCAGCGGTATCTCTTTTGATGATGTCTTCTTGCTCCGGCAAGCTGAAAGATTTGTCTGCAGACAATTTTACTGTAACCCCTAACCCACTTGAGACACAAGGTGGACAGGTATCCGCTACCATCGACGGTACTTTCCCACAAAAGTATATGAAGAAAAAGGCCGTTGTTACAGTTATTCCACAACTTCGTTATGCCGGTCAGAGCACCGATGGTGCCGGTCAGACCTTCCAGGGCGAGAAAGTGCTGGGCAACGACCAGGTCATTCAGTATAAGGTTGGCGGAAAGTATACAATGAAAACTTCTTTCGCCTATAAGCCCGAGATGCAGAAGAGCGACCTCTATCTGACTTTCGACGCCAAGGTGGGCAACAAGAAGGTGGAAGTGCCCGCCGTGAAGGTGGCAGACGGTGTCATCGCCACTTCTGAACTCTACAAGCAGGCACTCGCCAACGCCGGTGCCTGCATCGCTCCCGACTCTTTCCAACGTGTGAGAGCACAGAAGCAGGAGGCCAATATCAAGTATCTCATCAATCAGGCCAATATCCGCAAGAGCGAATTGAAGAACAACTCTGTCAAGGAGTTCGTGAGTATGTTGAAGAAAATCAATGCTGACCAGAAGGGTTTGAACATGAAGAATGTAGAGGTGCTTGCCTATGCCTCTCCAGATGGCGGCGTGAGCTTCAACGACAAACTCGCCAGCAAGCGTCAGGGCACATCCGAGAACTATGTGAAGGATGCCCTCAAGAAAAACAAGATGAACGCTGACATCGACGCCAACTATACCGCACAGGACTGGGACGGTTTCCAGCAGCTCGTTTCTGCCTCCAACCTCCAGGACAAGGACGTGATTCTCCGTGTGCTCTCTATGTATAAGGATCCTCAGGAGCGTGAGCAGCAGATCCGCAACATGTCTTCAGCCTTCCGTGAGTTGGCAGACGGCATCTTGCCAGAACTCCGCCGTGCTCGCTTGATCATCAACTATGAGACTGTAGGTCGCAGCGATGACGAAATCAAGCAACAGTATGCCGACGATGCCAGCAAGCTCAGCGCAGACGAGTTGCTCTATTGCGCTACACTTACCAACGATGCCAACAAGAAAGAGGAAATATATAAGAAGGCAGCAGAACTCTATCCTAACGACTATCGCACTTACAACAATGCGGCAGCCATGGCTTTCAACAAGGGCGACGAGGCTGAGGCTAACAGTTATCTACAGAAGGCTTTCGGTGCAGACCAGAAGTCACCAGAGGCTAACGCCAACCTCGCACTCATGGCTTTGAAGAACGGCAATCTGCAGCAGGCCGAGGCTTATGTGGCAAAAGCCAACGATGCCAATGACCTCAACCAGGTGCTCGGCAATCTGAACATCGCCAAAGGCAACTATGCCCAGGCTCAAGACTACCTCAAGGGTTCTGACAACAACAGCGCCGCTCTCGCACAGATTCTCAACAAAGACTATGCTACAGCCGACGCAACTCTGCGCAATATCAAGAACAAGGACGGCATGACCTATTATCTCCAAGCGCTGCTTGCCGCTCGTCAGGGTGACAACACAACCGCCGCTTCTTGCCTGCGCACAGCTGTTCAGAAGGATCCAAAGCTCGCTCAGTATGCAGCCAACGATCTTGAGCTCAGCAAGGTAAGCAAATAATCATTGTAAATGAAGAAACTATCATATCTTCTATTACTCACCCTGGTTTTGGTTTCATGCGGCACGTCAAGTGACCACTTCAAGCTTGAAGGCCGCTTTCTCAACCTCAACCAGGGTGAGTTTTATGTATACAGTAACGACGGCGGCGTGGCTGGCGTCGACACTATCAAGGTGAATGGCGGGCGGTTTACCTATGAGACTACGTGTACCCGTCCGTTGGTGCTGATGCTCGTGTTCCCTAATTTCTCCGAACAACCCGTCTTCGCCGAACCCGGCAAGTCGGTGAAAATCTCGGCGGACGCCTCTCACTTGAAGCAAATGGAAGTGAAAGGCACCAAGGACAACGAGTTGATGACCCAGTTCCGTGAACGGTGTTTGCAAGCCTCTCCACCGGAAGAACGCAAGTATGCCGAGGAGTTTATCCATGAAAATCCAAGTTCCCCCGTGAGTGTTTACTTGGTGTTCCGTTATTTCATGCAGCAACCCAACGCTGATTTCCTCCGCGCCTCTCAAATGCTTTCCACTTTGGCACAGACACAGACTTCGAACCCTTGGCTGGGCCGTCTGCGAGATCAAGCCGAACGCATGAACAAGTTGTCCATAGGCGCTCCTTTGCCTCCCTTCTCCGCCATAGACATGAATGGCAAGCCAGTGACCAACAAAGACTTGTCTTCAGACATAGGTGTGATTACAGTGTGGGCTTCCTGGAATTTCGACAGTCAGAACATTCAGCGCATCCTCAAACAGCAACAACGCAAAAAAGGCGGTAGACTCCGCCTGGTGAGTATCTGTCTTGATGCCAGCAAGCGCGACTGCCGGATGAATATGGACCGCGACTCTATCTCATGGCCCACGATTTGTGACGGGCAGATGTTTGATTGCCCAGCCTTGAGACATTTGGGACTGGGCAATGTGCCCGACAATATTCTTGTCCAAAAAGGAAAGGTAGTGGCCCGCGGTCTCAATGCCCAAGCCTTGCAAGAGCGGCTGGAAAACCTTTAAAACCATTTCGTTAGATTCAAACCACCGACCGTTATGTTAGCAAAAACTTACAGCGCCGCCGTCAACGGCTTGCAGGTGACCCCCGTCACCGTGGAAGTGAATATCACCCGTGGTGTGCAATACCATCTTACCGGACTGGGCGACGGTGCCGTGAAAGAGAGCCGTGACCGCTTGATGGCTGCCTTGCCCAATAGCGGATTCAAGTTTCCTGTTGCCGACATCACGGTCAACATGGCACCTGCAGACCTGCGAAAAGAGGGCAGTGGGTTCGACCTGCCTTTAGCCATTGGCATTCTTGCGGCATCTGGTCATGTGCAGGAAGAGCACCTTGAACATTACATGCTGGTGGGAGAATTGAGTCTTGACGGCACACTCCAACCCGTCCGTGGCTGTTTGCCCATCGCCATTCAGGCACGCAAAGATCATTACAAAGGACTGATTGTCCCCAAGCAGAATGTATGCGAGGCGGCAGTGGTCAACAATCTGGAAGTATATGGTATGGAGAAGCTGTTGGATGTAGTACAGTTTCTCAATGGCAATTCAGACATTGAACCGACCATCGTGGACACCCGCAAGGAGTTCTACGAGCACCAATATAAATTTGAACTGGACTTTGCCGATGTGCGTGGACAAGAGTCGGTGAAACGAGCCCTTGAGGTGGCGGCAGCCGGTGGTCACAATCTCATTATGATTGGTCCTCCAGGTTCCGGCAAGTCTATGATGGCAAAACGTTTGCCATCCATCCTTCCGCCCCTTTCCTTGTCAGAGAGCTTGGAGACAACGCAGATACATTCCATCGCAGGAAAGCTATCGCAAGATACATCTCTTATCTCCCAGCGTCCCTTCCGCTCTCCCCATCACACCATTTCTCAAGTGGCATTGGTCGGTGGCGGCAGCAATCCACAGCCTGGAGAAATATCCTTGGCACACAATGGCGTGCTGTTTGCCGATGAACTGCCCGAATTCAACAAGGCGACACTTGAAGTGCTGCGCCAGCCCCTGGAAGACCGCAAGATAACCATTTCGCGTGCTAAATACACCATAGAATATCCTTGTTCCTTTATGTTTGTCGCCTCGATGAACCCATGTCCGTGTGGTTACTATGGCGATCCCACTCATCATTGCGTCTGTACTCCCGGTCAGATACAGCGTTATATGAACAAAATCAGCGGACCATTACTCGACCGTATAGACATCCAATGCGAGATTACTCCAGTGCCTTTCAGCGACATCTCCAAGGCTGCCCAGGGAGAACCGAGCAGCGTGATTCGTGAACGGGTTATCAAAGCGCGCCATATACAAGAGGAACGCTATAAAGACTATAAAGGAATCCATTGCAATGCCCAGATGAGCGAGCGCATGATTCATCAGTATGCCGAACCTGATGAAGCTGGTATACGGATGCTACGGATGGCGATGGAGAAACTCTCTTTATCGTGCCTATAATCGTATCCTCAAAGTTGCCCGCACCATTGCAGACCTTGCCGGAAGCGAGACTGTCAAGACAGAACACATAGCCGAAGCCATCGGCTATCGCAACCTTGACCGTGGTGATTGGGCGGAAAGAGGAATGTAGTTTTTGATAGAACAAGAAAAGGACAGCTCTAAAACGGCTGTCCTTTTCTTGTTAAGATGGAATCATTATTTGTCTAATGTGGAGACAGAGGATTGCAGGGGCATTGTGATGGGGAACATGGTGCTGTTGCGATGCTCATGATGAATGTAGCTCACCAATTGATTGACGATGTCAGGATGCTCGGCTGCCACATCATGGTCTTCATGAATGTCTGTAGCCAGATTGTACAGATGGGGGACACCTTTGATGACGACCAATTTCCAATCATTCCACCGCACGCCAAACTGATCCGTCTCGGAGTATTCCCAATAGAGATAAGGGTGTTGTTTCTGTTGCTTCTCTCCCAATAGGGTGGGCAGGAAAGAAATGCCGTCGAAACCATCACCCGCCAACCGCTTGTTAGTGTAACGGCGTTCGAAATTCTTGATGCCCGCCAGGTCGCAGAAGGTGGGCAGGATGTCATAGAACGCTATCTGCTGGTCTGTGGAGGTTGATGCCTTGATATGTCCGGGCCAGCGCACGATGAACGGAATGCGGATGCCACCCTCGTAGCACTGACGTTTCAATCCCTTCAACTTTCCGTCGCGACCGAAGAAAGTAGGGTCGGCTCCACCCTCCTCGTGAGGTCCGTTGTCGCTGGTGAAGATGACGATGGTATTGTCGTCCAATCCTTTCTCTTTCAACTTCTGCAGAATCTCCCCGACATAAATATCCAATCGGCTTATCATGGCTGCAAATTGGGCATGTGTGTGTTCTGTGGGGTTGTAGCGAGATTGCAGTTTTCCGCCCCATGTCTTGTCCTCAAAGAATTTCTTCTTGTAGTAATTCAGCAGAGAGTCGCGTGGCTGTACGAGTTCTGCATGAGGAATCGTGTAGGTGAGAAAAGTGATGAAGGGATGAGAGGCATCCTGCTTGTCAAGCCATTCCAAGGCACGTTGGTGGATCATGTCTGCTGAATATTGAGGGCGGTTTTCATAGCCGTCACCGAACATCGGCCACTTGATATTCTCTTCCAACACCACCCGGTGAGTGGTTGAGTCGCCTTTCTCCCGGCTGTATTCGTTGAGGAAGTTGGGATAATACAGGTGGGCCGTGGTCTGGCAAATATAGCCATAATAGTCGTCAATGCCACGCTTGTCGGGTGTGGATACAGAACCCTCATAGCCGCCACCCCATTTGCCGAACATGCTGGTGCGGTAGCCATTGTCCTTCATGATTTCCGGCAGAATCTTGTGGCTGGGGTCATAGGGTTCTTGACCTACCAGACTCCAGTCTTGGTTCTTGCCATACATAATAGGCTTGGACTTCCGGGCATAACCCTTATTGCCTCGTATCAGCGTGTGTCCTGTGTGCTGTCCAGTCATCAGTGTGGCTCTGGACGGGGCACTGACGGGTGCTCCGGCATAGGCTTGAGTGAACCGCATGCCTTCTGCTGCCATTTTGTCGATATGCGGCGTCTCGATATAGGGCTGTCCATAACATCCCAAATCGCCATATCCCAAGTCGTCAGCCATGATATAGACGATATTGGGCTTCTTGGGATTGTTCTTCCCTGCACCCATGGCGAAAGTGGGAATGAAAGCCATGGTACCGATAGCCAATCGGTAGCAGGTGTCTTTGTTTGTTTTACCTTTTATTTGTCTCATAGGACTTTATGATATAATATAAAGAGAGAAGATGAACATCTGTTGTATGCAAATGTTTATCTTCTCTTGAAATGGGGTGTTCAAGCGAATGGATTATTTGATGACAACCTTCTTTCCATTGTGGATGTAGAGACCTTTGGCAGGTTTCTCCACCTTCATGCCTTGGAGGTTGTAATAAGCATCTTCGGCCTGGTTGGCTGCGTTTACATTGTTGATGCCTGTGGCGCTACCTGTTCCTGTGATATAGACAAGGTCGAGACCCTGGTTGTTGTTTCCACCTTTTTGGATGATGACAGGAGTGTCTTCTGTCAGGGTGAACTCATCTGTAGTCTGTTCGTCCCAGTTGATGGTGCCGGCAACAACCGAAACCTCCTGTGTGCCGATAGTAAACTTGAATTCTACAGACGGTGTTTTGCTTGCGTCACAGAGAATGGCGTGAATCTTGTAAGTTCCAGCTTTGAGTGTGGTGAGTTTTATGCCCTCTTCATTGTCTACATAGGCAGAACCAGCCAAGGAACTGCGAATGGCGGTGTTGCCGTTACCACACTTGGTCACGCCGTCAATCTCTTCACCTTCAGTAAAATAAACTACATCTGTGGTTTCGGAAGCTGTGTAGGTGATTTCCTTCACGAGCCCATCCTCAGTCAAGCCGAAGGACATTTGGAAACCCTTTTGGTCGGCACTCTGTGTCTTGTCTGTGGTGTAGAGTGTGCCGTTTGCGTTGAGGGCATAAGGGTAGCCTGGAGTTACTGTCTCTCCTTCAAAGGCTTTTCCGGGAATCTCTTTCAAAGTATTGCCCTCACCGTCAACACATTTCAGTGTATAGCTCCAAGTGTTGGCCTCGCGGAATTTTACGGTAATGACAGTGCTGCCGTCAGCGGCAAGCGCATTGTCGGCGGCGTCATCGCTGTCATAGACATATTTCTTGCTGCCGTCGGTGCTGTAGATGGCTGCCTTCTCCTTGTCGGTAAGTTCCACCACCTTGCCTTGGTTGCCTTGCCCCTGGGTGCTGGCTTTAAGCTCGTTTCCTTGAGCGTCCACATACTTGACTGTATAGTTGGTAACGCTTGCAGCGTCGAGATATTCGAGCTTCAGAGTGATGTCTGAAACCAACTGCTCACGGGCAGTATAGGTGTAGATGCCGAAGCCGATGGTCTTGTCTGTGCAGGCATTGAGATAATTGGTGACATCAATGGTGAATGTCTTTGTGCTGGTTTTGATATTCACACCATTAGTTGTCTCGTCAATGTTGACGGCATTCAATATCTCGGCGGTATTAGTGTTGTTCCAAGTGGCAGTGGTAGCATCCCATCCTGTTCCCACTTGTGCTACTTGCACGTTGGAGTTCTTTTTAGACACGTTACATTTGGCCGTGATGCTCAACGTGGCTTTCTGTAAAGTCTGGCCAGCGAGTGTAGAGGATGCGTCGAATTTGGTCAAGATGACAGGGCCTGGGTAGTTGCTGCCGCTTTGTACTGCGAATACGCCACCGTTTACTTTGGATTGAGAGCAAGTCCAAGTCGTAGCGTCGGCGTTGTACATTACTTGGTCTCCATTTTCACTTTGGATTTGGGTAGTTTGCACAGGCTTGAGGTCCTTGGTGTCTGCATAAGTGCTGGCAGAACCGGCAACAAGACTTGTGGCTACGAAAAGAACTTGAAGTAAAGTTTTGTTCATAATAATTGGTTTTAGTGGTTATTGTATTGGATAATAGTTCCGATAGGGAATATTTTTCTATATTTGACAAAGGTAAGTAATATTATGGAAAATGATAAATAAAGCGTATCTCTTTTAACATATGTTTAAAGAAGAGAGGACACTGCTGGTCTACAGCGCGTTTCCTCTCTTCATGATGCGAATGGTTCTACTTTTGCAGTGTTATACTCATCACACCCATCACCACATCATTGGCGAGGGTGCGGAGGGTGAGCGAACGGAGTTTCTTTTTCGGATTGAGCGGCATGTCAATCAACTGTGCCGCTCCTCCAGGAATGAAGAGCATTTGCTGTTTGCTGCTGGGCTGGTCGCCCAAGGTCTTGTTGGCTTGCAGATGCAAATCTTCGAAGAGCGTGCGGCTCACTTTGCCGGAAGACAATCCCACACGATAAGGGCGTGGATAGGCGAGGCGGAAGGCCTTGCCGTCGTCGGCATAGTCCTGCTCGATCGGGCACCAGTTGTCAGGGTTTCCCAACTCCAAATATTCTGAAGAGCCATCGGTATAGGTCACTGTGATGCAGCCGTTGGCGATGCGGCTTTGCATAGGATTGGTGCTGCCCGCCATCATCAGATAGGCATGCGATGCCTTGCCCTTCAGAGCGAAAGTCAAGCTGTCGGGATAATTGTCCCAGAGAGATGTGTAGGCGATGTTGCTGCCTTCTTGTGGTGTGCGGAAAGGAATACCGACAGCGTTGAACACATTGTTTGTCGCCAATTCCCGCAGATGGGTATCGTCGATTTTGGCAGTACGCTTGGTGGAGCACCAATCGCCGATGCCTTGTTTGGGTAGGCTGAGCGTGGTGTAGGGAGAGCGTGGTGTGAGATATTCATTCTTGAAGATGTCGGTCACAGAGGAGTTGAACATCTTGTCGATGTTCACCATACGGCAGTCTGCGGTCTTCACTTGGTCGAAAGCCGTACCCTGGGCTGCCTTTATTTCACGAGGTTGTAGCGGTTTTTCCAGTTCCTTTGGTCGAATGGGGAGGGTAATGGTCTGCACAGAGTCGGCAGTGCAAGGAGTGTCCACGTATTTGCCGTTGCCGATATTCTGTCGGATGACAATCTGTAAAGGATGGGCAAAGTGCTGCTTCACACAGTACACCTCCTTGCCGTCCACTCGCTTGAATGAATAGTCAAGATAAGGTGTGTGGATGGAGGCACTATCCCAAGCGGCAGGGAATCCCGGTCGGATGATGCAACGGCCGTAGAGGGCATCGGGAGTGATGCCATAGAGACCTTGGATGAAAGCACGAGAGGAAATGCCAGTCACATCGGAGAAGTCTCGGTAGCTTTCGCCGAGCGCACGGTCAAACTGTGAGATTTGGCCGAAGTTGCCCGGACTGCTGCCGAGATACATGAAGTCGAGCACACAACTCTTCAACAATTTGTAAGCCTCTTCTGTGCGTCCGGCTTGATAATAGGCAAGCACTGTGTGCATCACCTCGCCCATTGCCACATTATTAATACTCCAGTCGTAGGGCATCCAGTCGGTGGTGCTCACGGTGGCATATTCCTTTCCGTTGTACCGGAATGTAATATGAGGAATGTCGCGGTCTATATAGCGTGTGGCACGATAAGCCTGTTCGTCGCTGCACGATCCGCAGTCGATGGGTGTGTAGATGCTCCAGAGGGCTGCGTCCTTGTGCTGTCGTTTCAGTCCCATGAAGTCTTGGAACTCCACCCAATGTCCCTCCTTATCGAGCCATAGCCGTTTGTTCATGGCCTTCAGAATTTTGTCTGCCTCTATACGGTAAGGAGTAGGATCCTCGCCGATGATTTCCGCCACACGGGCAGCGAGCAAGTTGCCTCGGTAGTTGTAAGCGGAAGAGTGAGTGCCAGCACCGCTATTATATTGCAAGGCATCGCTGGCCCAAATACAGCAATAGGCATCGTAGAGACCATCGTTGTCCGGATCCCAGTTCAGCTTCTCCCAAGCCAAGTGGCGTTTGATGACCGGCCACATCTGGCGCATATAGGTCGTGTCGGCGTCAAACTGGAAATGCCAGAGTAGTTCGTCGATATAGACAAGGTTCATGTCGTAATGGTTGAACTGATTGTTCCTGTTGGGGGCACGGCAGATATAGCCGTTGCTATACATGGGTGTCCCCCATTTGTAGAGGCCTCGTGCCAGATTGTTCTCAGGGTCGGGAGTGGGATGCGGAATGGTGGCGGGCACGTTGGTTACCTGACTATTGCCGTAAGCGGTGAAGTGTATGCGCTGACGGTCGAACATGCCGAGGAAATCGCCCATGTAGGCAGCTCTCCATCCAGGCAATGGCATGCGCCATCCCACAGCGCCATGGTTCCACACCGTTCCGTCCCAAGCGCCGTCGGCAGCCACCACCATGGCTCCACCGATGGGATTGAGGTAAGGATCAGGAGTGTTGAACTCAACCGTGGAGGCGAAACTGAGTCGTGCCTTGTCCGCCTCGTCATATTTCTTGGAGAGTATCACACTCTTGCCCGTCGTAAGGTTGGTGTCTTCGAGCAAAAAGAACTGCGGCGCTTTCTCGTTGACCGTCTGCGACACGGTCTGCAGATGTTCAGGATGTGACGGAGCGTCAAATTGCTTCGGGTTGCGGAAGTTGCCGATATCACCATTGCGCACCATTTTGTTCGTGGAGGTCTCGCAAATCAAGGCGTCTACTTTGACTGGCGCTTTAAATCCCCGAGCGGTCACCTTCCAGATGCCGCCTTCCGAGCCGAGGAACGATACCAGCGATAGTTCCACCTCGCCTTGTCCCCAGCGACTGTCGTGCAAGACATAATCGCGGCGGCCTGCCGTATAGCTAGCCTTGCAATAGGAAGTGGAGTCCAACTGCACGGTGGAGCCTTGATAGGAAATCATGAAGCGGATGTTGCGGTTGTCATTCTTTTTGTAGATGGCGAAAATCGGTCGGTCACTGGTCTCCAGACGATAGCCATTACGGCTTCCGTAGAGCGCCCGGGTGTAGCGGTTGTTACCGTTTTCACATACGAAGTTTCTTCCTTGCGGGAGGTAGTTGCCTTTGCATTCCACCACGCTTTGCGCTGAAAGGGGCAATGCGGTGAGGGCAGCGAGCAACAGAGTGGTTACAGTCTTCATTCTTTAATTATTGATTTTATCGGCAAAGATAGGTAAAAGTCCTGACACACGGGAGCTGACAAGTGCGAAAAGATACAAATCCGTACAAGTTTCCTTCTCGATTTGTTATTTTGTCTTAAATAATATGCGCCCTTTGAGGGACGTTTCCAAAAATCTTTTATATTTGTATTTATGAAAGATATTGACATCTGAGCTTATCCGACAGGCTGTTTTGCAATGATAAGATATCAACAATCAAGGCTTCAAACAGAAGCGATGGTAAGAAAATATAGAGAAAGATGAAATTTTCTGCTTTTAAGTATAAACGTGTGGCAGGATGCGTTGTGGCTGTTATCGTCCTCCTTGGGGTGGTGATGACAAGCTTTTCCTATCTGCCAACCTCACGCAGCAAAATGGAGCGAAGCGTGGCGATGATGGAGTGCCGGTCCTATTATGCAGTCCGTGTGGACGGCAAACCTCTTTTCTATTTTCAGAATCTGACCTCTGATACCCTCTTCTCCCGGGTGGACACGGCTGCCATAGAGATAGCTCAGGTGAGTTATACACCAGCATGTTGGGTGAATGCCTGTGCGGTTATCCCTTCATGCAGAGGCCGTCTTGTCACCTATGTGGATGGCAATGGCGACAGTGTCAAAGCGGTGGTGTCGAAACACCGTGGTAGGATATTGGCTCATGAGATAGCTGTGTTGGAAAAAGAAGAGAAAATCTTGGAGCACAAGGCATTGGAACTGAAATACTACCTCAATGTGCATGGCGTGCAGGATGAAGGATTCAATTCCGTGTCCAAGTATGCCGTGAAGGTGAATCATGAGAAAGACTCCGTGTCGCATATTCTCGCCCGCCTTCGCCATCTGCATCAGAAGGCGCGGATTGATGTCGCCTATGTCACGGACTATACTTTGCTTGTCCGCTCTGCCAATGGCAAATTGGAGCGCAAGCCTTGCCGTCCGTTGTCATCCCGCGACGCCCATGGCTTTGTCTTGTTGCAGACAAAAGATGCCACAACCCCCGATGGGGCTTGTACGCAGAATCTGCACAACTGGTTGTCTTGGACGGCTGACGATGGTGACCTTATCTTTGTACCGGGATATGGCGGCATGAGTCGTCCGGCATTCGATGCCGGCAAGGCTACAGCCAATCTCACACCGGGCCATGTGACCGATGCGACGGGCAAACACAATATTCCCCAACTCTTGGCGCCCGATGGTTCCCCTGTCTACAGTCAGAACGGCTGCTTCTTGGGACTGACATGCCAGGGCAGGGTGATTGGAACGAAGACATTGGCAAGATTGTTTAAAACGGTGAAATGAGATGAAACGGAAATATATCAGTTGGCTGTGTGGCGTGGCGGTGATATTGCTGCTCGCCGCCTGTGGCATCAAGACGATAGCTTATCAGAACGGAACCTACAGGGGTGAAATCAAAGACGGGGTCCCCGATGGCTATGGCGTTTGGACTGGTCGGGACCAGTCTCGCTATTCAGGCTTTTGGGTAAACGGGAAAAGAAATGGAAACGGCACCTTCGTGTGGGGCAACCGCACTTATCGGGGTGGTTTCAAGGACGGACGGTTCTCGGGCTTTGGTGAACTCACCATCGGCGACAGTCTCGCCTATTCGGGGCAATGGCTGGCAGGCAAGCGCCAAGGTAGGGGACATGTGGTAGACAACCATGGATGTCCTGTCGACGGTGTGTGGAATGCCGACACCTTGGTGAGCGGTGTCCGTAAGGACTCCTTGGGTGTATATGATGGACAACTATCCTTGGCAGGCATCCCTCAGGGACATGGCAGTTATACCGCCACCGACGGCACCTATTATGAGGGCCATTGGACCGACGGCGTGCGCAGCGTGTTCGGCTTCTCCGTGTCTCCGACTAAGCATATCCGTGCTGGAGAATGGCGCAACGACCGTTTTCTTGGTGAGCGTGTTGTCTATACTTCCGACCGCATCTATGGCATCGACATCTCCAAATATCAGCATGTCATCGGTCGTCGTCGCTATGGCATCGACTGGAATAGCCTGCGCATTGTCCACCTGGGTACCATCAGCAAGAAACGGGTGAACGGCCATGTTGACTTCCCCATCTCGTTCATTTATATCAAGTCGACCGAGGGTGGCACGCTCCGCAATCCTTTCTATGCCAACGACTATGTGCAAGCCCGTCGTCATGGACTGCGTGTGGGCAGCTATCATTTCTTCTCCCACCGTTCGAGTGCCGCCGAGCAGGCTCGTTTTTTCTTGAAACACAGTCATTTCTCCAAGGGTGACTTCCCTCCTGTGCTCGATGTGGAACCTACCAAGAAGCAGATTGAGCAGATGGGAGGAGTGGGCAATATGTTTGCCCGCATTCAGTCGTGGCTCAACATTGTTGAGGCTCGCACGGGTTGCCGACCGATTCTCTATGTGGGGCAATCGTTTGTCAACAAATATCTTTCCGCTGCCCCCTATATCAAGAACAACTACATGATATGGATAGCCCGTTATGGCGAATACAAGCCCGATGTGAAACTGGTCTATTGGCAACTCTGTCCCGACGGCCGAGTACGGGGCATCCGGGGAGAAGTAGACATCAACGTGTTCAATGGCTATGCCCCGCAATTCAGCGAATTCTGTATGGGGAAGACCATACGTTAGCATAAGGATTGTGAAATATTTTGTTGTTTTCTTGGAATTTTAAGATAAAGAACATTCCTTTGTGACCGATAATTGTGATAGAATATAACAAAAATCCTTGGTCTATGCGACATTTGGGCTTCTTTTTATGCTTTGTTTATTGTTTTGCGTTGTTGGCATCGTGCCAAGAAGATGAAGATAATTGGCGTTATTCTTCATCATTGAATAATGCGGCAGTTGACAATAAAGCAGCTCAAGCTTTGTCGTTCTTGATGCAAGAACAAAAGGATGCGTATGGAAAGCTAAAATTTGTTTTGGGTTCCAATACTCCAAAGTTTGAGTTGACACAGACTGGTTCGAGTAGTGAATTTGGTCCATATTTCCTCTTTCCGTATGTCAATAGCGGGAATGTCATAACGGGTTGTGTTATTGTACCAATGGATGAGGAAAAGACAGGTATGCTGTCAAGAAAAATAATGGGGCATATTGGTATGCCCATTGATATGAATGCAGCTTATTTGAATGAAAGTATATCCAAGTTTAACCGTTTCCTTTATTCTTATAATTTCAAAAAATGGGAAGATGAGGGTGAGAAAGTCATGCCTATTCTGAGTCAATATGCTCACGATATAAGTGAAAACAAGGTGAAGGTTTGTCGTGAAGAGATCAAGGCTCAATTCCAAAATATAACACGGGGTCATTCTCGTGCATCTTCTCCATATAATAATAGGTTGGGCGATTTATATTTGAATTTTACTTTAGAATATTATAAGTCTCCAGACAAAACAGATGAGGTGGAAGTTTGGGCATTGAATCCAAAAACTTTAGAAGAAATCTTTCAAGAGGCTTTTAGATATTATGAAACTTTACTTGTATGCGCTTTTACAGTTTATACAAAGGGTATCGTTTGATGAGTGTCCAGTTCTTTATTACAAATGAAGATTTTATACAAATATAGTATGGAAATTAAAATATCTCGTATTTTGGAAAGAGTTAGACAAAAGGTGTATGAGAAAGGTTTCAATATTACATTTCAATATACGTACAATTATCCATTGCAATCAGTAGCTTTTCCGTCAACAGGAAGTGGAAGTAGCGGTGGAAGTGGAATTGGAATTGGTGGTTCTCCAACAGGCTCAACCTCAAGTAAACCGAAGAAAGGTGATGAAAAGAATTTCGTGAAAGACTGTTCTTCCCCAAATACCCAATATAAGGAAATTGTCAATGCCCTTGTTGATAGTATGAAAATTGCTAATAAGCAAGATGCTGGCAAGCATGGCATTACGTTGGATGAATATTTGCGAAAAGTTAAGGATTCCAAGATAGAATATTCGACAACATTGGAAAGATATCCTGGATTGGATATTAATAGCAATCCGACAATTAAGCATGAGTTGAAAGACATGGTAGAAGGAACGGAAAATAAGGTGAGCAATTTCACAGGGAAATATACGGTGGCTGAAATCCACAACCATCCCAATGGCACACCTCCTTCTTTCCAAGACGTGTTGTACACAGCCAAGCAAGCTGCTGATACAACAGTCATCGATTATACGGCAACTTTTGTTTATAATGCTAAGGAAGATTCTTTTTATTCAGTATATATCAATGACAGAAGCAAGGCTGCACGATTTTATGAAGAAATTAAAGACCAGATAGATTCAGAAACTATGATGTTCAAAGATGGTTCGCCATTTAAAACGTTATTGCAGAATAAGAATATCTCAACGAATTTCAAAAATTTAAAGGAACAATTATCTGCAATCTTTGCATTATTGGATTGTGGATTGTCTTTCTTTAAGATTACAAAAGACTCAACAGTTTCTTATGATGCCAAGAAAGGTTACGACAAGAATAATAAAGAAGAGAAAAAGATGATATTTACTAAATGTCCATAGATATGAAAAGAATAATAATGTATTTCCTGCTTGTATTGTTTTTCCATGCAAGTTCTATAGCTGTAGAAGTAACAGATACAATTGCCTTTATGAAGGATATGGAAGCATTGGCGAACGCTCATAAAGGAGAAAAGTTGTCTGTCGTAATTGACAGGTTTAGAGCGGCTAAGATTCCTATAGAGATGTTCTCTTATGATTTTACGAGTCCTTTTGCCAAATGGGAAGATACTTCTTATTTGAAAAGTGTAAGTATATATAGTCGCCCCAGACCTAACGCATATTGGCCTTTATTGGTTATTTATATCAACGAGACAAATTGTGAGTCTGAATATTTTGAAGACACGTTCAAACCTTATGAAGGGAATGGTGAGGAGCGGGCAACTCGTTTCAAGGACATGTTTACCATAAAAAGTGCAAAATTTTATCTTGTTCCCTGTATTGGATCTAAGAAGAAATGAATTTCGCATTCGGTGATTGTTGCTTATAATGTCGCAAGACGATAATAAATGTTAAATGATCTATTGGTGATTAGACTTTTCTTGATGGGAAACGTCATAAGAGTAAATCGTCAAATTTTTCATAAAACACACTAATAGGTTAGTTTAGGTTAATTGTAGATATGTTAAGACAACGCCTCATGACTGTGAAGCCATGAGGCGCTTTTGCTTTTTGGGGGCGGTCAATCGCCTGTTGGTGTTTGTTTCAATTCCGTTTTGTCAAGCGTTGCGCTGTCTTGTGCCCATGCGGGCCTCCACCACGTTGACCACATAGTCGCCGAGCTTTTCACACTCGCAGATGATGTCCATATACATCGTGCCGATGCCATAAGTGTATTTATGGTCGTTGATGTCGTTGATGTTCTGGCTCTTGAGCTGGTTGCGGTAGTTGTTGATTTCGTTTTCGATGTTGAACGAGCGGTTGGCATCGAGCATATCCTTTCTGCCAGACAGCATGGTGTACATTTGGGAGAGAGCGTCGTCGGTCAGCTCAAACATCTGGTGCATGTGGTTATACTGATCCTCGGTGAAGTTCTCCTTGCCCTTGGCACGGCGGTTGATGGTGCGGGCGATGTTGTAGCAACTGTCGCCGATACTCTCTATCTCGCTGATTTCGCGCAGCATGGCGCGGATTTTCGCCTTGGTGTCGTCGCTGAGGTGGGCATCGCTCACCTCGTTGAGATATTTGGCGATTTCTATTTCCATGTTGTCCGAGATGTTCTCATACTTCTCGATGCGGGTGAAGAGCTTGATAAACTTGGTCTCGTCCTGCTCGTTGAGCAAGTCGCGCACCATGC
>CAKPTK010000043.1 GCA_934190685.1 uncultured Prevotella sp.
ATCCCGACCTCTACAAGAAGGCTATGGAGTTTGAGAAGGACGGCTATACATGGAATCAGGGCGAGAGCCTTGCCGACCTTATAAAGCCAGAGCGAATAAGAAAAATCAAACTTGACATAATAAAGCGGCAGGAAGAAAACCGCGCCAAACAGAAGGGCACAACACTTGTCGACCTTTTTGGCGATGAGATTATGTGTGCGAATTGTTTCATCTGAAAAGCTATCTGACTTATGTTGTATGATGTTAACTGGGCAGAGGACGGCACGTATCGTCCTGGCGAGAAAAATTCGCCAGAGAAGTTCTTCAACGACGGATTGAGAAACAGCAGTGAGTTCGACTTGCAGTTGGGGTATTTCAGTTCGGCGGCAATAAGTGTGCTTGCCGAAGGCTTTGCCACGTTTATTGCTAACGGTGGCAGGATGCGACTTGTAATAAACCAGATAGTGTCTGAGGCTGACAAGAAGGCTATCTGCAAGGGGATGAACGGAACATTCATCGATTGTTTCGACCTTACAAACTTTGAGTCGCTGCGCAGGACGTTCGACGAATATCAACAGCAGTTCTTTGATTGCCTCGCATTCCTTATTTACAACAAGCGCATTGACATTCGAATCATACGCCCGCGCAACCGCAAGGGCATTGCGCATACCAAGTCGGGACAGTTTCGCGACGGCGACAGTGTGACTTCCTTCACCGGCTCGGCAAACTTCACTATTAGTGGTCTGTTCAACAATCTTGAGGAGATAAAGATTGACCGCAGCGACAGCATAGACTCTATGGTGCGTGCACGGATAAAGAGCCAGCGCACGGAGTTTGATGCTATAATGAACAGGCAGAAGCGTGGCATAGAGTATCTGCCGGCAGACAAACTTGAGGCGGCTGTGGCATCCTCGTTTGGCGGTAAGGATGTCGACGAACTTCTTGATGTTGAGCGGAAACTGAAAAGGATAAAGGCGGAAAAGGAAATCAGCAATATGAACGAGGAAAATGTAAGTGTGCATGAAGAAGACATTGCTTCGGCTCCACATTTTCCTTATCCGTCGGGACCGCGCGATTATCAGAAACAGGCTTTTGAGAATTGGAAGAACAATGGGCAGCGCGGCTTGTTCGCAATGGCGACAGGCACGGGCAAGACAATAACGTCACTCAATTGTCTGCTGGAGATATATAAGCGAAAGGGCTATTACAAGGCGATAATACTTGTGCCGACTCAGACGTTGGTGGAGCAGTGGGTGGATGAGTGCCGTAAATTCAACTTTAGGAATATATATAAGGTGTATTCTCGCAATAGAAGATGGAAGGATGAGACAGAGGCATTGCATCTGAAAGAGGATTTCAATTATTCGGAAAGCAATGATTCTTTCATTATCATTTCCACTTACGCCTCTTTTGCCCGTGCCAATGTTTTTATGTCGTTGAATGGTTTCTCCAAGAGCCAGACATTGCTTATTGCAGATGAGGCTCACAATATGGGAGCAGGGCGAATACTTGACCGGCTTGACGGAATAAAATATCTCCGTCGTATAGGCTTGTCGGCCACCCCCAACCGACAGTACGATGATGTGGCAAATAGTAGGTTGGCTGACTTCTTCGGATGCGCCAAGGGCTATACATTTGAGTATACTATGCGTGAGGCCATAGACAATGGATTTCTGTGCCGTTACTATTATTATCCTCATGTTGTATATTTGGACGATGAGGAGATGGCGGAATATATAAAGATTTCATTGCAATTGGCAAAGTACTTCAACTATGACAGTTCCACATTCCCGCAAGGTGATGATATTCTGATGGCTTTGCTGCTAAAGCGTAAACGCATTGTGCACAAGGCTAAGAACAAGGAGAGTGTTTTTCTTGACATATTGAGGCATAGGTATGAAGAAAAGGGAAATCTGA
Source organism: uncultured Prevotella sp. (assembly GCA_934190685.1). Taxonomy (GTDB): domain Bacteria; phylum Bacteroidota; class Bacteroidia; order Bacteroidales; family Bacteroidaceae; genus Prevotella. The sequence continues at coordinate 1,897 of CAKPTK010000043.1, forward strand.
AGTACACGTTGGTGTATGTGCCCGAAGGCAATAGGCCAGACGAAACGTCTGACGTGTTTGATTCTGCCGATACAATTGGCGACGACGCGACCTCACAACACCTGATAGACAGGTACACAGAGATTGTAAGGAGTATAAGCCGCACAACGACAGTGCGTGAGTTTACGTCTTCTTCAAAAGACCGCGACAAGATATTAAGCGATTTTGCAAGCGGAGATTTGGAAGTTCTTACATCGATGAAGTGTCTTGACGAGGGCGTTGACGTGCCGCGCAGCGAGATGGCTGTATTTTGTGCAAGCACTGGCAATCCGCGGCAGTTCATACAGCGTAGAGGTAGAATCTTGCGTAAGCATAAAGACAAATATCATGCTGTAATACACGATTTGATCGTGGCGCCGATGATAAACTCTGCTTCGGAGAGCTACGGCATGGAACGAAGACTGCTCGAAATGGAAATGAAGCGTGTGAGGGATTTCGCGTCTCTTTCGGAGAATGCGGATTTCACTTATACGGCACTTGATGACATTACTACATATTACAACATAACAATTTTATAGACATGGCATACACTACCAATAACGACAAAATGCTTGAGGCTGTACTGACAGACCCGGACTTGATGAAATTCGGCGACTATAATCCTGCTGAGGTTTCATCAATATATCAGGCCATTGATTCTGACAATGTTGTCGTCAGCGCTGTTGCGCAGATAATTAAGCGTTCGTCGGAACAGGCTACAGAGAGAGAAATATACAAAGAAGTGACAGAATACTTAAAGAGAAACGTATGATAATAAAGGAAATATCTATACGTAACTTCCGTAGTTACTATGGCGAGAACAAGTTCGAATTCTCAAACGGATTGACTCTGATTATTGGTGACAATGGTGATGGCAAGACAACATTCTTTGAAGCCTTGCAATGGTTGTTCAATACAACTACAGAGAACAACAGCATTGACAATGCCTCGGAAATGCGCAAGTCGAAACTCGAAATAGGCGAGAGCGATGAAGTGGCTGTAAGAATGGTGTTTGAGCATGATGGAGAGAAGAGTGTCGAGAAGTCTTTTGCCTTTGAGCGTACATCAGACACTTCGTTCAAAACGTCTTCCATTACTTTCCGTGGCTACGAAGACACGGGAGCGGGGCGTGAGGTCGTGAATGGAAAGAACCTTATGGACAGATGTTTTGACGCTTTTATCCAGAGGTTCAGTATGTTCAAGGGTGAGTCTACTCTTAATGTGTTTCAGAATGCGGCAGCCCTTAAGGAACTTGTTGACAAATTCTCGGATGTTAGGGAGTTTGACAAATTGGTGTCACTCTCTGAGGATATGGAAGACAAGTCCAACAAGGCTTATCAGAAAGAATGTCGGTCTGACAAAAAAATTGCTGCACAGGCAGATGTTCTTGAAAATAAGTTGAAGCGTGTGTCCGAAGAAATCTTTAACAAGAAGAATGAGATAAAGGACAAGAAATTGTCTGTTTCTGTATTCTCTTCCAAGCTTGAGGAATTGGAGCAGAATCAAGAGACGACAGAACGCTTCAATGAAGTGAGTGAACGCCTGAAGACATTGAAAGAAAAGTCGCTGAAGTTGCGTGCCAATATTTCTTTGGTAAATAAGAATACGGCACTGTTTGACCAACTGTGGATATTGTGTGCGTTTCCTCCTATATTGACTGAGTTCAAGAAGAAATGTTCCGATTTTAGCCGTGAGAAAAGACGTCAGGAGAAAGCTTTTGTTGAGCAACAGGCAAGGGAGGCTGGCAAGAAAGAGGCTTTCAAGGAAGTTCGCGGCATGCTTTCTGATAATGTGGCAGAGTTGCCTTGGTACTTGCCAAATCAAGAGACAATGGAGGAGATGATTCACGACCATGTGTGCAAGGTTTGCGGCACGGCGGCTCCTGAAGGCTCCAAGGCGTATGATTTTATGGTGAACAAGCTCAATGAATATAAAAAACACATTGCAGCAAAGTTGCAGTTGGAAGAGGAAAGGGCGGCAGCTGAGCAAAAGCAATTGTTCATAAGTGGTCATATAGAGGAGTTGCACAATATGAGCATACGGCTTGGCGGAAGCACAGAAGCAAAGGTCGCACATCTTTCTACCGACATATTCGACCGTTTGAGCCTTGAGGACCGTCTGCGGGATGATTTGAGGAAAGTTGAAGAAAAGATGCAGGAAACGGAAGACGAGAAAGCGCGTCTGTTGATACAGGCTGGCAACGTGTCTGAAGAATTGCTGCAGAAGAGTTTTCTCGATATAAAGGGAATGTTTGAGCAGAAAGGACGGGCGGAGAAACGTCTTGTGGAACTTGAACGTGACTTGCAGGAACTGCAGGAAGAGGAGGCTGGCTTGCGCCGACAGTTCAATGAGCTGAATCCGCAGAGTAGCCAGGTGAAGGTCTACCGTGATGTCCATCGTGTGCTGGAGGAGATTTCGAAGGCTTTCCGCAGAGCGAAGAAGGACAATCTGCGTCGTTTCCTCGCTGCATTGGAGGAGTGTGCGAATGATTATTTGGAGCGTCTTAGCGCAAAGGATTTCCATGGCGAGATTCATTTGCGTCAGACCGTTGAGGAGTCTACGGAAATAAGATTGTACAGTTCTAATGGAACGGAAATAAAGAATCCGTCAGGCTCGCAAGAGACGGTCATGTATATGTCGGTGTTGTTCGCGATATCCGACTTTACCGACCAAAAGCGCGACGAGAACTACCCTCTTATATTCGATGCCGCCACTTCCTCGTTCGGAGACTCCAAGGAGGAAGGCTTCTACAACGTCATTGACAAGATAAAGAAGCAATGTATTATCGTGACAAAGGACTTCATTACAAAAGGCCAACTGCGACTGAACGAGATAGACCAGTTGACTTGCGGAGTGTACCGCATCAAGAAGGCAGATAACTTTGACAGCCATAATATGGCTACAATACGGACAATGGTAGAAAAAATAAAATAGCTATGGAATCATTATATGACATTTGGAGCAGACGCAACCCGCAATGGGAGAAGCGTTATCAGGAGTCCATTATGGATGTCTTCACCGACTATGGACGCGGCACTACAGCCTATCAAGTGGCTCGCGCAAAGATATTCGGAGCTGGTTATGAGGCTTTCATAATAGCATTCTTCATTGGCCTGTATTTTGACCAGACAAAGCCTTTGGTTGAGGATAAGGCTCTGATAAAGACATACGGACAACCGATTCAATATTGGGGCAACCAGGAGAATCGCCTTGGCAGGACATCTTATGGACAGATACGGGAATTCATGTTTGCTGCTCTTGTAGCAAGAACCGATATTGACCTTATTGCCTTGGACAAGGGCGAAATAACTGTTAGGAAAGTTGTCGACCAACTTGTTGACAAGATGGAGCAGTACGCTAATTTCGGCTTCTCTTTCATGTATGAGAAAATGGAAGAAGACCCCAACTATTTCTTTAAGGAGACGGCTTTTCTCCACCTTTTCTTGTCATTCCTGAAAGACAAGAAAGAGGATGGAAGTGAATTGGAAGAATTATAAAAACACATATCTATGAGTACACGTTTAAAATTTATCCTGACCTACATTGGCGGTATAGTGACAGGCATTGTCATTGTTTTCATTTGGGGATATTGCATGGCAAAATCGTATGTAAATAATGCTTCAGATGGCATCGACATGTATGATAAGCCTACGCAAACTATTGATATAAATGCGTTTGAGGTTATGCAAGTGTTGTCGGACGGAAGTGCTTTGGCAACATCTGAAGATATTGGCGATATTGGTGTTATTGTCCTTTTCAAGGCAAATGACGGTGAGTCCTACTACGATCAGCAGAAGATAACAATACCTTCGGATAAATGTTTAAAGCAAATCGGCACTTACAGGTACACTTCTCGTCAGGATATAGAAAAGACTGTACCAATTGTTGCAATTTTTGATAAGTAGAAACAAAACAGCGCAAGACCATAAGACAATGGCTTTGCGCTGTTCTCATTCACAACACTCTTCCTGCCTCATACGACGCGAGTTGGTAGCTTGTGTTCTCGTAGTACATGGAACTGTTGTAGTTGTCGATTTTCGGCACAATCCATGAGTTGTAGACGGCAACCAGGGCTGAAATGAAGTCTGTGCCTGAGTGTGCCGCAACAGCAGCAATAAGTCGGTGCATCACCTTGCCGATGTCCCAATAGGATGGAATACGTTCGTGGGCAAGCGACACGTTGTCGTAAGTGCCGTTTTTGATGCCGAATTTGCTGACGATTTCCTCGGTCACCTTGTCCATGTTCTCGCAGTGGTACACGTCGGCAAAGTCGAGATAGTGTCTCAATCCATTTTGCCCCATTGCGTTGACAATGGTTTTGCGCTCGTTCCTTGTCTTGCGCGCCACATACTCTATTAGGCTGCACAGAAAGAACAAATCGTTCATTTGCTTTTCCTCGCGTCCATTCATGGTTGAACCTCCTCAAAACCTTTAAATCTTATACATTCAAGAGCCCTGTCTGTGCAGAACACAATCTGGTGGGTAGGGTATTTGAATTTTGCCAAAACCCAGAACTGCTCTCTTGTCAACACTCCGTTTATGAAGTCTGCCACATAGTTGTATATTTGGTCATCGGCCATGGCTCCCGTCACAATGTCGTAGTTGTGCTGTAAGCCATGACGGCAGTCTACGATGAAATCAAGCCATTCGTCAGTCATGTTGCCGAACTTCTTGATGTTGAGAGCGTTGTTTTCCGTATACTCATATGTGTTGACAACGGGCGTTTCGTAGCGTTGTGCCCACCTTGCGGCTTGTTTCTTTATGCCAGTGCAATAAAAGCCGTTGCCGAAATCCTTTGTGAAACGCCCGTCGATAAGTTTCGGTTCAGGTATCTTTGTATAACTTCCGTGATATATTTCCATATGTGCCTACATTATAAGTTGTATCAAACATTGAAATTCTCGATGTCCTCCTGCACGTCCTCCAGCCAGAACTCCTCGGGGTCGAATTTATGTCCGAGCCAGTCCTTCAGCTCGCGGGCATGTGCTGAGCGCGGATGCTCCATAGCCTCGCACAGATCGCAGTAGCCCCACACTCCCCCACAGTCCTCGGGTGGGCATGCACGCTTGCCGCTGATGAGTCTCACTCGTGGCTACTCGCCGTCGGCATAGTCCTCCGCCTTGCTCAGCACGACATCGTGCTCCCAGCTGTCGCCAAAGTCGTATTCAAACATCACTTTGTCCTTGGCGGCTTTCAGCAGGTGGCCGATTGAATAGTCGCCGCCCCAAAGTTTTCTTTGCCCCAAGCAAAATCCTCATCGTCATCCGTATTCACCGTGAAATAGATTGTGCCACGGCGGCCTCCAGCGTAGAATTGGTGGAGGTGGGTGTTTTCCCATCCCATAGCGGTAATGGTAATCTCGGCGAGCGACGTGAGCTTTACGCTCGACGGCACCTCAATCTTGCGCCAGATGCTTGGCGAAATGTTGCGCAACTTGATGCGTATCGTGCATTTCTTTATCTCTTTGGCAAGCATACATTCGAGTCTGCCGCTGCCTTGATAGCTGAATAAATCGTCAGTATACGAATCGTCATTTCTTTCCTCGTCATCGTTCTCGTCACGATAGTCATCACCGTCCGCCAAATGAGTCTTTGTCGTTTTTTTTTCATTTTCTCCAAAGCCATATCCATTATCAAATTGAACATTTCTTCGGAGGGTCGACTCCTAAGGAATTTGGATAGTTGTTGGTTGATGACATCCTCGCCTTTGCGTTTCTTTATCAACCTTCTGAATTTTTCCATGTCTTTCTCTTTCATCGTTACATTTTGAATATTGTTTATGTGTTGCGAAGCCCCACGTGTTACGCTTCTTTCACGATTCATTTGCCGATGGTACGCTGCTAGCTGTCGTAGTTGACGCCTATCTTAGAGACGTTTAGCGTCGGCGGAGTATGGGACGAAGTAACCCTTGTCTTGTGCGAATTTCGTTTTTATGGTGCTAAGTTACGAACAAAAAACGGAACGGCAAAGTAATTTATACTATACTTTAAATAAGACAAGGTGGCACTCGGGAGAAGAAATAAATGGATTTATTTCGTTCTCCTCTCGATTTGCACTATCTTTGCACCTTGAAAGTAAAAGGATGATATAGAATATGACAAAATTGTATTTAGTGCGCCATGGTCAGACCGTAGACAATGTGCGTCAAATCTTGCAGGGACAGGAACAGGGAGAACTCACCGAGGAAGGCATCCGACAGGCTGAGGAGACTCGGGACAAACTCAAGGATGAACCTATAGACGTGTTCGTATCGAGCGACTTGAAACGGGCGGAGGACACCTGCCGCATCATCGCCGCTCCTCACCATAAAGAGGTGGAGACATCGCCACTGATCAGAGAACGTGACTGGGGAGATTTTACCGGTAAATATATTCCCGACCTCGCCGACGCCCAGTGGCCGGACAATGTGGAGAGCATCGAAAAGATGAAGTCGCGTGCCCGCAATTTCATCACGTGGATACGCACGGCTTATCCGGACAAGACTGTGCTCGCTGTAGGCCACGGCATCATCAACAAAGCCATCCAGTCGGTTTATCTGAACAAACCGATGAACGAGATTCCAAAGATGACCAACGCTGAAGTGCGGGTGCTTATCCTGTAGTCCAACTGTCTGTCATCTGTTTTATTTCAGACGAAACTACAAAGCAAAGGACGACTTTCTCTCACGAGGAAGCCGCCCTTCTTGTTAAACTCTCTAATTATCTTCACTTATATATTTCTTATCTTCTTCCGCCGAAATGTGCACCTCCGCCATTCTGGTTTCCTCCGCTTGTGTTGCCACGGCTGCCGCCACCAAAGGATGAGCGGGAGGAAGGCTGGTTGCTGCGGGTGCTCGGCATAAAGGAATTGGCAGGAGCCTGACTCCGTGTCGTGCCACGTGCACCGCCGAAGTTGCCGCTTGAGTTTCTCACCGTAGTGCGGGTGGAGCTTTCACGTGCGCCGAAATTGTCACGTGAGGAGTTTCCGCGCATTCCGCCGAAATTGCCGTTGGAAGGACGGGCGTTGCCATTGGAAGGACGGGCGTTGCCATTGGAAGGACGGGGGGTGTCATTGCGGCGAGGATTTCCGTTGTCGTTCACATTGACAGGTTGGTTGTTGCGCATTCCGCCGAAGTTGCTGTTGGAGCGGCTGGTCATCTGTCCACGGTTGCTCCGTGCGAAATCAAATCCACGATTGTAGTCGCCGCGTTTGAATCCGTCGCGCATTCCGAAATGGGCGTTGTCGCCACGAGGACCGCCGGGCATCGGTCTGCCCCAGTCGCGTCCATGATACCAACTTCTTCCGCCGTTGTTTCTCCAACTGTGTCCACCCACATAGATGTTGATGAACGAGGGACGACCATAGTAGAAATAGTTGCGGCGCGGATAGCGTGCATAGATGCCGAAGTGCCAGAAACCATCCGACCAATAGAGTGGACGGTAGAAATAGTTGGCGGCGCAATAGGCACGATATTGCCAATCGAGGAGCACATAGCTCATGTCGAGATTGCGCTGGCGCCAATAGGCACCGTAAAGGTCGTCATAGGAATTGACCCCCATCAGGTAATCGAGATTTATTTCATAGGCAGCCTCATACTGATCTTCGGTGAGGTTCAGCTCGTAAGCCATCTTGTCTGCGAGGAAAAGAGCTTGGTTGCGAGCCTGTTCGTAACTCATGGCGTCGGTGGCCGACAGCATGGTCAGCAGCATGGTCAAAGTGAGTATTAACTTTTTCATATCTAAACCCTTTCTTCTTTTAGTTCTTGTTTCTGGTTGCAAAGTAAGCGATATTCCGCCAGCTACCCAAAGGATTTTCCCTACAAACGGAGGGGAAAATCCCTAAACCCTGTCTTCCGCCTTGTTTTTGCACCGCCATTTGCGTCCTTACACGCTGCCCGGTGGCAAAATAAAGTTTCAATCTCTTCGCATACTCAGATTTTTCCACTACCTTTGCAGACACTTTATAAAGTAATGTATAGGATATATCAATAATGGAAAGCCAGAGAAAGAATCTTTTGGGCATGACCGTGACGGAACTCAAGGATGCGGCACGCGTCTTGGGCATGCCAGCCTTCACCGGTGGACAGATAGCCAAGTGGCTCTATGTCCAGCATGTGAAGGCTATCGATGACATGACCAACATCTCGAAAGCCAACCGCGAGAAGCTGAAGGCGGAATACACCATTGGATGCGGCGCCCCCGTCGACGCCCAGTATTCCAAGGACGGCACCATCAAATATCTCTTCCCTACCTCCACCGGCAAGAAGGTGGAGACCGTCTTCATCCCCGACGGCGAACGCGCCACCCTGTGCGTATCCTCCCAAGTGGGGTGCAAGATGAACTGCCTCTTCTGCCAGACCGGCAAGCAGGGGTTCGAAGGTAGCCTCCCGGCTGCCGACATTCTCAACCAGATTTACTCTCTCCCCGAGGTGGACAGACTGACCAACATCGTCTTCATGGGACAAGGAGAGCCTATGGACAACCTCGACAATGTGCTCCGCGCCACGGAGATACTCACCGCCGACTATGGCTGGGCATGGAGCCCGAAGCGCATCACGGTGAGCAGTGTCGGCGTGAAGAACAAGTTGAAGCGTTTTCTAGACGAGAGCGAATGCCATGTGGCCATCAGTCTCCACTCCCCCATCCCTGAACAGCGAGCCCAACTGATGCCCGCCGAACGGGGTATGTCCATCACCGATGTAGTGGAATTGCTCCATCAGTATGACTTCACGCACCAGCGCCGTCTGTCGTTCGAATACATCGTCTTTGGCGGAGTCAACGACTCGATGACCCATGCCCGGGAAATCGTCAAGTTGCTCGATGGACTGGAGTGCCGCGTCAACCTGATACGTTTTCACCAGATTCCCAACGTGCCGCTCCACGGTGCCGACGAGAAGAAAATGGAGTCTTTCCGCGACTATCTCACCAGCCACGGCGTGTTCACCACCATCCGCGCCAGTCGCGGACAGGATATCTACGCCGCCTGCGGACTGCTCAGCACCGCCAAGAAAATCGAAGAACAGCGCCACGCCGATTCCCTGGAGGCTTAGTCATGAAGCGGACCACGGCAAGCATCATGATCTTCGCCCTGCTGTTCACCGTCCTGTTCCTGACAGGATGCGGAAAGCGACACACGGGATTGCAACCACAAAGTGGCGGACGGCCTTATGAGGTGCTGCTGGTGGGCGACAGCACGGAAGATGTGCTCACCGCACTGCAAGCCGACGCTGACGCACTGCCGCAAAGCGAACCGTCGTTCGATGTGTCGTCCATCCCCACCCGACGCTACAACTCGTCCGTGTGGTTGGCGCGCGCCATTGTCATCGTCAACATCGACCGCGACCTCTACTCCACCACCCGACTGCGCTATGAGAAAAATCTCCATGCCGCTCCGCAGATGGTAGTATATGTCAACACCCCTTCCCGACAGACACTCCACCGCGACATGACAACGCTCGGAGGACAACTGCGACAACTGCTCACACGCTTCGAGATGAACAGCGAGATGGAGCAACTGACCTACACAGGCAACCCTAAGGCCGAGCACCTGGTCAGCCAAATCACGGGAACAAACATCAAGGTGCCCGCAGACATGGCCTCGTCGAAAAAAGGGAAGAACTTTGTGTGGCTCTCCAACAATGCCGCCACGGGCATGCAGAACCTCTGTGTCTACACCCTTCCCCTGCGGCCGCTCACCCAATCGTGGCTCATCGCCATGCGTGACAGTGTGATGATGGTCAACATTCCCGGCGAACGACAGGGCATGTATATGCAGACCGTTGTGCCCAGCGTGGAAGCCGCCGCCACCCGCGAGAATGGGAAACGACGCGTCATCATGCGAGGACTGTGGGAGATGAAGGGCGACGCCATGGGCGGTCCCTTCGTGGCTCACGTGATGGTGGACTCCGCCCACAATCGGCTCGTCGTGGCGGAAGCCTTCGTCTATGCCCCAGAATCGCTGAAACGCAACAAGATAAGACAAACTGAAGCCGCGCTCTACACACTCAAGACGCCTTGAGAGAGCACGGCCGACTATATAACAACTCTTATATTATATCTATGGAAGAAAAGAAAATACGCGTTGCCATAACGCACGGAGATACAAACAGTATTGGTTACGAAATCATTTTCAAGGTGTTTGCCGACCCGGCAATCCTCGAACTCTGTACACCTATTATATATGGTTCACCCAAAGTGGCAGCCTATCACCGCAAGGCTATGGACCTGGAAGCCAACTTCACCATCATCAACAGTGCCGAGGAGGCTCACGACGGAAAGGTCAACCTGCTCACTACTTTCGATGATGAGGTGAAGGTGGAGCTCGGACAGCCCACCACTGAGTCGGGCTACGCCGCCATGAGTGCCATCGTGCGTGCCCTTGATGACTACAAGAAAGGACTCTTCGACGTGCTGGTCACCGCACCGGTATCGGCGTCCAACATCTCTACAGAGGAGCATCCCTTCAGCAGTCAGGCTCATTTCCTCGCCCGCTCACTGGGCAGCACTGGACTGTCCATGCTCGTCAACGAACAACTGCGCGTGGCTCTCGCCACGGTGGACTTGCCCATCTCCGAGGTGACCGGACTGATCAACAAGCAACTGATCATCGACAAGGTGACCGCCGTGCAGCATGCCTTGAAACGCGACTTCCGCATCTCCAACCCTCGTGTCGCCGTGCTCGCCCTCAATCCCCAGATAGGCAACGAGAGCCAGGAGGGCAGCGAGGAGACGGAAATCATCGCCCCTGCCATCAGCGAACTGAAGAACTCCGGCATCGCCACCTTCGGTCCTTACGCCGCCGATGACTTCTTCGCCCATGCCGACTATGAACATTTCGACGCCGTGCTCGCCATGTACTATGACCAAGGTGCCATTCCTTTCAAACTTCTCGGAGAAAACGAGTCGGTCTGCTACACCGCCGGCCTGCCCATGGTGCACACCGAACCAGGACACGGCCCCGCCTTCGACATTGCCGGCAAAGGCACCGCCGACGAGAACCAACTGCGCCAAGCCATCTATCTGGCCATCGACGTGTTCCGCAACCGGGCAGAATACGACGAGCCACTCGGCAATCCACTACCCAAGCTCTACCGCGAAAAGCGCGACGACAGCGAGAAAGTGAGATTCGCCATCCCCAAGAAAAAAGAAGCCAAGGCGTAATATCCATCCATAGAACCCCTAATTTTGACAGTTAAATGAATAATACGGAATTGCAAAAGATCAAGCAGCGCTACAACATCGTGGGCAACTGCGACGCGCTCAATCATGCACTGGACGTGGCCCTGCAGGTGGCGCCAACCGACCTCTCCGTACTGATTGTCGGAGAAAGCGGTGTCGGCAAAGAAGTCATTCCAAGGGTCATCCATGACAATTCCCCACGAAAGCGAGAAAAATATTTCGCCATCAACTGTGGTTCCATCCCTGAGGGAACCATTGACAGCGAACTTTTCGGTCACGAGAAAGGCTCGTTCACCGGCGCCATCAGTGAGAGCGAGGGTTATTTCGGCGTGGCCAACAAGGGCACCATCTTCCTCGACGAGGTGGGCGAACTGCCCCTCGCCACACAGGCCCGATTGCTCCGCGTGTTGGAGACAGGCGAGTATATCCGTGTGGGCGGACAGAAGGTGATGAAAACAGACGTGCGCATCGTCGCCGCTACCAACGTGAACATGCGCAAGGCTGTCAGCGAAGGTCGCTTCCGCGAAGACCTTTACTACCGCCTCAACACCATCCCCATCCAGATGCCGCCCCTCCGCGAGCGCGGCACCGACACCGTACTGCTCTTCCGCCTCTTCGCCATGCAGATGGCGGAGAAATATCATCTGCCCAAGATTACACTGACAGACGATGCCAAGACGCTGCTCATGAAATATAAATGGCCGGGCAACGTCAGACAGCTCAAGAACATTACCGAACAGATGTCCGTGCTCAGCGAACAACGGGAAATCACTCCAGAGACTCTGCTCAAATTCATTCCCGCCGACCAGGAGGACAGCACCCAACTCGCCACCGTGGCGAAAGGCGGTGCCCACAACTATGAAAGCGAGCGGGAAATACTCTACAAGATACTCTACGAACTGCGTGGAAATGTGAGTGACCTGCGGCGAGAGATGAACACGCTCCGCAAGCAACTGGATGAAGCCCGCAACGGGCAGACCGCCGTAGCCGCCAACCGCTACGACCAACTCCCCGCCGACTATCCCATGGTCGACAACGCACCTGCCCTCAGAAACCCGTCCCCGGTCATCCGACAGACCAGTTCCTATCCAGACCAGCCCGCCGCCTATTCCCCACGCCCCACCCATGTGGAGGACGCCGTGGCTGAGGAAATCTCCGAGCCTGAGAGCCTCAACCTCAGCGACCTGGGCAGACAAATGGTCGAGAAAGCACTCGAGCGCAACGGCGGCAACCGCAAGAAAGCCGCCAAGGAACTCGGCATTTCAGACCGTACACTCTATCGAAGACTCAAACAATATGGACTTGACAAGAAAGACAAACTTTAAACCGCTCGCCACGCTGCTCGCCGTGCTCGTGATCAGCGTGCTCAGCGCCTGCTCCATCTCCTACAAATTCAACGGAGCAAGCATCGACTACTCCAAGACCAAGACCATCCAGATAGCCGACTTCCCCATCCGCTCCAGCTACGTGTGGGGACCGATGGCCTCTATCTTCAACAACCAACTGAAAGATGTATATGCCAACCATACCCATCTCGTGCAGGTGAAGCGCAACGGCGACTTGAAGATAGAAGGGGAAATCACGCAATACTCCCAACGCAACAAGTCTGTCAACAGCGAGGGTGTATCGGCGCAGACCGAACTATCGATGACCGTCAATGTGAGGTTCACCAACAACGCCAACCACAAGGAAGACTTTGAACGACAGTTCACCGCCACTCAAAGCTACGAGTCGACCCGTTCGCTCAACTCCGTACAGGAAGAACTTGTCACACAGATGGTCAAAGACATCACCGACCAAATATTCAACGCAACTGTAGCCAACTGGTAGACCTATGGATATTACGCACTATATCAACCATCCCGAGCAGCTCGACAAGGAGACCCTCTACGATCTCCGCAACTTGCTCGCACTCTATCCCTACCATCAACCGGCACGCCTGCTGATGCTGAAGAACCTCTACCTGCTCCACGACCCGTCGTTTGACGAGGAACTGCGGCGGGCAGCCATCTACATCACCGACCGCAAGACCATCTTCGACATCGTCGAGGCCGCCCACTATCAGCTCAAGCACAAGGAAGAGCCGACGACTACCGCCAATGCCGAAGGCGGAGACCGCACCATCGCCCTGATTGACACCTTCCTCGACTCCCTGCCCGAAGACCACGAGGAAAAGCCAAAGTCCACAGGAGAACGCAAGCCCACTGCCGCCGACGCCGCCGTCGACTATGTCAGCTACCTGCTTGCCACAGAGAGCAGCGAGCCCGACCCGAAAGAAGAACAGCCCAAGATGAAGGGCCAAAACCTCATCGACGACTTCATCAACAAAGAGGGCGGAAAGATGGAACTCAAGGAAAATCCAGAATTCACCCCCGTCATCGAAACGCCCAAGTCAAACACGGAAACCGAGGGCGACGAAGGTTACTTTACGGAAACTTTGGCCCGAATATACATAAACAAGGTAGATATTCCAAGGCATTGGAAATAATTAAGAAATTAAATTTGAATTATCCAAAAAAAAGTGCTTACTTTGCAGACCAAATACGTTTCCTCGAGAAATTGATAATAAACAATAAATATAAAAATAATTAAAAACAATGGGATTTTACACATTATTCGTACTCCTGATTGTCTTGGCTGCACTGCTGATGATCTTCATCGTGCTCATCCAGGAATCAAAGGGAGGTGGACTTGCATCCAACTTTTCATCTTCTAACCAGATTATGGGTGTCCGCAAGACCACAGACTTAGTAGAGAAAGCCACATGGGGTCTTGCCGCAGCTATGGTTGTGTTCAGCGTAGTGTGCGCATATGTAGCACCGACAGCTACCACCGACCAGAGCGTGATCGAGAGAACTGACGGCAACAACGGAGCCACCAACGCCAACAACGTACAGGGATTCGGCGCAAGCCAGAAAGCCGCTCCTAAGGCTGGACAGCAGGCTGCTCCCGCTGCCAAGCAGGAAGCACCCAAGGCTCCCGCCACACCTGCCAACTAACCAGGAGGTCAAGCGTTAAAGTTATCAAGGGGTTGCATCCGTGTTCCCGACCGGACAGGATGCAGCCCCTTTTCTTGTATCCTGCAGTCCACACAAACCGCATCAAAAAAATTCTGATTTTGTCCTATCCGCCCCAAGAACCGTCAACAGTTCCTCACATCCCCCACACATTTTATCATCCGAACAGGCATTCCACACACAGTGGCTTGGATGACAAGGGTATAAAAAACAAGAATTCCAAATGACATCAACGTCATCTGGAATCCTTATTTGTAAGTTTTTGTTTCCTAATTCAAATCGTTACCTGAATTTACTTACAATCTTCATACCTAAACTAAAACCTGAAATCCTAAACAAAATCAATCTTTACCTAAAACCAATAACCAAACTAACAATCTTTATTTACCTAAACTAAAACCAAAACTTGTCTTTTTCTTTTGACATTGCAAAGGTACATCTATTTGCCATTCAAGTCAATAGTTTTCACCCTATTTCCTCTAAAAAAGCCC
>CAKPTK010000044.1 GCA_934190685.1 uncultured Prevotella sp.
GGCGAGATGTGGCCTATCGACAGCCCCGAAGTGCCGCCGGAGAAGCGGCCGTCGGTGATGAGGGCGCACTCCTTGCCAAGATGCATACTCTTGATATAGGATGTAGGATAGAGCATCTCCTGCATACCCGGACCACCCTTAGGACCTTCGTGGGTAATCACCACGCAGTCGCCGGCTTTAATCTTGCCGCCGAGGATGCCGTCGCAGGCAGCCTCCTGGGAGTCGAACACTACTGCCGGACCACAGAAATGCCACAAGCTGGCGTCCACACCCGCTGTCTTCACCACACAACCGTCCTGGGCGATATTGCCGAAGAGCACGGCGAGTCCGCCATCCTTTGTATAGGCATGGTCGAGACTGCGGATACAACCGTTCTCACGGTCGGTGTCAAGGCTCTCCCACTGGGCGTCTTGAGAGCCCATCTGGGTGGAGAACTTACGGCCTGGAGCACTGTGATAGATGCGGTCAGCCTCGGGGTCGATGCTGTCGCCCGTGATGTCATATTTCTTCATGGCGTCTGCTAAAGTCATGCCGTCGACACGCTTTGCCTCGCCGTGGATAAGTCCGCCACGGTTAAGTTCGTTCAGAATGCCGAGAATACCACCGGCACGGTTGCATTCCTGTACACTGTATTTCTGGGTGTTGGGCGACAATTTGCAAAGGCAAGGCACCTTGCGGCTCAACTGGTCTATATCCGACATCTTGAAGTCGGTCTCCGCCTCCTGTGCCACAGCTAGCAGATGGAGCACGGTGTTGGTACTGCCGCCCATGGCGATGTCGAGCGTCATGGCGTTGAGGAAAGCGTTGCGGGTGGCAATGTTGCGTGGCAGCACGCTCTCGTCGCCCTCCTCATAATATTTAAGGGCGTTCTTCACGATGAGGTGAGCAGCGTCCTTGAAGAGTTTGATACGGTTTTTATGGGTGGCGAGGATAGTGCCATTGCCTGGCAGGGCAAGACCGATGGCCTCGGTCAGGGAGTTCATGGAGTTGGCTGTGAACATACCCGAACAGCAACCACAACCCGGACAGGCACAACTTTCTATCTTCTGCAAATCCTCGTCGCTCACCGTCTTGTCGCCACCGTTAATCATAGCAGTAATCAAGTCGGCATTCTCGCCTTTCCAGCGTCCAGCCTCCATCGGACCGCCGCTACAGAACACTGTCGGGATGTTCAGTCGCATGGAAGCCATGAGCATTCCCGGTGTAATCTTGTCGCAGTTGGAAATGCAGATCATGGCATCAGCCTTGTGGGCATTGACCATATATTCCACCGAGTCGGCGATGATGTCGCGTGAGGGGAGAGAATAGAGCATACCGTCGTGTCCCATGGCAATACCGTCGTCAATGGCGATGGTGTTGAACTCTGCCGCATAGCAACCCATGCTCTCAATCTCTTTCTTCACAATCTGGCCGATTTCGTGAAGATGGGTGTGTCCGGGGACAAACTGAGTGAAAGAGTTGACAATTGCTATGATGGGTTTACCGAATTGCTCGTGTTTCATGCCGGCTGCCACCCAAAGGGCTCTGGCACCAGCCATTTTTCTTCCTTCCGTGCAAACTGCACTTCTCAACTGATGTTTCATATTTACCTTTCGTTTTTAACAATATAGATGCAAAGATAGCTTGTTTTTCTCTAACAACCAACAAAAAAGATAAATTATTTGTCTTTGTATACGAAAACGACACAAAAACGACAATATTTTGTTTTAATATGAAAGAAGTCTGCCTATTTTCGGTTTGACAGAAGAACAGAATAAGCGTATAAGGCAGATGCCCTCTCCTTTGGATAAGAAACAAAAAGTCCTCCCACACGAATGTGGAAGGACTTCAAAAGTTTTATTTTAATTCAATTCGAATTCGGAAAAGAATTAGTCTTTAGTGCTGTCGTTGAATGTAGCAACACGGTTGAACTCTACCTGCTCGAAGAGCTTGTCTGTAGCGCCCATACCCTTTGTTGTAAGACGGTTGGCAGCAATCTTATACTTCTTAACGAGGATGTTCTTCACAGCCTCTGCACGAGCCTCAGAAAGCTTCTGATTGAGTTCAGCGTTACCCTCTGGAGAAGCGTAACCCTTGATTTCAACGTTAGCGTCCTTGTGGTTCTTCATATACTGAGCGATAAGCTCAATACTTGCCACCTGTGCAGGATCAACAGTAGACTTGCCCTGACGGAAAATCACTGTAGGCTGGAGGTTGGTAGCTGTAGCGGCCTTAGCTACAGGCTTTGGAGCGTTCTGGCAGTCAGAGAGAGCCTTCTGGAGGTCTGCAATCTGCTTGTCCTTAGCTGCGAGCTGGGCATCCTTGTCGTTTACAGTGCCACGGAGGTTGTTGATCTGAGAGTTCAAACCGTCGATTTCAGCCTGGTCGCGGAGCTGTGCGATAGTGAAGTTGTGAGAACCGTTAGAGTTCTTGAACTTGTAAACCAAACCTGCGTTGAGCTGGAATGCAGAGCGGTTGATGTTGTATTTGATGTTGCTTGCATCGTTCTTACCTGTGAGCGCCCAGTTCATAGAAGGCTCAACATAGAACTGCCACTGCTTCTTGCCACCGAAGTTGAAAGCGAAGTCAAGACCTGCCTTAGAGGTGAGGTCATTGCGGTTGCCGTCAACGCCAGATACAGTGTTCTTGCCGAAGACGTGACCCCAGCCGAGACCATAAACTGCAGAAACCTCAAAGTTGCGAGGCTCGCCCTTGTAGCCACCAAACCAATTGCTGAAGTTAACTGTTCCGAGCAAAGAAGTGTTCAGATAGCGAACAACTGTACCAGTTGACTGGTAAGGTTTGTTTGAGAAATAAGCGTTGCTCTCTACTGCGAGACCGAATACTGGAGTGAAGTAGCGGCCGATGCGGAGACCAGCGTTAGGATTGAGGTCGCTCAACCAAGAGTGTCCTGTTGTCTTTGTTGCAACACCACCATTGATACCAATGTAGAAGTTGTCGAAAGTCTTGCTTTCTGTAACGGTCTGAGCCGATACTGAAACTGCCATCGCTGCGGCAGCCATTGCTAATGCTAACTTTTTCATTTCTCTCTAATGTAAAATTAAGTTGTTTTCTAAAATTGCGTGCAAAGTAACACTATTTTTCTGACATGACAAAATATTTCATGAAGAAATGAACAAAAAGGAGGAAAAACTTGACATTTTTCCTCCTTTTATCTAAATATCCTCTGTATGAGCGGATTTGTTACAGTTCTATCACCCTTATAGAATAAGGTGGAAGGGTCAAGTTCTGTCCCAAACGCTCCACTTTGTCGGCTATTTTTGCTTTCAAGTCATCGGGATTACCTTCAAAACCTTTGACATTCAAGGTGGCGGGCAGTGTGACGCCATGCACATCGATTGTAAGGGAAATTGGCATGACATTGACTATTTTCAGCCAGGTTTTGCCGGTTTTGGAATCCTTCACCACGCTTGTCGCCACGCGTTCTTTCACAAGACTGTCCGCCGTCAGCTGACTTTGCATATAGGTGTCGCCGCCACAGACGGAGAAGAGACGCTGGGTCTCATAGCTGGCTGTCGGACGCACATCGGTGTTGCTGAAATAGATAAGGTTTGGGTTCCAGTTCTGGTGTTTGTCCTTGGCGAGAAGCGGAGCATAGCTGGCCATCGTCACCACGTCGGCGTTGCGCTCCAAGTTACAGAGGTGAAGCGCCTCCACAAGGGCGTTGCCCACCTTGCGCCCCTTCGACGCCCACTCGCCCAGATATACCTTGGCACCCTTGCGATCGTAGTGGTCGTAGTAATGCTGGTTGTTGAGGAACCATCCGGGGTTCTCATAGTAGTGCTCGTCCACCATGTCTATCAACTGGCGATGGCGGTTGGCATAGTCCCATCCCTCAATATAGTCTGACGAGGGGGCATGGAAGGGTCCCACCGTTCCACAGACGATTATGTCGGGATAGCGTTCTTTCACAACCTTGGCGATCATCTCGAAACGCTCCTCAAAGACGGTGGAGATGAGGTCCTCGTTGCCTATGCCTATATATTTAAGGTGGAAAGGTGCGGGATGGCCTGCCTCGGCGCGCTTCTTCGCCCATGCGCTGGTGGCGGAATCACCGTTCGCCCACTCAATCAGGTTGAGGAACTCTTGGCAGTAGGCGGGCATCTGTTCCATAGGAATGCCGCCTTGTTGACCGGCATAACCATCGGCATTGGGACGGGAATTCTGACAGGGAACACCTGCCGAAAGCACGGGCAGAGGCTCGGCGCCGATATCCTCGCAGAACTGGAAATACTCATAGAATCCCAGTCCGCGTGTCTGATGATAATTCCAAATATTGCGTGCCGGCTTGCGGTCTTGCAGAGGACCGATGGTCTCCTGCCAATGATAGATGTTGTCGATGCCTTGTCCGTGGCTCATGCAACCTCCGGGGAAGCGCACGAACTTGGGATGGAGGTCGGCGATGGCTTGTGCCAGGTCGGCACGGAGGCCGTTCTTGTGTCCGTGGAAAGTGTTTTCCGGGAAGAGACTGACCATGTCGATGGCAGCCTCGGTGTTCTTCACACCCACAATGCGCAGCCGGCAGGAGCGCCAGGCGTCCACAGGCTTGGTCTCGAGCGTAGCCTCGTAGCGTACCCATCCGTCGCCCTTGGCGTCGATTTTGGTCTGCGCCACCACGTTTCCTTCCTTGTCGGTCAGAGCCACAAGGAAGCGTTTCTTCTTGCCGTCTGCCACACGGGCATAGACTGAGAAGAGATATTTTCCGCCCTTGTCGGCGATGCCGTCCCATCCCTCGTTGACGAGGGTGTCCGCCGCCACCACGGCATAATGGGGATTGTTGGCGCTCAGCGGACGGTCGGCCTGGATGCGCAGGGGGCGGTTGCCAGTCCATGCGGTAGTGGAAGTCCATCCTCTGCGGTCGGCGGCGGTGTACTCAAAGTCGCGGTTTTGCACCAGTTCGGCATAGAGTCCGCCATCGGCGGCATAACTGATGTCCTCGAAGAACACGCCCATCAACTTGTCGCTGATAGGCTTTGTCTCTGTGGGATGAACGGAGAGGGTGGCACGGGCGGCAGTGCGTCCGGCAAACAATTGCTTGTCTTGGCTCCATCCTATCTGCTCTTTAGCAGCGTCTGCCTGAGCTTTCTGATAGAAGGCCCGTAGGCTGCTGAGCTGTCCGTCGGTGACGCTGAACACCTGTCCGGGGTAGCGTTTGCCTCCCACTTCCATGGTGTCGACAATCCATGCCGCATCCTCAATCTGGCTCGACGTATCCTTGGAGAAGTGGCGGAAATCCGCCGATGCACTCACATAGCGTGGGCCCTGCTCCGAGCGATAGTAGATATCAAACTTGCCGTCGTCGTTGGCAAACACCACGGGACTGAGACAAGTGCGGGTAGTCATGCGCGGATAGTCCTGCGGCCGCCATGTGATGAGGTCGCGGCTATAGGCGGCAGCGAAACAAGGAGCCTTGTCATTGACCTGCCACACGGCACGCCAGGTGCCGTCCTTTCCGCGAGCCACCGAGGGGGCATACATTTTCTTGTCAGAGCCCCAAGGCCCATAGTCGGAGGCACAGAGCTGCCCGATTTCCTGCCATTTGCCCTCATTGTCCATGAAGGCGGCATGAAGACCGTTTTTCTCTCCGGGCGAATAGATAAATATCAATTTGTTTTCTGCCACGACATGGGTCGCGGCGACAAGCATCAGACCTGCCAAGACCGTTTTTCTCATATCCTTTTTTTATTCTTGAAGCAATATCTGAACGATTCTCTCTGCCGAGCGGCCGTCCCACCGTTCGGGCAAGGCACCTTTCTTCCATTGTCCAGCCATCAGCCTGCCCATGGCATCGGCCAACTTTCCGGCATCCTCGCCCACCAGTTCGTTGGTACCCAACTTGACGGTTTCAAGGTGTTCGGTGTAACTGTTGAGGGTGATGCAGGGCACGCTGTTGAACGTGGCTTCTTCCGCTACGTTACCCGAGTCAGTGACCACGCCTTTGGCATGTGCCGTGAGCCAACCAAACTCCAGATAGCTTAGAGGGTTGACGATGTGGAAGTTGTGGGGCAAATTCATCTTGATAAGGGCGGCTGCCGAAGACGCGCGGAGGGGAGCCACCACAGGAATGTCGCCCACCGTCTGTGCCAGCGTCTCGACCATGCGCTGCAGATTGTCGGTATCGGCAATGAGCGCCTTTCGGTTGAGCGTGAAGACTATATAGTTGCCCTCGGTGAGATGGAGGTTGTCTGCCAACTGTGGACGCTGCAGACGGTCGTGATTGGCGCGCAGCGTGTCCATGAGGATGTTGCCCACCATGTAGACCTTCGACAGTTCGGCCCCCTCCTTGTTGGCGATACTGTTGCTGCTCATGCCAGCGGTGAAGAGCAGGTCGGACAGACCGTCGATGACAAGACGGTTTATCTCCTTGGGCATCCGCAGGTCGAACGACCGGGTGCCCGCCACGAGATGGGCGAGCTTGATGCCACTCTTCTTGGTGACGATGGCGGCAGCCATGGTCGAGGAGAGATCGTCGACAACGATGACCACATCGGTGGGATGATGTTGGAGATAGCCTTCGAAGGCCGCCATCACCTTGCCCACCAGTTCGTTGAGACTTTCGCAGTCCACATCGAGGAACACGTCGGGACGGTTGATTTGCAGGTCGTCGAACAGAGTTGGCTCAAGGGTGGCGTCCTGTTCGGTTCCGGCATAGACCAATTGGTAGCTGACAGCCAGTCCTTCGCTTGCCGCGCGCTGGATGGCGTGGATGATGGGCGCCACTTTAATGAAGTTAGGGCGTGCGCCCACGACAATGCAAATATTCTTCATAGTCGGTTTTATTTTAGGGTGTTGATGGCATCACGCAGTTGGTCGAGCGCTTGGCGGAGTGTGGCACGCTGGGTGCCCACATTGAGTCGCATGAAGCCCTCGCCTCCCCTGCCGAACATCTCACCGTCGTTGAGGGCGAGATGGGCCTTGTTGACGAAGAGGTCCACAAGATGTTCGTGGTCCAATCCGAGCCGGCGACAATCCATCCACACGAGGAACGACGCCTCTGGACGGAGGGGTGTAATGGCGGGCAGATACTCGCGACAGTAGTCCTCGACAAAGAGGATGTTCTGCTCTATATAGGCAAGCATGCGCTTGCGCCATGCCTCGCCCAGCTTGAAAGCAGCCACGGTGGCGATAGGTGCGAGCATGTTGGGTTCATTGAACTCGTTGGCGACGAGCCACTTGAAGAAGCGCTCGCGAATTTCCTTGTTGGGGATGATTGCCCACGAACTGACAATGCCTGCCATGTTGAAGGTCTTGGTAGGTGCGCCGAAGGTGATGCTGCACTGGGCTGCCTTGTCGGACACATGGGCAAAAGGATGGTGCTTATGACCGAAGAGCGCCATATCGCAGTGAATCTCGTCGGAGATGACGAGGATGTGGTGGTCGTAGCAGAAGTCCGCCAACCGGCGCAGGGTTTCCTCGGGCCAGATGCGTCCCCCGGGGTTGTGGGGGTTCGCCATGATGAGGAGTTTGCAGCCGTCAGCCACTTCAGCCAACTGCTCGAAGTCCATGTCATAGGTACCGTCTACCTGCATCTTCAGAGGGTTCTCCACCATCATGCGGTCGTTACCTTGGATGGCGAAACGGAAGGGATGGTAGACAGGGGGCTGGATGATGACCTTGTCGCCAGGATTGGTAAACACGTTGATGGCCATGCCGATGCCCTTGACGATGCCGGGGATGTAGATGATCCACTCACGCTCTACCTCCCAACCGTGGTGGCTTTTGATCCAACTGGCCACGGTGTCCCAATAGTCCTTGGGGTCGAGGGTGTAGCCATAGACAGGATTGGCCATGCGCTTCTCGAGAGCGTCGACCACGAAACTTGGAGTCTCGAAGTCCATGTCAGCCACCCAGAGTGGCAATAGGTCCGGACGGCCAAAGCGTTCCTTCAGGGCGTCCCATTTGAGACAGTCGGTGCCCCGGCGTTCTATCGGTTTGTCGAAATCGTATTCTTTCATATCGTTGTATGTTTTGTGTTGTTTCTATTCAAATGCCTGCTTCATGTCTGCCAGGATATCGTCCACATCCTCCAAGCCCACAGAAAGACGGATGGTGGTGTCGCGAAGATCCATCGAGCGGCGCAACTCGTCGGAGAAACCGCCAAAGATGGTGCTGGCGGTGTGGATGGCGAGGGTCTTGTTGTCGAAGAGGTTGGTGGCGCGGCGCACAAGTTTCAGATTGTTGAGCCAGCGGTAGCAGGCTTCCTTGCTTTCCAAGTCGATGGTGAGCATGCAACCTGCCGTGGGGCCGAACTGCTTGACAGCAAGCTCGTGGTAGGGGTTGTCCTCGAGTCCCACGTAGTTGACGCGCTTGATCTGCGGAACCTCACGCAGACGCTTCGCCAGTTCGAGGGCATTGCTCGACTGGAGGCGGTAGCGGGCGTTGAGGTTCTCCAGCCCCACGGTCTGCATATAGGCCACCTGCGGAGTCATGTAGGCCCCGAAGCTGAGGAGCATCTCGCGGCGGATGACGAGGTTGAAGTCCTTCACTGTTCCATAGTCGATAATCAGTCCGCCGAGCGATGTGGCGCCGCCGGAGATATACTTGGTGGAGGAGAGCACCTCGATGTCCACGCCAAGGTCCTTGAGATGGTTCTCCGTGAAAGGAATCATCGTGGAGTCGGCGATGAGGGGAATTTGGTGACGATGGGCGATTTCAGCCAGCCCGTGGAGGTCTGCCACCTCGAGCTGCGGGTTGGTCAGCGTCTCGAGGAAGATGCAGCAAGAGTTCTCGTCGATGGTCTGCTCCACCTCGTCGAGGTTGGTCAAATCGCAGAGCTTGGCGGTCACGCCGAAACGCTTCATGCTGCCATTGATCAAGGCATAGGTGTTGCCGAACATGTGGCGCGAGGACACGATGTTCTTACCTGTAGCGGTGAGGGCGAGGAAAATATTGCTGATGGCTGCCATGCCAGAGTTGAGAGCAATCACATCGTGGGCTCCGGTGATGGCTTTCACTTTGTCTTCAAAATAGTCCACTGTAGGGTTTTCCGCACGGGAGTAGTCGGGCGAGAGCTTGCGGTAGCAGAAAGCGTCAGACATTTCCTGGGCGTCGTCAAACTCATATGCGACAGTGTTGTATACCGGCATGCTGATGGCGCCGAACGGATCCTTGCGGGCAAAAGGCGTGTGTATCGCCTTGGTTTGGTTTTTCATTTTTCGTTGTTTGTTTTTTGTTATGTTCTTCTCCTTGCAAAAGTATAAAACATTCGGCAATATACAAAGAAATCGGGCAACAATCTTTGCTGCCCGATTTCCTATAAATAAGATGTCGTTCCCGACGCGACTTGCCGTCGAGAGACTTATTCTCCCTTGAAGAGTTCCTTGATGCCTCCGATGCTGCCCATGAGGTTGGAGGCTTCGTAGGGCAGGTAGACGGTCTTGGTCTTGTCGCCTGTCGCCACTTCCTGCAACATGCCGATGTATTTCTGCGCGAGGAGATAATTGGCGGGATTGGTGCTCTTGCCCACGGCTTCGGTGATTTTGTCGATAGCCACAGCTTCAGCCTCAGCCTTGCGGATGCGTGCCTGTGCCTCTCCCTCAGCGTTGAGGATGGCCTCTTGCTTGGCAGCCTCGGCGCGGTTGATGATGGCGGCTTTCTCGCCCTCACTCTTCAGGATGCGCGCCTGCTTCTCGCCTTCGCTGGTGAGAATGGTGGCACGCTTGTTGCGCTCGGCCTGCATCTGCTTTTCCATGGCCTGGAGCACGCTCTGAGGAGGTGTGATGTCCTGCAGTTCCACACGGTTCACTTTGATGCCCCACTTGTTGGTGGCGTCGTCGAGCACCGAGCGGAGCTTGGTGTTGATGGTGTCGCGCGAGGTGAGGGTCTGGTCGAGTTCCAGTTCGCCGATGATGTTGCGGAGGGTGGTCTGGGTGAGCTTCTCGATGGCGTTGGGCAGGTTGTTGATTTCATACACGGCCTTGAAGGGATCCACAATCTGGAAGTAGAGCAGCGCGTTGATTTGCATCTGGATGTTGTCCTTGGTGATGACGTTCTGCTTGTCGAAGTCGTAGACTTGCTCTCTGAGGTCAATGCGGGTGGAATACATGTAACGCCCCCGGTTGAGGGTCACGATTTCCTTGGCGCGGTCGATGAAGGGGATAATCACGTTGATACCAGGCTGAAGGGTGGCATAGTAGCGTCCCAAGCGCTCGATAATCTTGGTTTCAGACTGCGGGATAATCACTAAGGCCATCTTGGCGAACACGACCGCCAACACGACAATGGCCACGAGTAAATAGATTCCTATCATAAGTTCGGAGATTATAGGTTGATAATGTTGATTGTCTCGTCAGGCTCTCTCCACGGTGATGATGATGCTCTCGCGGGCCACGATGCGCACGGGGGTGTCTTTCCCGATGGCGCTGCCGTCGGCGGACACAGCTTTCCAGTCATCTCCGTCAAGGGCAACTCTGCCATAACCATTGGCTTGGATAGGCTCGCTAACCCTGCCCACACGGCCGATGATGGCGTCGGCGTTGCTCACCCGGTCGGGTTCGTTCCGATGGAGATAGCGGAGCGCCATAGGACGGAGGGTGAAGAGGGTGATTACGGAGACTCCCGCCAAGACGAGAATCTGGGCGGTCAAACTGCCGGTCAGCCCCGCGGTGATGGCGGCTGCCAGGGATCCGATGCCGAAGCAGAGCAGGTAGAGGTCGCCGCTGGTCAGTTCGAGCGCCATGAGCGCCACGGCAACGACAATCCACAACTGCCATAGATGGAAAGCAATCATCGTTTTATCTTTTAAGGGTTATTATTTTCTTGTTCTTCTCCACTACATCCTCGCCTTGTTGTGAGGAAGACGGCCGATTACTTGCGGGACGATTTCTTGCTCGCAGTGGTCTTCTTCGTCGTGGTCTTCTTGGCAGAGGAAGAGGTTTTCTTCGTTGTCGACGTGGTCTTCTTCGTCGTGGAAGTGGCGGTCGACTGGGTGCCGGTTGTCTGGGCGGGCTTGTAGTATTTCAGAGCTTCGGGCATTTCCTTCTCGATGTCGGCAATGCGCTTGGTGTCTGAGGGGTGGTCGCTCAGGAAGGCAGGCGTGCTGTTCTGCGAACTGGAGGCCATGCGTTGCCAGAAGCTGATGGCCACACGGGGATCGTAGCCCGCCATAGCGGCAAAGATTAGTCCCATATAGTCCGCCTCGCTCTCATTCTGACGAGAATAGTGGAGGGTGCGGAACTTGGAGCCGAGACCGAACACCGACTGTGCCAAGGTGGTGGTGTTGGAACCCACGCCAGCCGCCTGGAGCACGCCGCCGAGTATCTGCTGTCCGTATTGCGCCTTCATCTGCTTGCTCATCTGTTCAGCCGAGTGTTTCGCCACGGCATGGGCAATCTCATGTCCGAGCACGACAGCGAGCGACGCCTCGTTCTGGGTGATGGGGAGCAGTCCTTCATAGACCACAATCTTGCCGCCGGGCATACAGAAGGCGTTGGCGCTCTGGTCCTGTACAAGGTTGAACTCCCAACTGTAGTTCTTCACTTCTTTTTCCATGCCGTTGGCCTTCAGATAACTCTCCACAGCATTGGCGAGTTTCTGTCCCACGCGCTGCACCATGGCGGTGTTGGCGGCGTTGGTCGACTTCTTGGCGGTTTTCATGTAGTTGGTGTACTCTTGGTTGCTGAGAGAGAGTACCTGCTCGTCACTGACCAAGATGTTTTGCTTGCGTCCTGTCACGGGCACCGTGTTGGTGGTGCCGCACGAGGTCAGCAGGGCGACTGCCACCGTTAAAAGAACGAATCTAATCTTTTTCATTGTGTTTATTGTAACTATACAAATTATAGGGTTCTGCCCAATATGATTGTTTTTTATATAGTTGCAAAGATAGTGCTTTTCTCAGACTGCACAAAATCTAAGCAGTCTTTTATTTTACCGCAGCCATCCACAGCGCATGCCCCAGTCTTCCATCACCTGGTCGCGCCATTTTTCCACCGTCACGGCACCTTGACATTTCTCCCGTGAAGAATAGAGCGCAGGGTCCAAACGGTCGCCCCACCAAGTGGAACCCAACGGGTAGTCTGTGGAATGAGGCTTGCCGGGGAACACGTTTTCGACAAAGAACGCTCCGCTCTGGTTGGGAAAGCCCTTGATGTCTGCCTCGATGGTGTAGTGTGCCACACCACATTTATAGGTGGCATAGCGGCACATATACTGGCCTTTGCCCAAATAGTAGACCGGCCATTTCTGTTTGTCGACCGTGAGGAATCCCACCTCGTTGTCGGCACCCGAAGCCCATCTTGCCTTCACGGGTTTATAAGAGCCTGGTTTCAGTTTCGGTCCTTTGAAGTGCCACTCCACGATGCCGTCGCGCTGCACGGTGTCCCGTTCGGTAGTGGCACGGGTGAACACGACACGTGAACTGCGGGTAATCTTCTCAAAAGAACCACCCCACGACTCCCGTTCGGGCACGGCAGGATCGCCATCCATCATATATAATAAGGTGGGCGTGTCGCCTAATTTGGGGCGCCCTCCCCCATAATGGTAGAAATCGGCACCCAGATGACCCGCACCCTGCACATAGTGGCTGTAGAATCCGGCGTGGTGCTTGTCGGGATTCTTGTAGTTGGCGATGAAACCACGGTAAGACTCGTTGTCCTCGATAAACCAAAGATTTGGAAAATGCTCCACAATGTAGCAATAGCTCGGCAAACTCCATTTCTTGTTCGGTCCGCCTATCCAATGGATGCGCAGACGGGGAGCGATGTCCGGCGCATCGTGCAGCGCCTGCGCCAAATCGTCGAGGCCACCCCACACCAGCACATAGAGTGGACGTGGGTCGTCGTGACGGGCGCAGGTCACAATCCAGTCGGAGCCTTCGGTGGCGGTGGAGAAACCGCAGAGCGGCGCCGCACCGCGACGTCCCTGCTTGGTGATGGAGCGCAGATAGTCGGCTGAAGGCCATCCCTGGGCATGTTTTTGAAGTACGGGCAAATCTTGCTCATAGAGCCCGATCATGCGGATAATCTCACGGTCGTTTCCGTCGCCATAGGAGGGAGAGGAGACAAGCCCTTCGCAGTCGAACTCGTTGCTGTAGAGCAAGTAGTGCATCATCGACTGGTTGTCGTCGAAATCGGTTCCGCCAATGTCGGTGGAGATGAGGATGCGCGGACGTGCCGGCATCGAGGATGGACCATGTACACTGTCGCCCAAAGCATTCACACACACAACGCAGAACATCCAAAGCGCCATCAATAGTTTTCGTGCCATAGTTGTTGGTTTTAAGTGTTTGTTTTTATAGTTTGCAAATATAGCCATTTAAACTCATAAGACAAACATTTCAAGCAGAAAATCATCCTTGACCGGCATTTCTTCCGTTGCGTGACAAAATAATCTAAAGGATTGTGTGAACGAGTTAAAAATTTTGCATACCTTTGCACATTGTTATTAACTAAAAAAATGAACGGAACATTTTAATTATACATATTTTAAAATTCTACAGCTTATGAAAATCCTTGCTCCCCCCCAACAGGCAAAAGACACCTCGTGCTGTTGCGGCTCCTGCTGCTGTGCTGCGTGAAAACGGCATGGGCTGACGACGAGTTGTCTGCCACCATCCATGTAGAACAGGCGGGCACACTGAGCAGCATGATGGGCACCACCAAGAAGAACTCCATCACCGACCTTACACTCACAGGTGAGTTGAACACGGCAGATTTCCAGTTTATCCGCGAGATGGCAGGATGCTACATCCAATGGACCAAACAACCCGGCAAGCTACGCCATCTCGACCTCAGTGGCGCAAGACTCGTGACGTCTGGCAATATATGGATATATCATACCACCGAATCTCACTGGAACGATTTTTTAGTAAAGATAGACACGCCACAAGAATTTCCTGAACTTTTGGAATATCTTGACCAACTTCAAACAGTAGTCTTGCCCAGCAACATCACGAAATTGGGAGATTTCGCTTTTAACTATTGCACCAATCTTCAATCCATCGGACTTCCTTCCCGTCTTAAAGAAATTGGCTCAACAGTTTTTCAACGCTGCAAGAAACTATCTAACATCACGCTTCCGCAAAACCTCAACAGCATTGGTGAATGGGCTTTCAATGGTTGCGAAAGTCTCACTTCGGTAACGATGCCATCGGAGATTACAACCATCCCACTACGCGCCTTTTCCGAATGCACAAATCTTGAAACCATAAATCTGCCGTCAACCATTACCTCTATTGGCGACTATGCATTCAACAAATGCAAAAACCTTGAAATGCGCTATTTACCAACCGGCATCAAGACCATCGGTTATTCTGCTTTTTCAGGATGCAGCAAAATTAGCCTTTCATCGCTACCAAATGGCGTTAAAGAGATAGATTCCTATGCTTTCGAGAGTTGCACAGGACTGACCCACATAACAATCCAGAATGGAGTGACAAGCGTTAGTAACAGTTTGTTCCAAGGTTGCACGAATTTGCAATCGGTCATCTTTAACGGACGTTTATCCAATATAAGCGCTAATGCTTTCTATGGCTGCAACAGTCTCTCCTTGTTAAAAGTCAGCGGATATGACAATATCACCTCCATAGGCGACAATGCCTTCTATGGGTGCAGTAGCCTCCCTTCATTTGAAATTCCCTCCACAATAACAGACATCGGCAGTTCGGCATTTTATGGATGTAAAGGACTAAAGACCATCCACTTGTCTGCAGCAATCACCTCCATCGGCAGCTCGGCATTTAGCGGTTGCACCAACCTGCAATCCATCTTCGCCGACATGCCGTCACCTCTCAATGTGGATGCCAGCACATTCAACAACGTTGACAAAAAGACCTGCACACTCTATGTACCGCAAGGCAAATATCAGACCTATTGGCTTGCCGATGTGTGGGGCGACTTCTCCAACATCATCGACAGCAGCAGCGGAACGATTGACGAACAGGTATCTGTCAATGTGACAACGGCAGGAACATTGGAATCCTTGCTTGGCAGCATGAAGTGGCACGTCACAGACTTGAAAATTTCGGGCACGCTCAACATCTATGACATCCAATGCATTCGCGAGATGGCAGGATGCTATTACAACACCAACGGCTCAAAATACACAGGTAACCTGCACCATCTCGACCTTGCTCATGCCACCTATAGTGCAGGTGGTCCTTATCTGAAAGTGTACAACCCAGGTGGAACGAGCGTGGACATGTTTATCGCTTCCGGCGACAATGGCATCGTGACAGATGCTCTTTTCGGTTATCTTGATGGTCTGCAGACAGTCAAGCTACCACCAATGTGGTCTACTGGCGATTTCACCTTCATGCATTGCCCCAATCTGATATCCGTCACCATACCTTATGGTGTAAAGAATATAGGAAAATCAACCTTCAACGCATGCAGCGCGCTGAAGAACGTCAGCCTCCCGGCAAGCGTTGAGACAATAGATATGTGGGCATTCATTAATTGCAGCGGTCTTGAGTCACTGTCATGGTGGACATCCGTCAAAACAATAGGCAACAGTGCTTTTAGAGGATGCAGCAAACTAACCTCACTGCAACTGCCCGAGAGCGTCACTACGATAGGACAAAATGCGTTCTACGATTGCACCAGCCTGAAAAAAATCACCATTCCAGAAAGTGTGACCGCCATCAACGCATGGACATTCAGAGGATGCGAGAGCCTTACTTCTATCACGCTGCCCAACAGCATGAAGAGCATCGGCGACCGTGCCTTCTGCCTTTGCACAGGACTGACATCAATCACCCTGCCCGAGAGCATCGATTCTTTGGCCAATGGTGTATTTCTCGCATGCTCCGGCATCAAGACCGTGAGTCTGCCCGCTGGACTCAAGACACTCAGTGACAACGTCTTCAACGGCTGCACAAGCCTGACAAGTATCAACGCCAAGATGGCAACACCTGTCACTGTAAGCGAGAACACATTTAAAGATGTGCCCTACGACAAGTGCTGTCTCTTTGTGCCGGAAGGATCTGTCAATGCCTACAAGACAGCTGAAGGATGGAAAAACTTCAACCACATCGTCGAAGACTTTGCTGGTGGTATCGTGGTAGTAGTCAATGAACCAGGCACGCTGAACACGAAGATAAGCAGCGAAGACAAGAACAAGATTACGAAACTGAAGGTAGTAGGCTCTCTCAACATCGACGACATACAGTTCCTCCGCGAGATGGCAGGATGCTGGTTGAAGGAAAATGAGAAAAAGACCGACGGTACACTGCAATATCTCTATTTGAAGGACGCCCTGTTGGTGGGCAGCGACAAGAGCATCAACGTCTACAAAGAAGGCGGGTGGCATGACAAGACGAATAGACTTGAAGCTACGGCAAAGATCGAAGCCGATGGCAAGAACTTCAGCAACCTGTTCAGACAACTCACAAAACTGAACACTGTCATCATGCCCGAATATCTCACCACAACAGGTCACGGCACATTCGCCAACTCTCCCCTGTCCTCCGTGGCGCTTTCATCGAACATCACTACGATAAGCGACTCTACTTTCTACGGTTGCAACTATTTGAAGGCCATAGAACTGCCAACCCATGTGACAAGTATCGGCACGAGAGCCTTTGGCGGTTGCGAGCTGCTTAGTAC
>CAKPTK010000045.1 GCA_934190685.1 uncultured Prevotella sp.
GACTCACGACGCATTCCGTGTGGGCGAGGATGGCCCAACCCACGAACCTGTGGAACAAGAGGCACAAATCCGCTTGATGGAAAAACTGAAGAACCATCACGGCAAGGACAGCATCCGCGTGTTCCGCCCTGCCGACGCCGACGAGACAACCGTATGTTGGGCTATGGCTATGGAAAATATGAGCACTCCAACTGCGCTCATATTCTCCCGCCAAAACATCGCAAAACTGCCTGCTGGTACAGACTATGAACAGGCACGCAAAGGTGCCTATATCGTAGCTGGCTCAGACGACGATTTTGACATCATCCTCCTCGCCAGCGGTTCTGAGGTATCCACCCTTGTGGCTGGTGCAGAACTTCTCCGCAAGGATGGCGTGAAAATCCGTATTGTCAGCGTTCCTTCCGAGGGTCTGTTCCGCTCACAAAGCAAAGAATACCAAGAAAAGATTCTGCCTACAGGCAGCAAGATTTTCGGTATGACCGCCGGTCTTCCTGTCACACTCGAGGGCTTGGTAGGCGCCAACGGAAAGGTATGGGGTATGCCAAGTTTCGGATTCTCCGCTCCTTACAAGGTGCTCGACGAGAAACTCGGTTTCACCGCAGAAAACGTTTACAAGCAAGTAAAGGAAATGCTCTAAGCATTGTCCGCAACATAAAACCTTTCGCAGGTCATCAAACCCTGCGAAAGGTTTTTCAGTATTCATTCCATTTCGCTTGTCCACGAGCTATCGCTCTTGACAAAAGCGAAAACATCACTAACCTTTTAAAACTTTAAAAGCTTATGGAAATCAAAAAAGTTGGTATCGCCAGCGACCACGCAGGCTTTGCATTGAAGAAATTTGTCATTCAGTATCTCGAAGAACACGGTTACCCATACAAGGATTATGGAACATTTAGCGACATGAGTTGTGACTACCCTGATTTCGGGCACGCTTTGGCTGAAGGCATCGAGAGCGGTGAAGTGTATCCCGGCATCGGCATCTGTGGCAGTGGCGAGGGTATGGCCATGACACTCAACAAGCACGCTCAAGTTCGTGCCGGCCTTTGCTGGACCCCAGAGATTGCACATCTCATCCGACAACACAATGACGCCAATGTGCTCGTGATGCCAGGTCGTTTCATCGACAACAACACGGCAAGCAAAATCATGGACGAATTCTTCCACACCACTTTCGAAGGTGGCCGCCACGAGAGAAGAGTGGAGAAGATTGCGATTGCTAAATAAGTTTTAGGCAATAGACATAATAAAAAGAAACCTCCCCGCACTCTTTACTGAGTGCGGGGAGGTTTCTTTTGTATTATTGTGTGGAGCGGTCGATTATTCTTCCTCGCCACCCACTTCAGGTTTCATGTTGGTGTAGACATTCTGCACATCATCAAACTCCTCAAGCTTCTCGACCATCTTGTCGATAGTTTCGCGCTGCTCTGGAGTTACGTCCTTCAAGTCGTTGGGTATATAAGTGAACTCTGCACCTGTCACCTCAAAGCCTTCCGCCTCAAGATGCTTCTGAATCTCACCGAAGCTTGTAGGAGCGCCGTAGATGGTGATTTCATCGTTTTCCTCATCCTCGTCATACTCGTCTTCCACACCGTAATCGATAAGGTCGAGAATCAGTTCATCCATATCAAGTCCGTCCTTTTTCTTGAAAGTGAACACGGCCTTGTGGTCAAAGAGGAAGGAAAGAGAACCTGTAGTGCCGAGATTGCCGTTGAACTTATTAAACACAGAACGAACGTCAGCCACAGTACGAGTGGTGTTGTCGGTCAGTGTGTCTACGAACACAGCCACTCCATGAGGTCCGTATCCCTCGTAAGTCACTTCCTTGTAATCGCTCTGGTCTTTACCCATAGCATTCTTGATAGCGCGTGTAATGTTATCCTTCGGCATGTTCTCGCGCTTACAGTTGGCAATGATGGCACGCAAGGTCGGGTTGTTCTCCGGCTCTGGACCGCCAGCCTTTACAGCAATGGCAATCTGCTTGCCCAACTTGGTGAAAGTCTTGGCCATGTGGCCCCATCTCTTAAGCTTTGTAGCTTTACGGTATTCAAATGCTCTTCCCATTGGAATTTGTTGTTTTGTATTGTTTTTGTTTTATTATCTTAATTCTGCGTTCAACTTGGTGGTGAGGTTGTGAATCAACTTCTTCATGATGGCATCAATCTGCTTGTCGTTCAATGTCTTCTGCTCATCTTGAAGGATGAAGTTGACAGCATAGCTCTTCTTGCCTACCGGCAGATTCTTGCCCTCATAGACATCGAAGAGTTCCACTTTCTTCAAGAGTTTCTTCTCTGTCTGGCGTGCGATTTCCTCAATCTGCTCAAACTCGATGTTCTTGTCAATGAGCAAGGCAAGGTCGCGGCTCACAGCTGGATACTTGCTGATTTCCTTGAAGTGGACACTGCTCTTCTGGATGGCTTTCATTAACCCTGTCCAATTGAGGTCGGCATAATAGACCTCATTGGCAATGTCGAACTTGTGCTGGAGTTTCTTGCTGACAATACCCATGTCCACAAGCACCTTGCCACCACGATTGGCGAGTGAGAGTCCTTTGGAGAAAGCGTCGTTGTCACTCTTCTTGACAACCAACACACCCTGAGGTACCCCGATTCGGGCCAAAATATTGTCTACATAAGCTTTCAATTCATAGAACGAGCTATCCTCATTGGGATGTGCCCAACTGCCTTCAACACGTTTGCCGGTCACCCAAATACCCAAATGACTGTCTTCCGTGTAGGCCTTAATCGGGTCTTCATCATTCTTCTTATCAGGATGGAACTGATAGCAGTTGCCAAATTCAAAGAAACGCAGGTTGGCGTTCTTACGATTGGCATTGCGTACGATGCTCTCGAGACCACCGAAAAGTAATGTCTGGCGCATCACGCTCAAATCTGCACTCAGCGGATTCATCACACGAACGCAATTCTCTGGATGCCAATGGCCCAATTCTTCGTAGTAAGCAGCCTTGGTAAGCGAGTTGTTCATAATCTCATTGAAGCCACAACCCACAAGTTGTTCGCCTATGAGATTCTCCAACTTATGTTTCTTGTCTTCTTCTCCTTCTATAGTGAGGCAGCTCTTCAACTGTTGTGGTATCTCCACATTGTTGTAGCCATAGATGCGGAGGATATCTTCCACCACATCACAAGGACGCTGCACATCAACACGGTAAGCAGGAACGAGCAGTTTCAGTCCGTCTTCGGTTTCCTCCTCAATCTTCATCTCCAACGAAGTGGCAATATTCTTGATAGTATCCTTGCCGATATGCTTTCCGATGAGTGTGTCTACATATTTATATTCAATGTTAACTTCAAAATCATCCATCTTGTTAGGGTAAACATCCTTGATTTCCATAGAAACCTTGCCGCCTGCCAACTCTTTGCAGAGGATGGCTGCCTGTTTGAGGGCATAGATGGTTCCGTTGGGATCGATACCACGCTCGAAACGGAAAGAGGCATCAGTACTCAAACCATGACGACGGGCACTCTTGCGAATCCATGTAGGATGAAAATAAGCACTCTCAAGCACCACATTCTTGGTGGTCTCGTAAGTACCACTACCCTTACCGCCGAACACTCCAGCGATACACATAGGCTCTTCCTCGTTGCAGATGGCGAGGTCGTGCTCGCCAAGTGTATGCTCCTCGCCATCGAGAGTGACAAAATTCTTGCCGGCGTTCTGGTCTTTCACAATGATGTGATGGCCTTTCACCATATCGGCGTCAAAACAATGAAGAGGCTGACCGTAAGCCATCATGATATAGTTGGTGATGTCTACGATATTGTTGATTGGACGCAGACCGATGGTGCGCAGTTTGTTCTGCAACCATTCAGGCGACTCCTTCACGTCACAGTCAGTGATGCTCACACAAGCATAGCGCTTGCAAGCTTCTGTATTCTCGATGGTCACATCGATAGGCAGGTCATGGTTGTCAACGGCAAACTTGCCGCAATCGGGACGATGCAGACTGGTCTTGTAACCATTTTGAATGAGCCAGGCATAGAGATCGCGAGCCACGCCATAGTGTGAAAGGGCATCGGCACGGTTGGCGGTGATGTCTATCTCAATCAGCCAATCACTCTCCAAGTGATAGTATTCTGCCGCCGGCATTCCCACCGGGGTGTCCTCAGGGAGCACGATGATGCCGGCGTGGTCAGTACCTACACCGATTTCGTCCTCGGCACAAATCATGCCACAAGACTCAACGCCACGAAGTTTGGATTTCTTGATGACAAATTCCTTGTCGCCGTCATAGAGCACACAACCCAAGTCAGCTACAATAACTTTCTGTCCTGCTGCCACATTAGGCGCACCACATACTATTTGAGAAGGAGTTTCGCGACCGAGGTCGACAGTTGTCACATGAAGGTGATCGGAATTGGGGTGCATCTCACACGTAAGTACCTTGCCTACGTAAAGTCCTTTGAGTCCACCCTTGATGCTTTGCACTTCTTCGAGTGCGTCAACTTCGAGACCACAAGAGGTCAGCGCATCGCACACTTGCTGTGCTGTCAAGTCGAAGTCAACGTATTCTTTAAGCCATTTATAAGAAATGTTCATTATATAATGATTTTTTATTTTCGTCTAAATACGTGCAAAAGTAATAAAATTCCGCAACCCTTAAAAACTTATAAATAAAGAATGGTAATAGGCGTTTTTTCACAGAATATTTGTAATTTTACACGCTTAAAGGGCATCTTGACTGATGTCCGCATACCTGAAGAGAAACATAAAATATTATAATATAATGCACTTTAAATGGAAATATGATTCGCCTACGCTTGACGAGAGGAGTGCGTCGGAGGACTTGTCGGAGAAGTTGGGCATGAGTCCCATCCTGACCAATATGCTCATCCGACGGGGCATCACGACCGAATCTGCCGCCAAGAGGTTTTTCCGACCGCAGCTTGCCGACCTGATCAATCCATTTCTGATGCGTGACATGGATTTGGCGGTGGACCGTCTCAACGATGCTATGGGCAGAAAAGAGCGCATCCTGGTCTACGGAGACTACGACGTGGACGGATGTACCGCGGTGGCACTGGTATACAAGTTCCTGCAGCAGTTTTATTCCAATATCGACTACTACATCCCCGACCGCTACGACGAAGGCTACGGCGTGAGCAAGAAAGGCATTGACTATGCACACGAAACAGGTGTGAAACTCATTATCATCCTAGACTGCGGCATCAAGGCTTTCAACGAAATCGCCTACGCCAAGAGTCTTGGCATCGACTTCATCATCTGCGATCACCATGTGCCCGACGACACGATGCCCGACGCTGTGGCAATTCTGAACCCCAAACGACCGGATGACCCCTATCCTTTCAAGCATCTGTGCGGATGCGGCGTGGGATTCAAGTTCATGCAGGCTTTCGCCAAGAACAACAACATCCCCTTCACTCACCTGATGCCACTGCTCGACTTCTGTGCCGTGAGCATCGCTGCCGACATTGTGCCGGTGGTCGACGAGAACCGTATTCTCGCTTTCCACGGACTGAAACGTCTCAATCAAAATCCGAGTGTGGGTTTGAAAGCCATCATCGACATCTGCGGACTGCAAGACCGCGAACTGTCCATGAGCGACATCA
Source organism: uncultured Prevotella sp. (assembly GCA_934190685.1). Taxonomy (GTDB): domain Bacteria; phylum Bacteroidota; class Bacteroidia; order Bacteroidales; family Bacteroidaceae; genus Prevotella. The sequence goes on from CAKPTK010000045.1 coordinate 5,589, forward strand.
TCTTCAAGATTGGACCGCGCATCAACGCTTCGGGCCGCATGGAGAGCGGCAAGGAGAGTGTGAACCTGCTTGTTGAGAAGGATTTCGGACAGGCACTGGTTATGGCCCGACACATCAACGAATACAACGAACAACGCAAGGATATCGACAAACAAATGACCGAGGAGGCCAACCAAATCGTGTCGAAACTCGAAAACCAGCGTCACCAGAGCAGTATCGTCCTCTATGACGAAAATTGGAAAAAAGGAGTCATCGGCATTGTGGCAAGCCGACTGACGGAAATCTATTTCCGACCGACTGTGGTCATCACCCGCGACGGCGACTTCGCCACCGGCTCCGCCCGCTCGGTGGCGGGTTTCGATGTCTACGCAGCCATCAAGTCTTGTCGCGACATGCTCACCAACTTCGGTGGTCATACCTACGCTGCCGGACTGACGCTGAAATGGAGCGATGTGCCGAAATTCCGCAAGCAGTTCCAACAATATGTGGAACAGCACATCGAACCGGAACAGACCGAAGCAATCCTTCACATCGACGCACAAATAGACTTCCGCGACATCACCAAGAAATTGCACACAGACCTAAAGCGTTTCGCCCCTTTCGGTCCTGGCAATCCCAAGCCGCTTTTCTGCACGCTCGGCGTCTACGATTTCGGCACTTCCAAGGTGGTGGGCAGGGAACAAGAGCACATCAAACTTGAGTTGGTAGACTCTAAATCGAACAACGTGATGAATGGAATCGCCTTCGGACAAAGCGGTTCAGCACGCTACATCAAATCAAAACGGAGCTTCGACATTGCCTATTCCATTGAAGACAATGTGTTCAAGCATGGTTCTATCCAACTACAGATAGAAGATATCCGGCCGACAGACAAGTTGTAATGATAGAAGACAAAACAGAAAATTTTCCACAGGACGAGAAACAAGACGAAGCACTGAGGATATTGCGCAAGTATTGGCAATATCCTCAGTTTCGTGGCGTCCAGCGCGAGATCATCGACTCAGTGATGGCGGGTCGTGACACCTTGGGACTCATGCCTACAGGAGGCGGAAAGTCGCTCACCTTCCAAGTGCCGGCGCTGATACTTCCGGGAGTGACCTTGGTCATCACACCCCTCATCGCCTTGATGAAGGACCAAGTAAACCGTCTACGCCACCTCGGCATCCAAGCCTCCGCCATCTTTGCGGGCATGAATCACAACGAGATGTTGCAAGTGCTAGACAATGCCGTGCTCGGTGGTGTTAAATTGCTCTACATCTCTCCCGAACGCATCGCCACCACCTTGTTCCTGTCTAAAATGCGCCACATCAAGGTGAGCCTCATTACGGTAGATGAAGCCCACTGCATCAGCCAATGGGGCTATGATTTCCGTCCATCCTATCTTCAAATCAGCAACATCCGCAAGTTGCTCCCCGGTGTGCCTGTACTGGCACTCACCGCCACCGCCACACCCGAGGTGGCAGACGACATCCAACAATTGTTGGGGTTTGCCGAGCGCAATGTTTTCCAAATGAGTTTCAAGCGTGACAACTTGGCTTACGTAGTGCGCAAGACCAATGATAAGCGCGCCGAGCTCATCCATATCCTTCGTTCGGTTGACGGATGCGCCATCATCTACACAAGAAGTCGCCAGCGCACCAAGGAGATTGCCGAGCTGCTCAACGACAACAATATCAGCGCCACCTATTATCATGCAGGTCTCAACCCCGCCTATAAGGATGAACGTCAAGCATTATGGCAAAAAGGAGAAGTGAGGGTGATGGTGGCTACCAACGCTTTCGGCATGGGCATAGACAAGGCTGATGTGCGATTGGTTATCCATGTGGACTGTCCAGACTGCATCGAGGCTTATTTCCAAGAAGCAGGGCGCGCCGGACGTGACGGCAAGCACGCCTATGCCATTCTTTTGTTCAACGATAAGGAGACCATCACACTCCGCAGACGTATCGACAGCACTTTTCCTGCCCTTAATGACATTCGAACCATCTATGACCATCTTGCCTACTTCTTCCAAATAGCCGCAGGTTATGGTTGTGGGGTAAGCCACCAGTTCGACATCGACCGCTTCTGCCGTCGCTTTCACCATTTCCCCATCCAAGTCAACTCCGCCCTACTGATTCTGCAGCGCTGTGGCTATCTGAAGTACGAACAGAATCCGGACAAAACAGCCAGAGTAAGATTTATTTTGGAACGTGACCAACTCTACAGAATCAATACGGACATGGATGTTGACAATAGGGTCATCAACACTCTGTTGCGCCTCTACTGTGGCATGTTCACAGAGTACACGCCCATAGAATTGAACTATTTGGCGCAAAAGGCCGGCATCACCCACGAGGAGGCTTACCAGTCTCTGAGAAGACTCACTTCACGGGGCATCATCGATTTCATCCCCGCCTCGTCCACACCTTATATCGTTTACACACGTCAACGGGATTTGAGCGAGCGACTGGTCTTTCCGAAAGAGGTCTACGAGGAAAGAAAAAAACTCTTTGCCGAGCGGATAGAAGCCATGATTCATTATGCTACGGTGCATGAATGCCGCAGCAAAATGTTACTGGCATATTTCGGAGAAACCGCGTCGGAGGACTGTGGACAATGTGACGTGTGCCTTGAAAAGAAGAAAATCATACGAGAAACAATGTCTGTAGAGGATAGCATCATGGCATTACTCAATGATGGGAAGCCTCACAATATTGCCGAACTTACCCAACTGCCCTACACTTTCTCCGACATCGCCGATGTAATAACTCAATGGGCAGAGAAAAACATCATACGCTTCAACGACAACATCCTTCAATTGAAGAAGTAACGATTTGTTGAAGATAAAAAACTAATCAAAGTTTCTTTAAAATTACGCAAGACTTCTCTCTCAATTTTAAATGAGAAAAGATTCAAAGGCGCAGTTTGGACCGGTCAAGAATGGTGATGGTTTTGCCTTCCACCGCTATGGCACCATCCTCAACTAAATCTGCCAGACACCGCAAGAGGGAAAACTTCTGAATGCCAAACGAATCAGCCATGGCCTGACGTGATTTGTCCAACAAGACCATACGACTGCCTTGAGCATGGGAAAGAGAAAGAATATAGTAGACGACCTTCTCCTTGACACTGAAAAGCGCAAGAAAACGCATTTTGGACGCAAGGAAGGCACTCATGTCAGAAAGGATACGAACAAAATTCCAACGCACTTTGCTATTGTAATCCACGAGATGTTCCACATCGTCTTGCGACAACCTGAACAAAGTCACTTCCGTGTCGGTTTCCACACTCACTGGCATGCGGTTATCCTTGGCGAAAATGAAGGCGGGGGCGAGCACATATCCTACTCCCATACGAGTCACCTCCACAAGTTTTCCCGACAGGCCAACCATCCGTGCCACCAAGGTTCCACGCACTACGATATCGACATGCCGACAAGCATATCCAGCAAGCATGTAGATGTCTTTCTTGCCTACTTTCACCATTTTGCAAGTCAACGAACCCAGGGAGAAAGCTATTTCGTCCATCGTCATACCGCTAAACAAAGCACTGCGGGTCAATGCTTTCAATGTTGTGTCATCCATAAGCTAATGTCTTGAGATTATAATAGATTGTCTATGCTAATACAGGGCCAACGAGCGAAATGAAGGCTTCCTGTCGGTGCAAAGTTAGTCATATATAAGTTTCCGTCCGTCATCTTTAACGTTTTTTATGCACCCTTCGGTCACATTTGTTACCTTTTGTCCATTTTTCGCTTTCTACCTTTGCAAACGATAAAACTGCCATTGGCGGATATTAGAAACACATCAATCTCAATAGCATATGAACGAAAGAAAAATGTTTTGTTTCCAATGCCAGGAAACAATGAAAGGAACAGGATGCACTCTTCGGGGTGTTTGCGGCAAACAGTCTCAGACCAGCAAATGGATGGACCTTCTTTTGTCTGTCGTTAGAGCTGTGGGCATCGTGGCCCATGAAATGGGAAAGGCGGGATTCACGATGGAGAAGGAAACTGGCGAGTATGTCTGCGACGCGCTCTTCTCCACCATCACCAACGCCAACTTCGACGACCGAAGCCTCCAACTTAGGATTGAACGCGGCATCGAACTACGCAACCAGCTGATGGAACAGACTCGTATGTCGAACGTTGCATTACCGGAATGGCCGGAACTGCTATGGGATGGCGACAAAGAGTCCTATGACAGTCAAGGTGAACAGATGGGCGTACTGCGCAATACGGACGAAGACCTGCGCTCACTCAAAGAGTTGGTCATGTATGGCTTGAAGGGTATGGCAGCCTATTATGAACATGCCTCCAGATTGGGATTCAGTAACCCAGAAGTGTTGTCATTCATGTACCATGCCCTATCCGTCATCAGCCAACCTAAAGCAGAAAAAGAAGCATTGGCAGCATTGGCGCTCAAGACAGGGCACTACGGCGCAGAAGCCATGGCACTGTTGGACAAAGCCAACACTTCCGCCTATGGAAAACCATCCGTCTCGAAAGTGAACATTGGAGTGGGGCATAGACCCGGCATCCTTATCAGTGGACACGACCTCCATGACCTGGAGGACTTGCTGCGCCAAACAGAGGGGTTGGGCATTGACATCTATACTCATGGCGAGATGCTCCCCGCACACTACTACCCCCGACTGAGGAGATACGGACATCTCGTCGGGAACTACGGAAACGCCTGGTGGCAACAAAAAGAGGAGTTTTCCCGGTTCAACGGTCCCATCATTTTCACCACGAACTGCATTGTCCCGCCTCTGCCCGGCGCCAACTATGCCGGCAGGGTATTCACGCTTAACAGCACTGGCTACCCCGGATGGAAGCACATCAAGACTGGAGCCGACGGCCACAAGGATTTCTCCGAAGTCATTGACCTGGCCCAAACCTGCCAACCACCCGAGGAAATAGAACAGGGACATATCATCGGCGGATTCGCCCATGACCAAGTGGTGGCACTCGCCCCACAAATCATGGATGCCGTGAAGAGTGGCGCCATCCGGAAGTTTGTTGTTATGAGTGGATGCGACGGACGGATGAAAAGCCGGCAATATTACACAGACTTTGCCAAGGCTCTGCCAAAAGACGTGGTCATTCTTACTTCTGGATGCGCCAAATATCGCTATCTGAAACTCAACCTTGGCGACATCAACGGCATCCCCCGGGTGTTGGACGCCGGACAATGCAACGACAGCTACTCATGGGTAGTAGTGGCCATGAAACTGAAAGAACTGATGGGGAAGGAACATATCAACGACCTTCCCATAGAGTTCAACATCGCCTGGTATGAGCAAAAGGCGGTCATCGTGTTGCTCGCCCTGCTCAGTCTGGACATCAAAAACATCCACATCGGTCCCACCCTGCCGGCATTTCTGTCGCCCAACGTGCTGGACCTGCTAGTCAGAACATTTAATCTCAACGGTATTACGAATATAGAAGAAGATCTCAAAAAGATGGTTTTAGGGTAATAATGGCCGTGGCAGGTGGCCACGGAAACAAGAAGCGAAAGCAAAGAACAAAAGATCTATGAAAACACACAGCGCCCCGACCGTGACGGCCGGGGCGTTGTCTTTATTGCGCGGAAAAAGTTTCTTTAAGAGTTCATGGTGAGGAGGAACTCCTCGTTGTCTCTGGTGTGGAGCATGTGATTGTGGATAGAATTCATCGCCTCGATAGGATTCATGTCGGAGATGAACTTGCGGAGAATCCACATACGGTCAAGTGTTGTCTTGTCCTGGAGCAAGTCGTCGCGACGTGTACTCGAAGCCACAAGATTGACAGCGGGGAAGATGCGCTTGTTGCTCAATGAGCGGTCGAGTTGCAACTCCATATTGCCGGTACCCTTGAACTCCTCGAAGATGACCTCGTCCATCTTCGAACCTGTATCAATGAGGGCTGTGGCGATAATCGTGAGCGAACCGCCACCCTCGATGTTGCGAGCTGCACCAAAGAAACGCTTGGGCTTCTGCAGGGCATTGGCGTCAACACCACCTGTGAGCACCTTACCGCTGGCCGGACTCACCGTGTTGTAGGCTCTCGCCAGACGGGTGATGGAATCGAGGAAGATGACCACATCGTGTCCACTTTCCACCATACGCTTAGCTTTCTCCAGCACGATGCCGGCAATCTTCACATGACGCTCGGCGGGCTCGTCGAATGTGGAGGCGATAACCTCGGCATTGACGGTGCGCGCCATGTCCGTCACCTCCTCTGGACGCTCATCGATGAGCAACATCATCAGATAAGCCTCCGGGTTGTTGGCGGCAATGGCGTTGGCGATGTCCTTCATGAGAATGGTCTTACCGGTCTTAGGCTGCGCCACGATAAGGGCACGCTGACCTTTACCTATAGGAGCGAAGAGGTCGACAATACGAGTGGAGAGATTGGTTGTGGCACGATCGCCACAGAGATTGAACTTCTCATCTGGGAAAAGCGGCGTAAGGTGTTCGAAAGGTATGCGGTCGCGCACGGCAGACGGCTCCTTGCCATTGATTTTCTCGATGCTCGTCAGCGGGAAATATTTCTCGCCTTCTTTCGGTGGACGCACTTTGCAGAGCACCACGTCACCTGTCTTGAGGCCGTATTGCTTCACTTGCTGGTTGGACACATATACATCGTCCGGAGAGGAGAGATAGTTGTAATCACTGGAACGGAGGAATCCGTAGCCATCGGGCATCACTTCCAGTACACCATTGGCGCTGAGTATGTCCGTGAAGTCATACTTCTCTTCCACGGCAGGCGCATGTTCCTGAACATTCGTGTAGGATGTCTGTTGGGGGGAAGGCTGCAGTGTAGGATTGTCAAACATGTCGTAATTTGGAGTCACACCACGGTCTTCAATCGGAATACCCACCACGGTGATGAAGTCCGTTCCATCACCTGGATCGCCAGGCCATACGCCATCGGGTACAGCGTCTGTGGTAACAGGTTTTGTGTGCGACGGATCTTCGCCCTTGGCACTCACCTTCTGCTGAAGTTTTTTCAACTCGTCCATATACTGCTGGTTGTCATTGTCACCGCTTTCTTTCGAGAACTCAGCCTCGGGCACAGCGGGCACAACTGAAGGTTCCGTCACTGGAGTCTCAGCGACAGAAGCCTTGTCTTTAACTACTGGACTGTCGACCTTCTCGGCAGCTTTTGCGTCGGCCGGCTTTGCCTCCTTGCTTCCAGCTGCAGCATTGGCACGCGCCTGCATTTCTGCGATGGCAGCCAGTTCCGCCTTCGACTTTCTTCCACGATGCTTGGGGAAGGAAGCGAGCAGTTCCTCCATGGTAGCAGGCGCATTGCCTGTGGATGGAGCATCCGATGCCGCATTATCTTTAGTATCTGTGTCTTCTTTGAAGAGAGAGGGTGTTTCAATCACGGTATTCTTATTGTTTTTCACGTCGAAGTTCTCGCCGTCCTTGCCTTTCACGGAGTAGACCCGGTCGGTGTCCTTCTTGATGATTCGTGTGCGTTTCCGTTTGGTTCCAAGCGGATTTTTGTTTCCTTCCACCTCGGCTTGCTTGTCCAAGATGGCATAGATAATCGACTCCTTCGGGTCGTTCGCTTGAAAGTCTGCGCCCAACTGGCTAGCTATGTCCACAAGAGCGTTGACATCTTTAGAGGATAAATCGTCTTTGCTATACATATATATATTATATGGATTTATGATTTCATGTGATTTTTTGGATGGAGTGGTGTTTCAAGGAAAGAAACACCGGATGCCGCTTGGTTGGCGGCGGTAAAATTACTCAAATATGCTGATTCTCGCAAATCTCCACTTGCTTGTTTTCCCGATATGAGAGTAAAGAAAAAGAGATGGCTCTATGACGAACCATCTCTTCGGGTGCGCCCTTAGGGACTCGAACCCTAGACCCACTGATTAAGAGTCAGTTGCTCTACCAGCTGAGCTAAGGGCGCATTGTTGACGAGACATTGGAAAACTTTGTCAAGCCTTGCGGAGAGAGAGGGATTCGAACCCCCGGTACCTCTCGGTACGGTAGTTTTCAAGACTACTGTAATCGACCACTCTACCATCTCTCCAAAACTTTATTTTGGCAAGCTGATTAGCTTAGCGTTTTAAAGCGAGTGCAAAGGTACACACTTCAGTTGAAACCGCCAAACATTTCCGCAAGTTTTTTTCTTTTTTCGTAAAAAAAGTCGCTTTCGACGGCTATCTGTGCCCTTTTTGAACGCTTCTTTGTGGATTTTGGCCGAATTATTTGGCTATTCACGGGGCTTGGTGTAATTTTGCAGATATGATTTACCCAAATAACTTTGAGACAAAAATAGGATTCGATGAAGTCAGATTGCTTCTTAAAGAAAGGTGCCTGAGCCCTTTGGGCAAGGACGAGGTGGAGCGGATGGCTGTGTCGGACAGTGCTGAAGAGATAAATGAATGGCTCGAACAGGTCAGGGAATTCAAGGTCTTGACAGAAACCGCCGACGACTTTCCGCTCAGCTATTTCTTCGACGTGAGACAGTCGGTGGCCCGAATCCGCTTGACTGGAACACACCTTGAGGAAAGCGAGTTGTTCGACTTGAAACGGTCGCTCGACACCATCTGCGGCATCGTGTCCTTTCTCAACCGTGCACCCGAGACAGACGCCGACGGGGAAGTCACCAGCTACCCCTACCCCGCCCTTCACCGGCTGACCGACGGCATTGTGACCTTTCCACAACTTGTGACGCGCCTCGACCAGATATTGGACAAGTTTGGAAAAATCCGTGACAATGCCTCCACCCACTTGCTGGAGATCAGAAAGGAGTTGTCGCGCACGGCCGGTTCCATCTCCCACACGCTGAATAGCATCCTGCGGTCGGCACAAAGCGACGGCTTGGTGGACAAGGATGTCACCCCGACCATGCGTGACGGTCGTCTTGTGATTCCTGTGGCGCCGGGACTGAAGAAGAAAATCAAAGGTATCGTGCATGATGAGAGCGCCACAGGAAAGACAGTGTTTGTGGAACCTACTGAAGTAGTGGAAGCCAACAACCGCATTCGGGAGCTTGAAGCGGAGGAGCGGAGGGAAATCATACGCATTCTCACCGACTTTTCCAATGAGGTACGCCCGCACGTACATGAGATAGCTGATTCCTACCGCCTGCTTTCCGCCATCGATTTGATACGCGCCAAGGCAGAATTGAGCAAACTCATCGGGGGCATCGAGCCTCATGTGGAAAACTATCCCCACATCGACTGGTATCATGCCGCCCACCCATTGCTCAGTCTCTCGCTCGCCAAACAGGGCAAGCAGGTGGTGCCGCTCGACGTGAGTCTCACACAGGACAAACGCATCCTCATCATCTCGGGTCCCAACGCTGGCGGCAAGTCGGTGTGTCTGAAAACCGTGGGACTGCTGCAATATATGCTCCAGTGTGGATTGAGTGTGCCCATGGGCGAACGTTCCAAGACAGGTGTGTTTGAGAACATCATGATTGACATCGGTGACGAACAGAGTATCGAGAATGACCTGAGCACCTACTCAAGCCATCTGATGAACATGAAACTGATGATGCGCTATGCCAACAACCGGACAATGCTCTTGATTGACGAGTTTGGTACGGGAACAGAGCCACAGATTGGCGGCGCCATCGCCGAGTCGGTGCTGAAGCAATTCTGCAAGAAAAAGACCTATGGTGTCATCACCACACACTATCAAAACCTGAAGCATTTCGCCGACAGCCATGAGGGCATCGCCAATGGTGCCATGCTCTACGACCGGCACGAGATGCGTGCCCTCTTCCAACTGCAGATTGGCCAGCCTGGTTCGTCGTTCGCCATCGAGATTGCCCGCAAGACGGGCATCCCCGACGAGGTGATACGCGACGCCTCGGAAATCGTGGGGTCGGAATACATCCAAAGCGACAAATATCTGCAAGACATCGTGCGTGACAAGCGCTATTGGGAGAACAAGCGACAGACCATCCACCAACGGGAAAAGGAGATGGAGCGCACCATCGCCCGCTACGAGCAGGAAATCCGCGACTTGGAACAAAGCCGGAAGGACATCCTCCGCAAGGCGAAGGAGCAAGCCGAAGAACTGCTTCGGGAGAGCAACAAGCGCATCGAGAATGCTATCCGGGAGATTCGGGAAAGTCAGGCGGAAAAAGAGGAGACCAAGAAGATCAGGGAGGAACTCAACCAGTTCAAGAGTGGCATCGACAATATCGACAAACCTGGCGAGGACGACAAGATAGCCCGCAAGATGGAACAGATTCTCCAACGGAAAGAGCGCAAGGAGAAGCGGAAAAAGGACAAGGCCACCCGTGACGCCGAAGCCGCCCAGCGCATCAATGAAGCCCAGCAGAAACGGCTCGACGAAATCAACTATCAACCTCAGGTGGGCGACACGGTTCGCATCAAGGGTCTCAAGACTGTGGGCAAGGTGGAAGCTGTGGACGGCAAGATGGCCACCGTCATCTTCGGCGATATGAAGACCAAGATGCCTGCCAACAGACTCCAGCGGGCAGAAGCACAACCGGAGCAGGATCGCCCCATCGGCGTCAGCCGTGAAACCCGACAGACCATCGACAACCGCAAGCTCAACTTCAAGAGCGACCTCGATGTAAGGGGCATGCGGGGCGACGAGGCGCTCAACGCCGTGATGAACTTCATCGACGACGCCATTCTGGTGGGTATGAGTCGTGTGCGCATCCTCCACGGCAAGGGCAACGGCATCCTGCGCAACCTCATCCGCCAATATCTCTCAACCGTACCCAACGTGACTTCTTATCAAGATGAACACGTGCAGTTTGGCGGTGCAGGCATCACCGTCGTTGATTTATAAACAACATCCCATACAAATGAAAAAGAGGTCGCACTTAAAATGCGACCTCTTTTTCATCATGCCTTCCGGCGACCCGTTTCTCTTTACACAATAATTTCCCGCAAAATATCATACATTCCTACACAAAACGCTCGGAACCCATGTGTTTATGCGGGCTCTGACGATGTATGATGGGG
>CAKPTK010000046.1 GCA_934190685.1 uncultured Prevotella sp.
AGGTGTTCTCTGAGAACTTCCCTATCACCGATACTCGTAATAATTTCGTTCTTGAGTTCTTGGATTACTATATTGACCCGCCCCGTTATTCGATTGACGAATGTCTTGAGCGTGGTCTTACCTATAGCGTACCCTTGAAGGCTAAAATGAAACTGTATTGTACTGACCCAGACCATGAGGATTTCGGTACTTTCATTCAGGATGTCTTTCTTGGCACCATCCCGTATATGACTGCGAATGGCACCTTTGTGATCAATGGTGCTGAGCGTGTTGTTGTTTCTCAGTTGCACCGTTCTCCGGGTGTGTTCTTCGGACAGGGTGTTCATGCTAATGGAACTGTGCTTTATTCTGCACGTATCATTCCTTTCAAGGGCTCTTGGATTGAATTTGCTACAGACATCAACAATGTGATGTATGCATACATCGACCGTAAGAAGAAATTGCCTGTAACCACTCTTCTCCGTGCCATCGGTTTTGAGAACGATAAGGATATTCTTCAGATTTTCGACCTCGCTGAGGAAGTGAAGGTTAACAAGAAGAACCTCAAGGCTGCCATCGGTAGAAAGTTGGCGGCCCGCGTTCTGAAGAGTTGGAATGAGGATTTCGTAGATGAGGATACAGGTGAGGTTGTTTCCATCGAACGTAATGAAGTGCTCATGGATCGTGAGACTGAGATTACGGAAGACAATATGGAAGAAATCCTCGATAGTGGTTGTAATACCATCCTGCTTCATAAGGATGAGGAAGTGGCCAACAAATATGCCATTATCTTCAATACTCTTGCCAAGGATCCTAGCAACTCCGAGAAAGAGGCTGTCCTCTATATCTACCGTCAGTTGCGTAATGCCGATCCTGCTGATGACGCTTCCGCTCGTGAGGTTATCCAGAACTTGTTCTTCTCCGACAAGCGTTATGACTTGGGTGAAGTAGGTCGCTACAGAATCAACAAGAAGTTGGGACTCAACACCGATATGGATGTTCGTGTTCTGACCAAAGAAGATATTATTGAGATTATTAAATATCTCATCCAATTGATTAACTCCAACGCTACCGTTGACGATATCGACCATTTGTCAAACCGCCGTGTTCGTACTGTCGGCGAGCAGTTGAGCAATCAGTTCTCTATCGGTCTGGCTCGTATGAGTCGTACTATCCGTGAACGTATGAATGTGCGTGACAACGAAGTGTTCACTCCGACCGATTTGATCAACGCCAAGACCATCTCGAGCGTTATCAACTCGTTCTTCGGCACCAACCCATTGTCTCAGTTCATGGACCAGACCAACCCCCTGGCTGAGCTGACCCACAAGCGCCGTCTCTCCGCATTAGGCCCTGGTGGTCTGTCTCGTGAACGTGCCGGATTTGAGGTCCGAGACGTTCACTATACTCACTATGGCCGTCTTTGCCCAATTGAGAGTCCTGAAGGTCCTAACATTGGACTTATCTCTTCTCTCTGTCTCTATGCGAAGATTAATGATCTCGGCTTTATCGTTACTCCTTATCGTGAGGTGAAAGATTCCAAGGTTGATATGGACAACAACGATGTGAAGTATCTCACAGCTGAAGAGGAAGAATCCAAGATTATCGGTCAGGGCAATGCTCCGCTGAATGAGGATGGCACTTTCATACGTGAGGTGGTTAAATGTCGTCAGGACGCAGATTATCCAGTGGTTACTCCAGACCATGTTGACTTGATGGATGTCGCACCGCAGCAGATTGCTTCTGTTTCTGCAGGTCTGATTCCTTTCTTGGAGCATGATGACGGTCACCGTGCGTTGATGGGATGTAACATGATGCGCCAGGCAGTGCCATTGCTTCACAATGACGCGCCTATTGTCGGAACCGGTCTTGAGAAGCAGGTTTGTGAGGATTCTCGCACCATGATTACCGCGGAAGGTGAAGGTGTGATTGAATATGTCGACGCTACGACTATCCGTATCCTCTATGATAGAACAGAGGAAGAGGAGTTCGTTAGTTTCGAGCCAGCTTTGAAGGAATACCGCATTCCGAAGTTCCGCCGTACCAACCAGAATATGACCATCGACCTCCGTCCTATTTGTAATAAGGGACAGCGTGTGAAAGCCGGTGATATTTTGACAGAAGGTTATGCTACCGAAAATGGTGAGCTCGCTTTGGGTCGCAACCTCCTTGTTGCTTACATGCCTTGGAAGGGTTACAACTACGAGGACGCCATCGTGCTCTCTGAGAGAATGGTTCGCGATGACGTGTTGACCAGTGTTCATGTGGATGAATACTCACTCGATGTTCGCGAAACCAAGCGCGGTATGGAGGAGTTTACAAGTGATATTCCAAATGTGAGTGAAGAGGCCACCAAGGATCTTGATGATAATGGTATCATCCGTATCGGCGCCCGTGTGGAGCCAGGTGACATCATGATTGGTAAGATATCTCCTAAGGGAGAGAGTGATCCTTCGCCAGAGGAAAAATTGCTCCGTGCCATCTTCGGTGACAAGGCCGGTGATGTGAAAGATTCCTCTTTGAAGGCCAACCCGTCCTTGAGCGGTGTCGTCATCGACAAGAAACTCTTTACACGTGCCGTGAAGACTCGTGAATCCAAGAAACAGGATAAGGTGATCTTGGCTAAGATTGACGAGGAATACGAAGCTAAGGGTGAAGACTTGAAGGATATCTTGGTTGACAAGCTGATGACGCTTACAGAAGGTAAGGTGTCAAAGGGTGTCAAAGACTATTCCGGAGCCGAGATTATCACCAATGGAAGTAAGTTTACTGTTCCTGCTCTCAAGAACCTCGACTATGAGGGAATCCAGAGCAATGGATGGACAGACGATGACCATACCAATGGCTTGATTCAGAAGTTGATTATGAACTACATCCGCAAGTATAAGTTGCTCGATGCAGAACTCAAGCGCCGCAAGTTCGCCATCACAATTGGCGATGAGCTGCCTTCAGGTGTACTTCAGATGGCCAAAGTCTACATCGCCAAGAAACGTAAGATCGGTGTTGGTGATAAGTTGGCCGGTCGTCATGGTAACAAGGGTATTGTGTCGAAGGTAGTCCGCATGGAAGACATGCCATTCCTTGAGGATGGTCGTCCTGTAGACCTCGTGTTGAACCCGCTGGGTGTGCCTTCGCGTATGAACCTTGGTCAGATTTTCGAGGCGATTCTCGGTGCAGCCGGTAGAAAACTCGGTGTCAAGTTTGCCACACCAATCTTTGATGGCGCAAAGCTTGCCGACCTCTCAGAATGGACAGACAAGGCAGGACTTCCACATCTCTGTTCTACTCACCTTTATGATGGTGAGACCGGTGAGCGCTTCGACCAGCCTGCAACAGTCGGTGTGACTTACTTCTTGAAACTCGGTCACATGGTTGAAGACAAGATGCACGCTCGTAGTATCGGTCCTTACTCTCTCATCACCCAGCAGCCACTCGGTGGTAAAGCCCAGTTCGGTGGTCAGCGTTTCGGAGAGATGGAGGTTTGGGCACTCGAGGCCTTTGGCGCCAGCCATGTGCTTCAAGAGGTGCTTACCATCAAGAGTGATGATGTCGTTGGCCGTTCCAAGGCATATGAGGCAATCGTCAAGGGTGAACCAATGCCAACACCAGGTATTCCTGAATCACTCAACGTGTTGCTCCATGAGCTGAGAGGACTTGGCTTAAGTATCAAACTTGACTAAATACATACAAGAAAATGGCTTTCAAAAAAGATACAAAGATAAAGACTAATTTTACGAAGATTACCATCGGTCTCGCTTCACCTGAAGAGATCTTGGAAAATTCGTATGGCGAGGTGACAAAACCTGAGACCATCAACTACCGTACATACAAGCCCGAGCGTGACGGTCTTTTCTGCGAGCGCATCTTCGGTCCTACCAAAGACTATGAGTGTGCCTGCGGTAAGTACAAGCGTATCCGCTACAAGGGCATTGTTTGTGACCGATGCGGTGTTGAAGTGACAGAGAAGAAAGTTCGCCGTGAGCGTTCCGGCCACATCGAGTTGGTCGTTCCTGTAGCCCACATTTGGTATTTCCGTTCTCTGCCAAACAAGATTGGTTATCTCCTCGGAATGCCTACCAAGAAGTTGGATGCTGTCATCTATTATGAAAAATATGTGGTGATCAATCCGGGTGTTCTTGAGGGTAAGACTGATGAGGAAGACAACGAAATCAATGGTTCTCACAAGTTTGACCTTCTGTCTGAAGACGAATATATCGATATCCTCGACAACAAACTTCCTGAAGGAAACGAGCGCTTGGCAGATGACGATCCCAACAAGTTCGTTGCCAAGATGGGTGCAGAGGCTATTTTTGACTTGTTGAGCAACCTTGATCTTGACTCTCTCTCTTACGAGTTGCGTGACCGTGCCAACAACGACTCCTCACAGCAGCGCAAGACCGAAGCGTTGAAGCGTTTGCAGGTGGTGGAAGCTTTCCGTTCCAGCAAGGGTGTGAACCGTCCAGAGTGGATGATCATGAAGATTATTCCTGTGATTCCACCAGAGCTTCGTCCGCTTGTGCCATTGGACGGCGGTCGTTTCGCCACTTCCGACTTGAATGACCTCTATCGTCGTGTCATCATTCGTAACAACCGTTTGAAGCGATTGATGGAAATCAAGGCTCCAGAAGTGATTCTCCGAAACGAGAAGCGTATGCTTCAAGAGGCTGTAGACTCTCTCTTTGACAACTCCCGCAAGAGCAGTGCCGTGAAGAGTGAGAGCAACCGGCCGCTGAAGTCACTCTCAGACTCTTTGAAAGGTAAGTCTGGCCGTTTCCGTCAGAACCTCCTCGGTAAGCGTGTAGACTATTCAGCCCGTTCCGTGATTGTTGTCGGCCCAGAGTTGAAGATGGGCGAGTGCGGTCTTCCTAAGTTGATGGCAGCCGAGCTTTACAAACCATTCATCATCCGCAAACTTATCGAGCGTGGCATCGTGAAGACTGTCAAGAGTGCCAAGAAGATTGTTGACCGTCGCGAACCCGTGATTTGGGATATCCTTGAGAATGTGATGAAGGGTCATCCAGTATTGCTCAACCGTGCGCCTACACTTCACCGTCTCGGTATTCAGGCCTTCCAGCCAAAACTGATTGAGGGTAAGGCTATCCAGCTCCACCCATTGGCATGTACCGCCTTCAACGCCGACTTCGATGGTGACCAGATGGCTGTTCACCTTCCTTTGAGCAATGAGGCTGTTCTCGAAGCACAGATTCTGATGCTTCAGAGCCACAACATCTTGAACCCTGCCAATGGTGCTCCTATCACCGTTCCTTCACAGGATATGGTGCTTGGACTCTACTATATTACAAAACTCCGTCCAGGAGCCAAGGGCGAAGGCTTGACATTCTATGGACCAGAGGAAGCTATCATTGCCCACAATGAGGGCCGTTGCGACCTCCATGCCCAAGTAAAGGTGATTGTCAATGACCTTGTGGACGGCAAGATTGAGAAACGTCTCGTCGAGACTTCCGTCGGTCGTGTGATTGTCAACGGCATCATTCCTGATGAGGTAGGCTTTGTCAACAAGGTCATTTCCAAGAAGAGTCTCCGCGACATCATTGCCGATGTGATTAAGGCTGTGGGCTTTGCCCGTGCTTGTGAGTTCCTTGATGGTATCAAGAACCTCGGTTACCGCATGGCCTATCTCGCCGGACTTTCGTTCAACCTCGACGATATCATCATTCCACCAGAGAAAGAGGCTATCGTCCAGAAGGGTAATGACGAAGTGCGTCAGATCACAGACAACTACAACATGGGCTTCATCACCGATACAGAGCGTTACAACCAGGTAATTGATACTTGGACCCACGTGAACAACGACTTGGGCGACGTGCTGATGAAAGAGATGACAGAAGCCGATCAGGGATTCAACGCCGTGTTCATGATGCTCGATTCCGGAGCCCGTGGTTCTAAGGACCAGATCAAACAGCTTTCCGGTATGCGTGGTCTGATGGCCAAGCCGCAGAAGGCAGGTGCAGAAGGCGCGCAGATTATTGAGAACCCTATCCTTTCCAACTTCAAGGAAGGTATGAGCGTGTTGGAGTACTTTATCGCTTCTCACGGTGCCCGTAAGGGTCTTGCCGATACCGCTATGAAGACTGCCGATGCCGGATATTTGACCCGTCGATTGGTGGATGTCTCTCATGACGTGATTATCAATGAGGAAGACTGTGGTACACTCCGTGGACTCGTTTGCACTGCTCTGAAGAATGGTGATGAGGTGATTTCTTCTCTTTATGAGAGAATCCTCGGTCGTGTGTCTGTTCATGACATCATCCATCCAAGCACAGGTGAACTCATCTGCGCTGCCGGTGAGGAAATCACAGAACCGAAGGCCAAGGCTATCGAAGAGTCTCCTATCGAGAGTGTTGAGATTCGTTCAGTGCTCACTTGTGAGAGCAAGCATGGTGTCTGCATGAAGTGCTATGGTCGTAACCTTGCCACCGCTCGTATGGTCCAGATTGGTGAGGCTGTCGGCGTTATCGCCGCACAGGCAATTGGTGAGCCTGGTACACAGCTTACCCTCCGTACGTTCCACGCCGGTGGTGTGGCAGCCAACGCTGCCGCCAATGCCTCTATCGTGGCCAAGAACGATTGCAAGATTGAGTTCGACGAACTTCGTACTGTTCCCTTCAAAGAAGAAGGCGACAATGGCAGCCGCGACTGCGAGATGGTTGTCAGCCGATTGGCAGAAATCCGTTTCGTCGACGCCAATACAGACATCGTTCTGTCTACCTTGAATGTGCCTTACGGTAGCTCTCTCTACTTCAAGCAGGGAGACATGGTCAAGAAGGGCGACCTCATTGCCAAATGGGACCCATTCAATGCCGTTATCGTTACCGAATATAAGGGTACATTGAGATTCAACGACATCATTGCCGGTGTTACCTATAAGGCTGAGACCGATGAAACCACAGGTCTTACTGAGAAAATCATCACTGAGTCTCGTGACAAGAGCAAGGTGCCTACCTGTGATATTCTTGATGCCAATGGCAATGTGATTGGCACCTACAACTTCCCTGTGGGTGGTCACGTTGTGGTGGAAGACGGACAGACCGTTTCCACCGGTACTACTTTGGTGAAGATTCCACGTGCTGTAGGAAAGGCTGGTGATATCACCGGTGGTCTTCCACGTGTGACCGAGCTCTTTGAGGCTCGTAACCCATCCAACCCTGCAGTCGTTTCCGAAATCGACGGTGAGGTGACCATGGGTAAGGTGAAACGCGGTAACCGTGAAATCATCATCACCAGCAAGACAGGCGACCAGCGCAAGTATCTTGTATCTTTGAGCAAGCAGATTCTTGTACAGGAACACGATGCTGTGCGTGCCGGTACACCTCTCTCCGACGGTGTTATCACTCCTGGCGACATCCTCGCCATCAAGGGTCCTACCGCCGTTCAGGAATACATCGTCAATGAGGTTCAGGACGTATACCGTCTTCAGGGTGTGAAGATCAACGACAAGCACTTTGAGATTATTGTCCGTCAGATGATGCGCAAGGTCCAGATCAACGATCCAGGTGATACCACCTTCCTCGAGCAGGAGATTGTCGACAAGCTCGACTTCGCCGAGGAGAACGACCGTATCTGGGGCAAGAAGGTGGTTGTCGACGCTGGCGACAGCGAGAACTTCCACAAGGGTCAGATTGTCACAGCGCGCAAGCTCCGTGACGAGAACTCTTCGCTCAAACGCCGTGACCGCAAGCTTGTTCAGGTGCGCGATGCCGTTCCTGCCACATCTACTCAGATTCTGCAGGGTATCACTCGTGCCGCTCTTCAGACCAAGAGCTACATCAGTGCCGCCTCCTTCCAGGAGACCACCAAGGTGCTCAACGAGGCTGCTATCCGTGGCAAGGTCGACAACTTGAACGGTATGAAGGAGAATGTGATTTGTGGTCACTTGATTCCAGCCGGTACAGGTCTTCGTCAGTGGAACAAGATTGTTGTTGGCAGCAAGGAGGAATACAACCGCATGCAGGCCAACAAGAAGAATGTTATCGACTACGATCAGAAATAAGAACATTAAATCCTAATATAAAAGGTTCGCTTCCCAAGCAGGAGGCGAACCTTTTTTAGTATCAGTATCTTATTTCAGAATTTCGTAATCGTCAATCTCTTTGATGCCGGTCACACCGTAATACTTCTCTCGGAGCGCATAGATTTTGATTTTCTTGTGATACATCGAAGGATTGTCTTTCAAGTTCAGTTCCTTTCGTGCATTTGAACCACTTTTCAAGCAAACAGGATTCCCCTTTCTTCGTCTTGTCAAATCCGTCTGCGAGCAGAATGGCTGTGTCATAGGTGAAGGGGGGCTCAAACCGGGCATTGTCTATTTTCAGCTTGCAGTCTCCGACGATATATCCTTCCACCCACACTTGGAACGCTGGGGCTTCCTCCAAGAACTGCGTGACTGTATATTGGCTGCGCCGCGATGGGGTAGAACCACCATCATCTTTCTTGTCTCCTTTGTTGTCATCATTGTCGTCACTTTTGTCGTTGTCGTCCTCGTCTTTCACCTCTTGCTGAGGATTCTTCTTGCTGTCCTCTTCTTCAAAGTCAAACTTCTGGCAACTTGGCAACAAAGACAAACAGAAGAGAATGAAGACGATGCGTAGTTTAGATTTGTTCATATGGATGTTTGTTGGTTATTTCTACAAAGGTAGACAATTATCTGGAATTTTATTTTGCTTAGTCCACGATTTATACTAATTTTGCACTTATCCAATAACGCAAAAGCGACAAGCATTTTTGACAATTCACTAAACAAATATCGATTATGGCAAATTTATTAGACGAAACAACCGGACCTGTCAATGGCAATGGCCGAGACATACACGTAATAGACCGTCAACTTCCAGTGACCATTACTTACAGGTCTACGCTGTTTGAAATTGCACTCTGGGTTGTTCTTCCAGTGCTCGTTTTGCTCTATGTTCTGTTGATGGGCAGTACCCTTCAGAATCCTCTGTTGGTGGCAGTCGTTGGCTGTTTGGTAGGCATGCTGCCCGGCGTCATCTTCATCTTCATGAAGATCTCGGCCCGCAACTATTTTCTCCAATTGGAACAACGCATCCAGGCAGAAGCTTCCAACATAGACAACTTCCTGGAACAGCGTGTGCAGATTCTGCAGAACGTTGTCGGACTCGTTGAGCGCGCCATTAATTTGGACAAGGAAGTGATGACCGCAGTGGCAGCCTTGCGCAGTGGAAAGATTTCCGATGAGAACCGCAGCGATGTCAACAGTCAGTTGAATATGGCGTATGGCAGATTGTTCCCCCAGGTCGAGGCCTATCCCGAACTGAAAGCCCATCAGGTTATTGCGGATGCCATGCAGCAGAACAATTACCTGCAACGTGAGATTACGGCTGCCCGCACGGTCTACAACAGCCGTGTGACCCAGTGGAATACTGACATCTTCTCATGGCCCACCAAGATGATTGTGGCGGCTCGTCAGGGCTACACCACCCGCATCCCGTTCACCGCCTCGTCAGAAGTGCGTGAGCAGGCACGTAGCAAGTTCTTCTAATCCCTGACTTATGGTAGAGGATATCTATGATCCACTCGACGAATATGTCCATGTCTTCCGCGACCGGTTCAAACAGGTGGCGAAAGACACCTTTGCTCAATTGGCGGAAGAGGCGAAAGTGGATGTCGAGGCAAATCGGGAGACCTGTCGTCAAATTTATGAGACTGAAGAGTCTATCGATTCTTTGACGTCAGACATCAGCCGGACCACCTTCTGTTGCGTAGCCTTGTGGGCCTTGGTCGTAATGGAAGGCGTCGCCGTTTATGTCTTGTATGATGGCTTGTCCACATGGCAAGTTATCCTTCTTGTCTTGCTGTTGGCGCTTCTTGTCACGCTGTTGTTGACGGTTTTTCATCCCAGGCTTCGCAAACAGAAAGACGAGCGCGACGACTTGGAGCAGACCGCGGACGATTTCCGCAACGAGGCTTGGCGGCAAATGGAACCGCTCAATCGCCTTTACGACTGGGATGTGCTCACTCGGATGATGACCAAGACTGTGCCCCGTTTGGAGTTCGATCCCTATTTCACCACTCAGCGTTTGGCTGACCTTCAGCATGTCTATGGATGGGATGGCACGTTCAACCGTGAACGCTCTGTCATCTATTCCCATTCTGGTCTGATCAATGGCAATCCTTTTGTCCTTTGTCGCACCCGAAAGATGGAGATGGGAGCCAAGACCTATTACGGTCATCTCACGATTTATTGGACTACCGAAGAGCGTGATTCTGACGGGAAATACCACACCGTCCACCACTCCGAAACCTTGACGGCTGAAGTCGCCGCCCCCTATCCTGAATATTACGAGAAGACACGTCTCTTCTATGGAAACACGGCCGCCCCCGATCTCATTTTCTATCGTCGGAAGAGTGGTATGGCAGACAAGGAAGGCTCCTTGTCCTATTGGTGGAAACGCCGCCGCCTCAAAAGCAAGTCCCGTGACTTGAGCAATCTGGATTTCGCCATGATGACCAACGAAGAATTTGAAGTGGCCTTTGACACCAGCAACCGCAACAACAACCAGCAGTTCGCTCTACTCTTTACGCCACTTGCCCAAAAGAATATGCTCAAGCTCCTCAAGGATTATGAGGCAGGCTATGGCGACGATTTCGACTTCGACAAAAACCGGATGATCAACACCATCATTTCCGATCATATCCAATCCTTTGACCTCGATATGAACCCCGACCAATACCGTCAATTCGACTATGCAAAGGCCGAAAGAGATTTCTTCGAGATCAACGTCCGCCATTTCCGTGCTATCTATTTCTGCCTCGCTCCATTGCTTTGTGTACCCATGTATCAGCAGATACGTCCGCTGCAAGCGATTTATGGCAAGGACATGCCACGTCACAGTGCCTTTTGGGAGCATGAGGCCCTGGCCAACTTCTGGGGACAAGACCATTTCAAACATCCAGGATGTGTGACCGACTGCATTCTGAAGACCCACGAAGACAGAGGCGCTGACGGCAAATCCACCATCACCGTCTATGCCCACGGCTATCGTGCCGAGGAACGTGTGTCTTTCGTCAGCAAATGGGGCGGTGATGGCCATATGCACAACGTACCAGTCTATTGGGATGAATATATCCCCGTGACAGGTCAAGGCTCCTTGCGCATGGCAGAGGACAATACACCCACCAATCTGGATGCGCCCCCCAGCCAACGCATTCACCATATCAATGATGTCCTTGGCAAGACCGGCATGTCCGTCTATCGAAGACACATCGCATCGAAGTTATAAGGATGTCAAAAGGGAGACCATGGTCTCCCTTTTGACATCCTTTTCTTTTTTATTTCTTTTGTTATGATAAAAGTCTCATGCGACATGGATTATAGACAATGGAAAGTGGAGGATCGGCCATGTCGTTTGACCATAATTTTCTGTAGAAATACAGGCCGTTAAATATTTTAATATTTTCTTTCCTTTTCTTTCTTCTCACTACAGTCCCGTTAAAGTGGACTAATATGTGTGCTTCTCACGCGCGCGCACGCGTGAGAATTTTTCATTTTTATCATACATGCCTACATTTCTGAAGTAAAAGAGAGTTTAAAACATTGATGCACAACAAGATAACTTTTATGTATGTTAAATAAAAATCATACACAAATCATACATAAACCTACACAAATCCTTTCAAAATTGGAGATTTTTTCGTATCTTTGTAGAAAATAAGACTAACTAAAACAAATTGAAAAATGAAGACGATGAAAGAAAAAAACGTATTAAAAAAGGCTTTTGACGAGGGGCGGATGCCCAAGTCGGTCACTTATTGCTTCTTGTCGCAGTGCCCGCAGCGGGAGACGTGTATCCATCACCTTTGCTTCCTCGCCAATGGCGAACGGATGGAGAAGGGGAGAGCCGTCTTTCCCAGTGCGCTGAAGGAGGACGAGTGTCCATATTTCGCCCCGCTGCGCATGGTGCGGATGGCTTGGGGATTCGACGGACTCTTTCGGGATGTCAAGGTGAAGGACGCCCCAAGGCTTCGTTCCAAGATGCGTGAACTGCTGGGCAGCAAGGGACAATATTACCGCTACAAACTCGGGCGGATGAAACTCTTGCCAGAGCTGCAGGCGGAGGTGAAACGGCTCTTCGCCAGTTTCGGATACGACGGGGTGGAGTTCGATCATTTCTCTGACGAGATAGACTTCACCAAGTGCTGACTTGACAATCCTAAACAGGGTGTTTGCAGATGGTACATGGCGCTGGGCAAGTGTTGCCCACGGCGTGTTCATCGAGTGCCCAAAGTGTGTTCCTGATTTTGGGCAATTCATTTAACTATAAAAACAAGAAAAGATGAAAATAACAATCATTCATCATGACAAGAACAACAAACTCGTTGTCAATGTCAAACCTTTTGAGAAGTTGTTGGACCGCATTGCCCAGGACAATGCCCGACAGACTGTGACACGCTTCCGTGAAAGCGTGCCGTTTTTGGACGATTATCGGTATTACAAGGAAATGCCCACATGGCGCCATGTCTATCCGTCGGCGGAGTTTGCGAAGGATGAACTCGGCAATTTGGTGATGAGGTCGTGTTCGGGACTTTTGATGTTGCTCTTCGGCGATGTCAAGGGCGGCGTCGGCATGGAGAAAATCAAGCGCGCCGTGGCGACTCTTCCTTCCACCTATGCCGCCTTTGACGGGGCTGACGGCAGAAGCGTAGTGGTGCTGGTGAGCTATACTGCTCAAGACGGCTCGCTGCCCACTACGGAGGCCGATGCCGAACAGCTTTACCGTGCCGCCTGCAGTCAGGTGCTTCCAGTCTATCAAGTGGTGGCGAAGGCGCCCATCCTGTCGGAGAAGCCGTCTCTGCGTGACAACTTTCTTCTGACGCTTGATGTCAAACCTTATTATAATGCGGAGGCGGTGGCTATGCGCGTCGATCCTTCTCTGACGGACGCTTCGCCAGAGACGACGCTTCAGACCGTGGATTTTGAACCGAAAGAGGACAAGGAGGAACGGATGGGCGTGCGAGACACCGTCTTGCAGATGATGAAGATTCTCACCGACCGCTATGAATTCCGCTACAACACGGTGATGAAGTATGTGGAATACATGCCGAAGGACAAGTGCTGGTATGGATTCCAACCGGTTGACGTCCGTGTGCAAAACCGCATGACTCTCGAGGTGCAGTTGGCCGACTTGCGGGTGAGTATCCGCGATGTGAGAAATTTCTTGGAGTCGGACTACGTGCGCAACTACAACCCCGTCGATGAATATCTCTGCGGGTGCGTGGGCAAGTGGGACGGCAAAGACCACATCCGCGCCTTGGCGCGCACGGTGCCCACCGACAATCCTTATTGGGTGGACTGGTTTTACACCTGGTTCTTGGGCATGGTGGACCAGTGGAGTGGGGGTGTCTTTCGCCAATATGGCAATTCCGTGGCGCCACTGCTCATCTCCAAGCAGGGCTACAACAAGAGCACGTTCTGCCGCCGGCTGTTGCCGCCCGAATTGCAGTGGGGCTACAACGACAATCTGGTGCTTTCGGAAAAACGGCAAGTCTATCAAGCCATGTCGCAATTTCTGCTCATCAACCTCGATGAGTTCAATCAGATTTCACCGCAGTTGCAGCAAGGGTTCTTGAAAAATCTGGTACAGTTGCCCACGCTTAAAATCAAGCGCCCCTATGGCCGCCATGTGGAAGAATTTCCGCGCTTGGCTTCTTTCATCGCCACGAGCAACTTGGCGGATATCCTTACCGACCCGTCGGGCAACCGCCGTTTCATCGGTGTGGAATTGACCGGACCTATCGATGTGAGCGGCAGGCTGAACTATCAACAGCTCTATGCCCAGGCGTTGGCTGCCCTTCGTGCTAAGGAACGCAGCTATTTCGACGCCGAGCAGGTGAAACTGATTATGCGCAACAATGGCAAATTTGAGGTGGAACAACCTGTGGAACAATACTTCCATCTCTATTTCGAACCCGTAGAGGACGAGGTGGATGGTCAGTGGATGAGTGCCGCCGAGATTTTCACGGTGCTGAAGGGCATTGTCGGCGCATCTCTGAAAGTGGAAAGTCTGATGCTCTTCGGACGCAGATTGACCAATATGGAAGGACTGAAGCGTAAGCGTTTTGCGGCAGGTGTGCGCTATTTGGTGCACAAGAATGTGTGATTTCCACCATTTATGTATGATTCGTGTATGATATTCACCTCATCATACATCGCCAAACTCCGCATAAACACAGGGGCTGCGAGCGGTTTGTGTAGGTGTGTATGATATTTTGCCGAAAAATAAACAAAAACAAAGGGTTGCACCATTGTCTGGTGTAACCCTTTGTTGTATTTCCTTCAGAAATGCGGAAGCATTAAAATCCGTAGATTTCTTTCAGCTTGTTTTTCAATGCGTCGCCGCGGAGGTCGGTGGCTACAATCTTGCCTTTGCCGTCGAGCAGAATGTTGGACGGTATGGCTTTGATGCCGTAAAGGTCGGAAGCCAAACACTTCCATCCCTTCAAGTCAGAGATGTGAGGCCATGTCAGACCCAATTTCTCGATGGCGCCCTTCCATGCGTTGGGCTGGTTGTCGAAGCTTACGCCGACCACCTCGTAGCCCTTGCCGTGGTATTTCTTGTAGGTCTCCACCACGTTTGGCATTTCAGCACGGCAGGGGCCGCACCAACTTGCCCAGAAGTCCACGAGCACATAGTTGCCATTGCCTGCCCATTCGCTCAACTTGTGAGGCTTGCCGTTCACATCGTTCATCTCAAAGTCGGTGAACATCTTGCCGGGACGGCGCAGCTCCAGGGAAGCCAAGGTCTTCTTGGCATATTCTGTCAAGGGGTGGTTGTAGTAGGCGGCAGTGGGGTCGAGCAATGCTTTCAACTCGTCATACTCCAAGTCACCGGCGATGCTTCTCATGAAGTAGGCGGGAGTGACATCGCTCTTGTGGTTCTTGCAATAAGCCATGATCGCGTCGGAGGTGGTCTGTTCGATACCGGACACTTCCTTCTCGATTTCGCCTCTGCGCGCCTTGTCCTTATCGGCAGTAGACTGGCGGATGGCCATATACTCCTTCACAAGGGCATTCATCTTGGCGTTGCTCGCATGGGTCTTCTGCTGAATTTCACCAAAAGCATTGTTTGTGGCGGAACCTTTGACGGTCAAGTTCTTGATGTTGACTTCCACGGGTGTTCCGTCGTTGACGAAAACCATGTTCACACCCTGTCTGCCATAGCCGTTGTATCCCACGGTGATAAGGGCGTTTTTGTCTGCGGTGCCATTGACGGTGAACTGACCATTCGTCACATCGAACTTGTTGATGTTTTTGTAGTCTTGGTTGACCATGACGCTCACGCTTTTCACGGAGTCTGCCACCACACCCTTGACGGTGTAGTTGACGTTTTGTGCCTGTGCCAGTGTGGCGAACAAAGCCACGGCTGCACAAGAAAGCATTCTTTTCATTTTGTTGTGTATTTAGTTAAATAATAGTTTCTGTTTGTTGGTAGGCAAGTCCTGTCTCATTATTTTGAATGCGGTTTCGTTGCTGCAAATGTAATAATAAATGTTGATAGAAGAGGAAAGATTTACAAATTTTGTATGTCAAACCTTTGAGAAGTGACGATTATTCCTTACCTTTGCATTACTTTCACCTATATTTATATATTAAGACAGTAATAACCATTAATAACACAACAATTATGAACGAGAAAGAACAACAGAATCAAGGTCAGTTCCAGATTGACCTTCCACAGGAAGTGGCACAGGGCGAATATGCTAACTTTGCCATCATAACACATTCAAGCAGTGACTTCGTACTCGATTTCGCCCGCATCCTTCCCGGTGTACCCAAAGCGCAGGTTCGCAGTCGTGTAATCCTGGCTCCAGAACACGCCAAGCGTTTGCTTCAGGCTTTGCAGGAAAACATCGTCAGCTACGAACAGCAGTTTGGCAAGATCCAGATTCCAAATCAGGAACCCCGCACCATCGCTCCTTTCAATCCGAGCAAAGGTGAGGCCTAATCCTGCCAAAGATATTGTGTGGGCGGCATCCGTTTCGGCGGTGCCGCCCCTTTCTGTTCTTTTGTCTCGGTGAAAGTTCCTTTTTCGGCTATCATACTGAGGTGTGTCGAGTCGTTAACGAGGGTAGATGAAGTTGTCTGTAGTGTTTATTACTGTTAATATATTTTATATATGACTAAAAATTCGTCTTTCGGCACAACTCGGGTTCTATAATATTATGTTGTTCGGAGAATATTTCGTACCTTTGCAGCCCAAAAGCGGTGAATTGTAACCGGTTTGAAACTCAGTTGATAATAACAAAACAAAAATATATAAATTAAAAAGTAAAATTATGCCTACAATTCAACAATTGGTAAGAAAAGGCAGAAAGGTGCTCGTAGACAAGAGCAAGTCACCGGCTTTGGATTCATGTCCTCAGCGTCG
>CAKPTK010000047.1 GCA_934190685.1 uncultured Prevotella sp.
ATATCTTGAATGGTAAGAAGGTGATGTTCTAATCGATTTTTCAAGTTTGAGTCTTTCTGCAATAGGATAGACTCAAACCCTACTCAATAAATAAAGCCCGGGACAGAATTAGTCTCGGGCTTTATTATATGCTCTTCCTGTCCACCATCAGGATGGCGGCAGGAGAGACTGGTTTTGCTTCATTTTATACGATACCTTGAGCCATCATAGCCTTGGCCACCTTGAGGAAGCCAGCTACGTTGGCACCCTTCACATAGTTGATGTAACCATCAGGCTGTGTGCCATACTTCACGCAGTTCTCATGGATGTCGTTCATGATGGCATGGAGTTTAGCGTCCACCTCTTCGCGAGACCAACGGAGACGCTCGGAGTTCTGAGTCATTTCAAGACCGGATACTGCCACACCGCCGGCGTTGGAAGCCTTGCCTGGGCAGTAGAGAATCTTGGCATCCTGGAACACCTTGATGGCATCTGGAGTAGTAGGCATGTTGGCACCCTCGCTCACAGCCACCACGCCGTTGGCAACGAGTGCCTTGGCTGCTTCCTCGTTGATTTCGTTCTGGGTAGCACATGGTGTGGCGATGTCTGCCTTCTCAAACCAAGGCTTGGCGCCAGCCACATACTTGCAGCCATATTTCTCGGCATATTCACGGATACGACCACGCTCCACGTTCTTCAGTTCCATGACATAGGCCAACTTCTCACGATCGATACCTTCAGGATCATAGATATAACCATCTGAGTCTGACAATGTCACAGGTTTAGCGCCGAGGTCGAGTAACTTCTCTACCGTGTACTGAGCCACGTTACCAGAACCAGATACCAATACGGTCTTACCCTTGATGTCGATGTTGCGGGTCTTGAGCATGTTCTCCAGGAAGTAAACATTGCCATAACCTGTAGCCTCAGGACGGATGAGAGATCCGCCAAACTCCTGGCCCTTGCCAGTGAGCATACCTTGGAAACAGTGGGTAAGCTTCTTATACTGTCCGAACATATAGCCAACCTCACGGCCACCAACACCAATATCACCTGCAGGTACATCCTCGTCAGGACCGATATGACGATAAAGTTCATTCATAAATGCCTGGCAGAAACGCATCACCTCAGCGTTGCTCTTGCCACGAGGAGAGAAATCTGATCCACCCTTGGCACCACCCATAGGCAATGTGGTGAGAGAGTTTTTGAAGGTCTGCTCGAAAGCGAGGAATTTAAGGATTGAAAGGTTCACAGAAGCGTGGAAACGGATACCACCTTTGTAGGGACCAATCACGTTGTTGTGCTGCACACGGTAACCCATGTTGGTCTGCACGTTGCCCTTGTCGTCAATCCAAGACACGCGGAACTCGATGAGACGATCTGGAATGCAGAGACGCTCAATCAGGTTGGCACGCTCAAATTCTGGGTGCTTGTTGTATTCGTCCTCGATGGTTCCAAGTACCTGGCTCACGGCCTGGATATACTCCGGCTCATTCGGGAATCTGCGCTTGAGATTCTCTACAACTTCTGTTGCTTTCATAATTAGTTTCTTTTATTGGTTATTTAATAGTGTTTTCTTTAATTCGGTTGCAAAGATATAGTATTTCTGTGAAACTGCAAACAAAAACACATATTATTTGCATAAAAAATTTCTAAACGTCATTTATTACATTATTTAAGATACTAAAAAGCCGTTCTCCCACAAAGAGAACGGCTTTTTGATATTTGATGCTTCCAATAAATTTCTATTGCTTATTCTTTTCCTCCAGCCAGGCGTCGATGATGCGGCGGGCGATGGACAACTTCTCGGGCAGTTGGGGCAGATGGTTGATGTTGTACCAATGTCCCTCACGCAGTTCCGACCGCTGGATGTGTACTTCGCCACCGTCGTAGTCGGCCATGAATCCCACCATCAGACCGCAAGGGTAGGGCCACGGTTGCGAGCCGAAATAACGGAGATTCTTGATGCGGAGACTCGTCTCCTCCTGCACCTCCCGTCTCACAGCCTCCTCGAGCGTTTCTCCTGTCTCGACAAATCCCGCCACGAGGCCATAGAACTCGCCTTTGAAATTCTTGGCATGCACGAGGAAGATGTCGTCACCCCGGCGAATCAGCACGATGATGGCGGTGGCGAGTTGGGGCCACACTTCCTTTCCACAGCTTGTGCAGCGTTTGGAGATGTCTGTGTGCATGGCCATCGGGGCACCGCACACACCGCAGAACTTGGTGTTCTTGTCCCAATAGAGCAACTCCTGGCATTTGCCGGCTTTCATGTAGAGAACAGGGGTGAGCTTGTAGTAGGACTGTCGGAGTCCGCACATCTCATAGCGCGGATGGTTGGTCACGGGGGCGTCGATTGAGAACGTCTTCACCTCAGTATCGTCGATGGGCGTGATGTTGAGCACGTGTGTCCATGGCTTCACTTCTATGGGGGCTTCCTCTTCGAGGGGAATGGTGTAGGAACCGTCTGCCTGGCGTTCGAGCATGATGTCGCCTTTGCAGAAAACAAACCAATATCTTTTCATAGTCTTTTTCTTGTTTCGTTGAATGAAGCTGTTATTCCTTGCCGAAGAGTATTTCTCTGTCTCGCTGAGCGGCAGGTTTGGCCCAAGCTTCGGGCACAAACCGCCAATTGTTGTTGGCCTTCGGAGTCACGGTCTTCATCTGTTCTATTTCCTTGGTGAGATAGTGGCGAAGGTCGAGGTCACTCTTGTAGATGATACGGCTCTCGAGCGAGTCGTGTGGAATGCCGGCACCCTTGGTGAGCAGTTCGCCGCCGCCATTACCACGGTAACTGTTCATCGCCACCTTATACCAGCGGTTCTCTTCGAAAGGCTTGCCGTTTGACATACGCAGAATCTTCACCTTCTCGCCGTCTGGCTTGGTCACGTCCACCTCGTAGTCAATGCCTGCGGCACTGTCGAAGTTGAACGAGAAATTCTTGAAGCCCAACCGCTGCTGGTCTCCCTTGGTCTGACTGCTGAGTAGGAGCAGATGGTCGGCAGGAGATTTCATCGTGTTGACCCACAAGTCATAGCTCATCTCCAGATGCTTGCGGATTTCACGACCCGTCATGCGGAGCACGTAGAGCATGTTCTCGTATTTGTAGAGGCTGAACATGTCAGCCACCTTGATTTCTCCCTTATGGATGACAGAGTTGAAGAGTAGGGGAGCGTTCATCGAAATGTCCGCACCCGTGATTTGCAGTTGCAGGTTGTGCACTAAGTCGATGTAAGCGGAAGAGCCGAAATAGCTGTCGCGGGTGTACACGTCGTCGGTGAAAGTGCCGATGGGCTTGTCTACCCACGCTTTCACTTCGTCAATCTGGGGTTGGAAATGTTTCATAAACTGTTCGTCCACCGGTTGGCCACACACATCTACCACATCACCCTTCACGCTTTTGTAGACAACCTTGCCGTCCTTCTTTTCCACCGTGATGGTGGCGTCGCACACGGCGAGAGCATTGTTGGCAGGGTCAAGACAGAGAGTGGTCGATCCGTCGGCACTCTTGACGATATCGTTGTGTCGGGTGTGGTCGTGTCCGTAGACGATGAGGTCGAAGCCTGGAACCTGTTGCGCCACCTTGATGGAGGCGTCCTCGTCATATTCTGGCAGGGAGATGCCGCCGTTCTTGCCAGAGTGGAACATGCCGATAATTACATCAGGATGTTCATGCTCTTTGACATAAGCCATCCATTTGCGGGCACAGGAAACCATCTCCTCGAAACGCAGTCCGCTCCACAACTTCTTGGGAAGCCAGTTGGGGATAGCAGGGGTGAGCATGCCGATAATGGCCATGCGTACACCCTCACGTTCAACGACCGTGTAAGGTTTCACATAAGGTTCTCCCGAGGCTGCGCACACGATGTTGGCACCCAGTACGGGGCAGTTCAACTCTTCCACCCATTTGTCATAGACCGAATGGCCGGTCTCCACATCATGGTTGCCGAATGTCTGCGCATCATATTTCATATAGTTCACCACATCGGCAGCCACATTGCGCTTCTGTGTCGCCACATAATTATAATAATAGCAGGTGGGCTGTCCTTGCAGGATGTCTCCGTTTTCGAGGAGGATGAGCGGTTCACCTTTCTGTCGAATGTTGTTTATATAGGAACTCACGCGGGCAAGCGAACCTTGTTTTGGCTCTCCTGTGATGAAATCCCAAGGGAAGAAACTGCCGTGGACATCGCTGGTTTCCACGACCCGTATGTTGACGGTCTTTGTCTTTGCGTGCATAGCGAGATTGAGGCTTGCCATGGCAAGCAGTGTGAGAATGATTCTTTTCATGTTTTCTGTGTGATGTTTCTTTTATCTGCTCGACAGATGGAGGAAACGGGTAATCATGTGTCCCACGCTGCGGTCCTTGTTGTCGATGAAGGCGTCGAGAATGGTCGATGACCCGTTGAGCGGTTCCACGTCATAGTCGGCAATGGCTGCTGGAATCAGGCAACTGTTGCCCGAACGGAGACGAATTTCGTCGCCGGTGGAACGTATTTTGATTATGCAGTCACCTTGGATGCAAACGCTGATGATAAAACTGTCATACTTCAGCAGGTTGCGGTGGAAAGGATGAGAAACATTGGTCACCCGTACACTGAAATAGGGAGAGTCGATCACTAGGTTGGCACTGTTGTTCTCTTCGCGGTAGATGGTGCGGTATTCTTCTTCCACATGGAAGTTGAGTGCCTTGGCGGCCAGTTCGGTGTGCAGTTCGCGAGGCTTGCCGTCCAGTCCGGGTCTGTTGTAGTCGTAGATACGGTAGGTCACATCCGACGACTGTTGCACCTCGGTGAGCAGGATGCCGCTGCCGATGGCGTGTACACGTCCTGCTGGCAGATAGAACACATCGCCCCGCTTTACCTCATGCTTGGCGAGTACATCGGTGATGGTGCCGTCGGCCACTCTTCGTTTATATTCCTCAGGCGTAATCTCCTGCTTGAATCCCGCGTAGAGATAACTACCAGGCTGAGCGTCAATGACATACCACATTTCTGTCTTGCCGGATTTTCCATGCTCACGCATGGCCATCTCGTCGTTGGGATGCACCTGGATGCTGAGAGGCTTGTCTGAATCAATAAATTTCACAAGCAGTGGCATCTTGCCGTTGTAGCGCTTGTTGACGGCTTTGCCGAGTATCTCGTCGGGCATCTCGTCGACCACCGAAACGAGGTCACGGCCAGCCCACTCGCCATTGCTGACGATGCTCTTGCTGGTGGGCACTGCGCTCACCTCCCAACTTTCTCCGATATGGTCGAGTTGTTCGTTGAGTCCCTTGTAGGAACAGATTCTCTCACCTCCCCAGACCAGTGTGTGCAGATTGGGTTGGAACAAAAGAGGATATAACTTTTTCATGATGTTTTTCGTGTTTCTTTTTACATCATGCAAAGTTAAGGCTTTTCTTGCGAACGGCAAAAGAAAACAATATAGAATAAGGTAAGTATCTTCGGTGGTCATTTATTGAAGGCTTAAGGCTGACCATAATAACCAATAAGGACAGTGGCGTTGTTTCACTGTCCTTGTTGGCTTTGTGAATCTTTACACCCCTCTCATAGAGAGTGAGATGCGGTTGCGCTTCAGGTCTACACCCACCACACGGACGCGGACATGCTGGTGGAGTTTGACCACCTGTGTGGGGTCGGCGACATAGCGGTCTGCCAATTGAGAGATGTGGACAAGGCCGTCTTGGTGGACACCGATGTCGACAAAGGCGCCGAAGTTTGTAATGTTGGTCACGATGCCGGGCAGCTCCATGCCTTCACGGAGATCTTCGGGCGAGTGTACACTGTCGTCGAAGCGGAATTCCTCGATTTGCGCTCTCGGATCACGGCCAGGCTTCTCCAGCTCCTTCATGATGTCGGTTAGGGTGGGTATGCCGATTTCTGTGGTGACATATCGTTTCAGGTCGACCCGTTTTTGCTTGGCTTTGTCCTCCACCAGTACTTTGACCGTGCAACCTTGATCTTTCGCCATGCGCTCTACGATGGCGTAGCTCTCCGGATGCACGGCTGTGTTGTCGAGGGGATTCTTGGCACCGGGAATGCGCAGAAATCCTGCACATTGGGTGAAGGCGGCAGGGCCGAGGCGTGGCACCTTCTTCAGTTGGGCACGGGAAGTGAACGCCCCGTTTGCCCGGCGGTAATCCACAATGTTTTGTGCGAGGGTGGGGCCGAGGCCACTCACGTAGGTGAGCAGGTGCTGGCTTGCCGTGTTGAGATCCACACCCACAGAGTTGACGCAGAACTCCACCGTCTGGTCGAGACTCTTCTTCAATTTCGCTTGGTCTACATCGTGCTGATATTGTCCCACACCGATACTCTTGGGGTCAATCTTCACCAGTTCGGCAAGCGGATCCATCAGTCGGCGGCCTATCGATACCGCACTGCGCACCGTCACATCCTCGTTGGGGAACTCGTCGCGTGCCGTCTTCGAGGCTGAATAGACCGAGGCTCCGTCCTCGCTGACCACGAACACTTGCACCTCATGGTCGAAATGGAGCGAGCGGATGAAGGCATCCGTTTCCCGACTCGCCGTTCCGTTGCCGATGGCTATCGCCTCGATGGCGTAGCGTTTTACCATCTGTTCCACAGCCGTGGTTGCCCGCATCTTGTCTTGTTTGGGTGGATGGGGAAATATGACCTCGTGGTGGAGCAGGTTGCCTTGGGCGTTGAGACACACCACTTTGCAGCCGGTTCGGAATCCAGGGTCCACGCCCATCACCCGCTTCTGCCCCAAGGGAGCGGAGAGCAACAATTGGCGCAGATTCTCGGCAAAGACACCGATGGCCTCGTCGTCGGCCTTCTCTTTGCTGAGGGCGGCAAACTCGTTCTCGATGCTTGGCTTGAGCAATCGTTTGTAGGCGTCGTCCACAGCCTCGCCTACGAGCGTGCTGCAAGGCGAGTAGCCATGTACATATTGTCGTTTTATTCGCTCGGCGGCTTGGTCATCGTTGGGTGAGATGCTGACACGCAGGATTCCTTCGCTTTCGCCTCGCCGGATGGCGAGCAGTCGGTGGGACGAACAACGGCGGAGCGGTTCGGAGAAATCGAAATAATCGGCAAACTTGGCTGCCTCTTCAGTGTCGGCCTTGGTTTTCACCACCTTGGCGGTGATGACCGCCTCGCGACGGAAAACGGCACGCAGTTGGTTGCGCGACTGTTCGTCCTCGCTGACAGTTTCTGCGATGATGTCCTGTGCACCCTTGATTGCCGCTTTCACATCTTTCACCTTGTCGCCCACAAAGCGCCGTGCTGCCTCTTCTGGCTTACGTTCGCGCTGCATCATGAGAATGACCGACAGCGGTTCCAGTCCCTGTTCTCTCGCCACTTGTGCACGGGTGCGCCGTTTGGGTTTGAAAGGCAGATAGATGTCTTCCAGTTCGGTGCTGTCCCAGCAATGGTCGATGCGATGTCTGAGTTCGTCTGTCAGTTTTCCTTGTGTCTCGATAGTGGAGAGGATGGTCTCCTTGCGCTTGGAGGTCTCCTTCAGTCGTTCGTAACGGTCGCTGATGGCGGCTATCTGCACCTCGTCGAATCCACCGGTGCGCTCTTTGCGGTAGCGACTGATGAAAGGGATGGTGCATCCCTCGTCGAGCAGTTGCAGCGTGTTGCCCACTCCCCGTTGGGGCAGTTGCAGTTCACGTGCGATCAACTCTATATAGTTCTTGTTGTCCATAGTCTGTGTGTTTAGAAATTGAGGCGCTAAGTTACGACAAATCCCCCTTACCGCCAAGCGAAAACATATTTATTAACGCACGGTGGCGTGTATTGTCAAGATTAATTAGTAATTTTGCAGCCGAAAGAAACAAACTCAGCATGGGAATCATCATAGGCATCGATGTAGGCATCAGCACTACGAAAATTGTGGGCATCCGTGACGGAAAGGTCATTTCGCCTATCCGCATCAAAGCCACAGACCCGATTACATCGCTCTACGGAGCTTTCGGAAAATATCTCTACGATAACAAAATCCAATTGACAGAAGTGGAACACGTGATGCTCACAGGTGTGGGCAGCGCGTATATCGACAAACCTATCTACGGACTGCCCACCGACAAGGCGGAGGAGTTCGTGGCCGACGGCTTGGGCGCTCGCTTTGAATCGAAGAAAGACCGCATGATTGTGGTGAGCATGGGCACGGGCACCTCGCTTGTCAAGTGTGATGGCGACAACATCGAGCATATCGGTGGCATCGGCATCGGCGGCGGCACGCTGCAGGGCTTGGCGCGACAGTTGCTCAACACCGACGATATCCAGTCTGTGTCCAACATGGCGATGCAGGGTGACATCTCCAACATCAACCTGCTCATTGGCGACATCAGCGCCCGTCCGCTGCCCGGACTTCCGATGAACGCTGTGGCATCACTCTACGGAAAGGCGAAAAACAACGCCACACCTGAGGACATCTCCTTGGGATTGATTTGGATGGTTCTCCAATCGGTAGGGTCCGCTACGATTCTCTCGTCACTTGGTAGCGACATCCGTGAGTTCGTACTTATTGGCAACCTGACGCTTCTGCCGCAGTGCCGCATGGTCTACCCGGCGATGGAGAAACTCTATAAGGTGCACTTCACTATCCCCAAGTATTCAGAGTTCTGCACCGCAATCGGTGCGGCGTTGAGCTACAATTTAATTGTGAAAAGACAAGAGAAAAACAAATGATATCAGTAGAAGGACTCAAGGTGGAGTTCGGCGTGAAACCCCTTTTCAGTGACGTGAGCTTTGTCGTCAACGACCATGACCGCGTGGCATTGGTGGGAAAGAACGGTGCCGGGAAATCCACCATGTTGAAAATATTGTGTGGCTTGCAGCAACCCACCGCCGGAACCGTGGCGGTGCCCCAAGGTACCACCATTGGGTATCTGCCCCAGGTGATGAAATTGCAGGACAACACCACTGTGAGAGAGGAGGCGCGCAAGGCTTTCGCCGACAACACCAAGCTGAAGGAACGCATTGATCGCATGAATCAGGAATTGGCGGAACGCACTGACTATGAGAGTGAAAGCTATCTTGCGCTCGTGGAAGAATTTACCCAGGAGCACGACCGCTACATGATGCTTGGCGGCGAGAACTATGAGGCGGAGATAGAGCGCACGCTCACCGGACTCGGATTTGAAAAGACCGATATGGACCGCCCCACATCGGAGTTCAGCGGTGGATGGCGCATGCGTATCGAACTGGCGAAAATCCTTCTCCGCAAGCCTGATGTGCTGTTGCTCGACGAACCTACCAACCACCTTGATATCGAGAGCATCCAGTGGCTCGAGCAGTTCCTCGCTCAGAGTGCCAAGGCTGTGGTGCTCGTTAGCCACGACCGTGCATTCATCAACAATGTGACCAACCGTACGCTTGAGATATCCTGTGGAAAGGTGATTGACTACAAGGTGAAATATGACGAGTATATGAAGCTCCGTGCCGAGCGTCGTGAACAGCAACTCCGTGCCTACGAGAACCAGCAGAAGGAAATCGCTGACATGAAAGACTTTATCGAGCGATTCCGCTATAAACCCACCAAGGCTGTGCAGGTGCAGAGCCGCATCAAGCAGTTGGAGAAGATCGTGCCCATCGAGATCGACGAGGTGGACAATTCCGCCCTCCATCTCAAGTTTCCGCCTTGTCTGCGCAGCGGTGACTATCCTGTCATCTGCGACGAGGTGAGAAAAGACTATGGCGACCACACCGTCTTCTCCCATGTCAACCTGACCATCAAGCGTGGCGAGAAGGTGGCGTTTGTGGGCAAGAACGGCGAGGGAAAGTCCACCCTCGTGAAATGTATCATGGGCGAGATTCCCTATTCGGGCACGCTCAAAATCGGACACAACGTACAGATTGGCTACTTCGCCCAGAACCAAGCCCAGTTGCTCGACGAGAACCTCACGGTCTTCGAGACCATTGACAATGTGGCGAAGGGCGAGATTCGACTGAAAATCAAGAATATCCTGGGCGCATTCATGTTTGGCGGTGAAGCTTCGGACAAGAAGGTGAAGGTGCTCAGCGGTGGCGAGCGCAGTCGCTTGGCGATGATCAAGCTATTGCTCGAACCCGTCAACCTGCTCATCCTCGATGAGCCTACCAACCACCTCGACATGCCCTCCAAGGATGGACTTAAGGAAGCCATCAAGGCGTTCGACGGCACCGCCATCGTGGTGAGTCATGACCGAGAGTTCCTCGACGGTCTCGTCACCAAAGTCTATGAGTTTGGCGGCGGCAAGGTGCGTGAACATCTCGGCGGCATCTACGACTTCCTGCGTGCCCACAATATGGAGAACCTCAACGAGTTGGGCGGCAAGGGCATCAACGCTGCACCGTCAGCCAACCAGTCCACCGCAATAGCCAACCCTGCCACTTCAGAGAAAACCAACAAGCAGAGCTATGCCGAGCACAAGGAACAGCAGAAGAAAATCAAGAAAGCCGAACGCGCTGTGGCGGAATCGGAGAAGAAAATAGGGAAGATGGAGGCCCGGCTTAAAGAACTTGACACCATCCTCTGTTCTCCCGAGAACGCTTCTAATATGGAACTTATCACCGAGTACACTTCCACCAAGAAGGTGCTCGACGAGGAAGTGGAACGCTGGGAGAAGTTGTCTGAAGAATTGGAGGCTCTCCAGTAAAACATCAAAAGAAAACAAGAAAAGACTTAATTCCACAAACAATGAAGATGAAAACTATTATTCCCATGGTCGCTATGATGGCTATGCCTTTCAGTGGTATGGCGCAGACCTTGGGCTCGGGACTCAACAGTGCCGACTTCGACAAGACCGCCCAGCCAGGTGACGACTTCTATCAGTTTGCCTGTGGCGGATGGATCAAGAACAACCCGCTGCCCGCAGCTTATTCACGCTATGGCAGTTTCGACCGTTTGGCCGAAGACAACAATGTGCGCATCAACGGCATCCTCGCCAGTTTGCTCAAGGGTCACTATGCCCAGGGCACTGTGGAGCAGAAGTTGAGCGACTACTACAAACTTGCCATGGACTCCGTGCGCCGCAACAAGGACGGCGTGAAGCCCCTGCTTCCTTTGCTCAAGGAGATGGACAAAGCCAAGGACGTGAAAGCCTTGAAGGCCCTTCAGGTGAAATACGCCGCTGAGGGCTACGGTGTGCCGATGGGCATGTCGTTTGGCGCAGACGAGAAGAATGCCAGCCGCAACATCCTCAACATCTATCAGGGTGGCATAACCCTCGGACAGAAGGAATACTACATCGACAACGATGAGGCTACAGCAGCCATCCGCGAGGCCTACAAGAAGCACATCGTCCGCATGTTCGGCTTCTTCGGCTACAAGCAGAAGGCGGCAGAACAGAAGATGCGCAACATTCTCGATGTGGAGACCGCCCTCGCCAAGGCCAGCAAGAGTCGCACTGAACTGCGTGATGTGGAGGCCAACTACAACAAGATGACCCTCGCCCAGTTCAAGCAGAACTATCCCGCCTTCGATCTCGAGAATCTCTGCCAGGCACAGCACATTAAGTCTGCCGACATCCAGGAGATGGTCGTAGGCCAGCCTTCGTTCATGGCGGGCGCCAACCAGTACTTCTCCCACATTAGTGCCGACGCCCTGCGCGACTACATGGAGTGGCAGGCTGTTTGTTCGGCAGCCAACTATCTGAGCGATGAGGTGGAGGCAGCCAATTTCGACTTCTTCGGCAAGACGATGCGTGGCCGTCAGCAGAACTTCCCCCGTTGGAAGCGTGCCACCAATATGGTGGAAGGACAGATGGGCGAGGCTCTCGGTCGCATGTATGTGAAGCAGTTCTTCCCGCCAGCCGCCAAGGAGCGCATGGAGAAACTGGTGAAAAACTTGCAGACTTCGCTTGCCGAGCGCATCCAGGCACAGACATGG
Organism: uncultured Prevotella sp.; assembly: GCA_934190685.1. Classification (GTDB taxonomy): domain Bacteria; phylum Bacteroidota; class Bacteroidia; order Bacteroidales; family Bacteroidaceae; genus Prevotella. Next base: position 11,821 of record CAKPTK010000047.1, read on the forward strand.
ATGAGCGACACCACCAAGGCTGCCGCCCTTGACAAGCTCAACCACTTCTATGTGAAGATCGGTTATCCCAACAAGTGGACAGACCTCTCCAAGTTGACCATCGACCCCAACAAGTCGTTCTATGAGAACGTAGTGGCTTGCCGCCGCTTCTGGAACGACCACGAAATCGAGACCAAGGCAGGCAAGCCTGTCGACAAGGACGAGTGGCAGATGACACCGCAGACGGTGAACGCTTACTATAACCCTACTACCAACGAGATTTGCTTTCCTGCCGGCATCCTGCAGAAACCTTTCTTCGACATGGAGGCAGACGACGCCTACAACTATGGCGCCATCGGTGTTGTGATTGGTCATGAGATGACCCACGGATTCGACGACCAAGGCCGCAACTATGACAAGGATGGAAACATGCGCGACTGGTGGACAGCCAGCGACGCCAAGAACTTCAGCGAGCGTGCCCGTATGTATGCCAACTTCTTCTCAGCCATCAAGGTGCTGCCCGATCTCCACGCCAACGGCGACCTCACCATCGGTGAGAACCTTGCCGACCACGGAGGTCTGATGGTTTCCTTCAACGCTTTCAAGAACGCTACCAAGGATACCCCGCTTTCCGAGAAGGATGGTTTCACGCCCGAGCAGCGCTTCTTCCTTTCCTATGCCGGCGTGTGGGCAGGCAATATCACGGACAAGGAAATCCGCAACCTCACCAAGAGCGATCCCCACTCACTGGGCAAGTGGCGTGTTGACGGTGCGCTACCACATATCGATATGTGGTATGACGCCTTCGGCATCAAGGAGGGTGACAAGATGTTCATCCCCAAGGCCAACCGTCTCGACCTTTGGTAATACGCTTCCTTCCCGACTCGGGATGGTAGCAAAAGTATAGAAACATTCACGTTTCCCCAAGCGTCTCCTGTCTATTGCCGCACGGTGGTGATAAGCAGGAGACGCTTTTGTTTTTCCCCGCGCCTTCTTTTGTCCTCTTTTGTCTTGATAAAAAGGTCGTTTGTTTTTGCCATCCCGCTGATTTGTTGTAATTTTGCAGCAAATAAAGTATAGCTATGCCTTTAAGATTACCTGATAAGCTCCCGGCAATAGAGTTGCTGAAGAAGGAGAACATATTTGTGATGGACAACACGCGCGCCACGACACAGGATATTCGTCCGCTGCGTATTGTCATTCTTAACTTGATGCCCTTGAAGATTACGACCGAGACCGATCTCGTCCGGTTGTTGTCCAACACGCCTTTACAGTTGGACGTCCATTTCATGAAACTCAAGAGCCACACGCCCAAGAACACTCCGATAGAGCACATGATGATGTTCTATCGCGACTTTGACGAGATGAAAGACGAGAAGTTTGACGGCATGATTATCACCGGTGCTCCTGTTGAACAGCTCGACTTCGAGGACGTGGGCTATTGGAGCGAGATTACCCGTATTTTCTCTTGGACCCGAACCCATGTGATGAGCACGCTCTACATCTGTTGGGCGGCACAGGCGGGACTCTACTATCACTATGGCATACCGAAATATCCGCTCGCCAAGAAAATGTTTGGTGTGTTTCCAACGTATCCACTTGATCCACAGCTTTCTATCTTCCGTGGCTTCGATGATGTGTTCAACATGCCGCACAGCCGTCACACGGAGATTCACAAGGACGACATCCTTGCCAACAAGGAACTGGAACTGCTGGCTGAATCACCCGAGAGCGGTGTGAGCATAGTGATGGCACGGGGAGGACGAGAGTTCTTTATCACGGGACATCTTGAATATTCGCCCACAACGCTTGACAGTGAATACCGCCGTGACATGGGCAAGCGCGACGATGTGGACATGCCCAAACACTACTATCGGGGCGACAATCCTGACAACGCCCCCCTGGTCACTTGGCGTGCCCATGCCAATCTGCTGTTTGGCAACTGGATCAACTATTACGTCTATCAGGAAACTCCTTACAACATCAACGACATCAAATAATGATGAGAACCATAGAACTTCTCGCTCCTGCCAAGAATCTCGCGTGTGGTTTGGCCGCCATCGACCATGGAGCCGATGCCGTATATATCGGCGCGCCGCAGTTTGGCGCCCGTGCCGCCGTCGGCAATTCGCTCGATGACATCAAGACCCTCTGCGACTACGCCCATCAGTTTCATGCCAAGGTCTACGTTACAGTCAACACCATCATCTATGAGAATGAACTTGTCGACGTGCGCCAATTGGTCGCCCGGTTGGCGGAAATCGAGGTGGATGCCATCCTCGTGCAGGACATGGCGGTGGTGGAGATGATGGCGAACGAGATGGATGACGTGCGCCGTCAGTTGGAGAGCGAAGGCCGACATATGCCCGCCCTCCATGCCAGCACCCAGACCGACAACCGCACCAGTGAGAAGGTGAAATGGCTCCATAGCATCGGCTTTGATCGGGTGGTGCTTGCCCGTGAACTCTCGCTCGACGAGATTGGCAAGATACACCGTGAAAATCCCGATGTGGAATTGGAAGTGTTTGTCCATGGTGCCCTGTGTGTCAGTTATTCCGGTGCCTGTTACGCTTCCCAATATTGTTTCGGACGCAGCGCCAACCGTGGAGCTTGCGCCCAGTTCTGTCGCTTGAAGTTCGACCTTGTCGACGCTTCTGGCAAGACTCTTGAGCATGACCGTCACTTGCTGTCGCTCAAGGACTTGTGTCAGATAGATGAGATAGAATCTTTAATGCAGTCGGGGGCTGTCTCCTTCAAGGTAGAGGGACGGCTCAAGGATGTAGACTATGTGAAGAATGTCGTGGCTGCCTATAGTCAGCGCATCCAGGAAATCATCGACCGCCATTCCGACCTCTACCGCCGTGCCTCTTTGGGCAGGGTGCACTATACCTTCCAACCCAACCTCAAAAAAACCTTCAACCGTGGGTTCACACACTATTTCCTCCATGGCCGTCAACCCGACATCGCCTCCTTCGATACCCCGAAGGCGATGGGTGAGTATGTCGGTTTTGTGAAGGAAATGCGGGGCAACTCTTTCAATGTGGCGGGCACCGCCACATTTGCCAATGGCGACGGTCTTTGCTTTGTCAATGAGGCTCGTGAACTCGAGGGCTTCCGGGTCAACAGAGTGGAGCGCGGCAACAGACTCTTCCCCCTGAAGATGCCCCGCAACCTTCGGGCAGGTATGGCGCTCTACCGCAACAACGATATGGAGTTTGAGCGCATACTCGCCCGTTCTACAGCCGAGCGGAAGATGGAACTTTCCTTGCGTCTGTCCACCATTCCCAATGGCTTCTTCCTTCAGGTCAGCGACGAGGCGGGGCGCAAGGGCGAGGCTTCTTGCACCTTCGACCATCAGACGGCACAGAAACCCCAAGAAGAGAATATCCGCCGGCAACTTACCAAGCTCGGCAATACCCCCTATGAGGCTATGACTGTAGCGGTGGATGCTGATGTGAAACAGCTTTTCATTCCCTCGAGTGTGCTCGCCGAGCTGCGTCGCAATGCCTTGGCGGATTTGCATTGTCAGCCATTTGCCGATGCCCCCACACACCGTCAGCAAGTGTCGCCATCCACATCCTCCATTCGGGGAGCCGCTTCCGAAAGTCTCACCCTCGCCAATGTCGCCAACAGCAAGGCGCGGAAGTTCTATCGTGACTGTGGCATTACGGGCGTTCCCGAGGCCTACGAGGTAGCTTCCGACCCACGTATCGCCAAGTTTGACAATGACGGCGAGGCGGTGGCAGACTTGCGCCACATCATGACCTGCCGCCACTGTCTGCGTTACACTTTGGGCTACTGTGTGAAGCGGGGCGGTCAGCAACCCACTTGGCGCGAGCCCCTCTTCCTCACTTTGCCCGACGGCAAGATGTTTAAACTCCAGTTCGATTGCAAACACTGTCAAATGAATGTCTATGCGCAGAATCTTTAATGTCCTGTCTCTCTTGATCGCCCTCGTGTCGCTCACCTCGTGCTATAGCAGTTATGGCCATCGGGGAGGGTTCGACGGCTACAGCGAGCGGCAGCGCGACTCCATCTCTTTCTACGACAAACACCACTATACCAACAACTACAACTTTGTGGTCAAGAGTGATTCGCTCGTCCTCTTCCGCCAGCAACCCGAAGAGGTTTTGGGACATTTTGAGACCGACTCGGTGGTGGTGCACCGCCATGACAATCTCGTGGTGGCGGACATCCGCATCCTGCCCACCGACAGCATCGACTCCGTGTGGGTGCAGTTGGCGCGCGACCAGCAGACCTTTGGCTGGACCCATGAGTCCACGTTGCTGCGCAAGGTGGTGCCCGACGACCCCATCTCCCAGTTTATTTCCACCTTCTCCGACATCCACCTGCTCATCTTTCTTGGCATCATTGTTCTGGTGGCGTCGGCCTATCTGATGCGCAAGATTGCCAAGAAGAACGCCAAGATTGTCCACTTCAACGACATCGACTCTTTCTATCCCACGCTGCTCGCTATCCTTGTGGCGTCGGCAGCCACTTTCTACGCCAGCATTCAACTC
>CAKPTK010000048.1 GCA_934190685.1 uncultured Prevotella sp.
GGCCAAGCCAAGTACGACGGAACAATTCTATACGCAAATATTCAAAGATATAGACGAGTCCATCTCACTCCTCGACGGAGGGGCGGAAAAGAACAATGGCCGTGTTACCCAAATGGCAGCCAAGGCTCTCAAGGCCCGCTTCTGCCTCTATCGGAAAATGTATTCAGAGGCAGCGTCATTGGCGGAAGATATCATTGAACACTCAGGGTTGAGTCTTTACGACAAGTTCACAGACACCTTTTCCATGGCCAACTCAAAAGGACAGGGGAACAAAGAAGCTATCTGGTGGGTGGACTACAATACTGACGCAACACTGATGAAAACTTTTGCCGAGAATAAAATAACCTCGCCCACCTTGGGTGACCGGTCGGGAAACCAGTCTCCGCTTTTCTCTGCCATGTCCTATTGGATGGTATCTGGATGCGGTGTATGGGTGACTCCAGACACACATGCCCCTTGGGTGCAATGTATGCCGACGCTCTCGTTCCTGCACAAGTTCAATGAGAATATAGACCAGCGATATGACGGAACTTTCAAAGGTGTGTGGTTGGTAAACAGCACGTCGTCGAACTATTCCGCAGATTACGGACCTTCCTATGGTGCGTCCGCACCTCTTCAAGTAGGTGACACCGCCTTTGTCGTGTCGAAATATGTCTACACTCCAGAACAACGAGCCCAACATCATTACCGCATCTTTGACGCCAACGATGTGTATGATAAGGAGACGGGCAAGTCGTATGGCACCCGAGACTATTTCATCTCCACGTACAAGTTCCACGACAACACAAATCCTACGGGTTGGGAATATTATAGCGGACGTGATTTCTTCGTCATACGTTTGGCTGAGATGTATCTTGTCGCGGCAGAGGCAGAGATGATGCAGGGGCAAAAAGTCAAGGCTATGACTTTGATCAACGCTCTCCGCTCCAAGCGTGCCATACCAGGACACGAAGCTGAGATGCAAATCAGCGAGAACGATCTTGACATTGACTTCATCCTTGATGAGCGTGCTCGTGAACTGGCGCAAGAGGAACAACGCTTCTTCGACCTCAAACGCACGGGAAAACTCGTGGAACGCATTAAAAAATACAACCCGGACGCAGCCGATGTAATCAAAGAATGGCATCAGCTCCGGCCTATTCCGCAGGAGGAATTGGACGCAATTACGAACAAAAATGAATTCTTACAGAATGAAGGTTACAACTGATTCAAAGCTCATTCAACTTTGTATGCTGGCAGCACTCTTGTTGCTGCCGGCATCATTGTTTTCCAGTGTGAAATATGATGTGGTAGTGGCACAGGATGGAACGGGCGATTATTGCACGGTGCAAGCTGCTGTAGATGCTGCCCCTGCCAATCGAACGGCTCCATGGACCATCTATATCAAGCCCGGTGTCTATGTGGAGCATGTGGATATTCCTGCCAATAAGCCGTTCTTGTCGTTGGTCGGGGAAAGTCGCGATCGCGTGAGAATCACGGACAATCGTCTCTGTGGTGGTGAAAATGCCTACCATCCCAAGGATGGAGCAACTGTTGTCGCCCATTCTTCCGACCTTTATTTCCAGAACATTTCTTTTGAAAATGGATGGGGCGTACAGAAGAAAGATGGCCCACAGGCCCTGGCTCTTTATACCATGGGCGACCGCACAGTACTTTACCATTGTGGACTCTATAGCTTTCAAGACACCTATCTGACAACGCCAAATTACACGGCGCGTCATTATCTCAAGGATTGCATCATCGAGGGTGCGGTGGATTTCATCTACGGCCAAGGTGATGTGCTTTTTGATGGATGTCTGATAAACATAGTGAAGAAAAGTGGAGGATGGATTGTCGCACCTTGTCATGTACCGGAGACAAAATGGGGATATGTGTTCTTGAATACCACTATTACCGCACCCGGCAATCCTGTGGAAACAACGGTTTGGCTTGGACGACCTTGGCACCAAAAGCCTAAAACGGTATACATCAACACCACGGCTCTGGTGAACATCCCCGAGGAAGGGTGGTTTGACCATATGGGAGGACTGCCTGCCTTGTGGGCCGACTATAATACGCGTCGTGCGGACGGAAGCACTGTGGCTTTGGATAAGCGCCGCGACACCTATTATTATACAGATAAGAACGGACAGAAAATCTATGGAAAAGCGAAAAACCATCTGACTCCCGCAGAGGCTGCACGTTATACAGTGAAGAATGTCATGGGAGGCAAGGACGGATGGAATCCGCAGAATGTAATCAAAAAGTATTCAGGTAAATAAGCAATGTTCCGGTTTTTAGTTTAGTTTGTTGTGGGGATATATGGATACATATCCTCACAACCTTTTTAAAATGTTCCGTAATTCTTTTGTTGTCTTATCTCCGCCGTCTGAAAAAGTCCTGCATCAGTGTGCGGCATTCTTCCTCGAGAACTCCACCGGTGACTGTGGCTTTGGGGTGTAGAGCATGGGGAGCATAGAGAGCGTAGCCTCGCTTCTCGTCTGCGGTGCCATAGACGATACGCTTGATTTGCGCCCATCCGATGGCTCCGGCACACATCACACAAGGCTCTACGGTGACATAGAGTGTGCAGTCGGTCAGATATTTGCCGCCAAACGTGTCGGCGGCGGCGGTGATGGCTTGCATTTCAGCATGGGCTGTCACGTCATGCAGGGTTTCCGTCAAGTTGTGTGCCCGGGAGATAATACGGCCTTGGCACACCACGACAGCGCCCACGGGAATCTCTCCTTCGTCGAAAGCTGCTAGGGCTTCGACCAAGGCTTTGCGCATGAATTGCTCGTCGGTCTTCTGTTGTTCTTCTTCAGTCATATTCTTTTTCGTTTTTGTCTCGCTTTGCGGATGGCGGTACTTCGTTTGTTGAAGGCTGCCTGTCTGTTGCAAAGGTAGGCATAAAGCGGGATTTTTCCAAAATAAAAACAACAAAACATGGTGGGGCTTGCCATGAATCCTTATAAAATATGTATCTTTGCACGTGATAGTGTAACCCAATATCAAAAACAAACAACTATGGCAAAAGTATATGAATTTCTCGCCAACGGCTTCGAGGAAGTGGAAGCGCTGGCTGTGGTGGACATCCTCAGAAGAGGCGGTGTGGAGATTAAAACAGTCAGTGTGACTGGTGACAATTTTGTGGAAACTTCACATGGTGTGACGCTCAAAACCGACTTGAAGATTGAGGATGTTGATTTCAGTGATGCCGATATGCTGCTCTTGCCGGGAGGTCTGCCAGGTGCCACCAACTTGCGCGACCATGAAGGCGTGAGAAAGGCGCTTCTCGCCCAGGCTGAGGCAGGCAAGAAAATCGGTGCCATCTGTGCCGCTCCGCTTGTACTCGGCTCGCTCGGATTGCTCAAAGGTAAGCGTGCCACCTGCTATCCAGGCTTTGAAAAATATATGACTGGAGCAGACTATACCCATGAACTCTTCACCGTGGATGGAAATATCATCACAGGTGAAGGCCCTGCCGCCACTTTCCCCTACGCTTATGAGATTCTGTCCATGTTTGTGGGCAAGGAGAAGACAGAGGAAATCAAGGAGGGTATGATGTACAACCATTTGATGGCCCGTTGACGGATGGCTGACTATATCATCATCGTGGCGGGAGGCAAGGGGCTGCGCATGGGGGGAGACATCCCGAAGCAGTTTCTTCCTGTGGGCGGACTTCCAATCTTGATGCGGACCATCCGGCGTTTCCGGTCTTATAGTCCCGACCTCCATATCATCCTCGTGCTGCCCCGGACGCAACATGACTATTGGGCGGAACTTTGCCAGACCTATGACTTCCATGAAGACTATCAACTCGCGGATGGGGGAGAAACCCGTTTCCATTCCGTGAAAAATGGTTTGGCACTTGTGCCCGATGATGCGCAAGGTGTGGTCGGTGTGCATGACGGCGTGCGTCCATTCCCCTCCATCGAGGTGATTGGCCGGTGTTTTAAGGAGGCTCGGGAGCGGAAGGCGGTCATTCCCGTCACCCCCGTTGTCGAGACCCTTCGTTATATGGGCGGCAAGGAAGGTGGCGAGAATGTGCTGCGCAGTGACTATCGGTTGGTTCAAACTCCGCAGACTTTTGACATTCCATTGCTCAAACGGGCCTATCGACAGCCCTACAACGACCATTTTACCGATGACGCCTCTGTGGTGGAGAGCATCGGACAGACCGTGACGACTGTAGAAGGCAACCGCGAGAACATCAAGATAACGACCCCCTTTGACCTGGTCGTTGCCGAGGCACTCGTAGACAAAGAATAAAAAGCAAGAAAGGCAAGACGTGATAGACATACTGGAACAAGACGTGATGTATGCCCCCGGGGTGGGACCGCACAGGAAGGAGATATTCAACAAGGAATTGAATGTCCACACTTTCCGTGACCTGCTCGAATACTATCCTTATAAATATGTGGACAGAAGTCGCATATACACCATACGGGAACTGTCCGCCGACATGCCGTTTGTACAGGTGAAAGGACAGATTCTCAGTTTCGAGGAGTTTGAGATGGGGCCACGGCGCAAGCGGGTGGTTGCCCATTTCTCCGACGGAACAGGTGTCTGCGACATCGTTTGGTTCAATCGCGCCCAATATGTCTACAAGAGTTATAAGTTGCATACCGAATATGTGGTCTTTGGCCGACCTACTGTTTTTGGCGGCCGATACCAGTTCGCCCATCCGGATATTGATCCTGCCAGCGAATTGCAATTGTCGCAAATGGGTATGCAACCTTATTATATGACCACCGAGCGGATGAAGAAGGCCAACATCTCCTCTCGCGTGATCGAGAAAACCACCAAGGCTTTGCTCGCACGTCTTACCGTCCCCCTTGCCGAGACCCTGCCTCCTTTCATCACGGGTCCGCTTCACCTGGTGTCTTACGATACCGCCATGCGCAATGTGCATTACCCGAAAACACCTCTCGATATGCAGAAGGCACGACAACGGCTGAAGTTTGAAGAGCTGTTCTACGTGCAACTCAACATTCTGCGATATGCCAGCGACCATCGCCGCAAATACCGGGGCAATGTGTTCGCCCATGTCGGCGACATCTTCAATACTTTCTATCGGGACCACTTGCCTTTCCCCCTCACGGATGCCCAAAAGCGTGTGATGCGGGAGATAAGGGCGGACATGGGGTCGGGCGCACAGATGAATCGACTGCTCCAGGGTGATGTGGGTTCTGGGAAGACCCTTGTCGCACTGATGTCTATGCTCATCGCGCTTGACAATGGATATCAGGCATGTATTATGGCACCCACCGAAATCCTTGCCGAACAACATCTCGCCACCATCCGGGAGTTCCTCAAGGGCATGGATATAAGGGTGGAATTGCTTACCGGTATCGTCAAGGGCAAGAAGCGTCAAGAGGTGCTTGACGGACTTCTTGACGGCTCCATCCATATCCTTGTGGGTACCCATGCCTTGATAGAAGACACCGTGAAATTCCATCAGTTGGGCCTTGCCGTGGTTGACGAACAACACCGTTTCGGCGTGGAACAACGCTCCAAACTGTGGCGCAAGAGCGAGAACCCTCCCCATATCCTTGTGATGACAGCCACGCCAATCCCCAGAACGCTGGCCATGACAATCTATGGAGACCTCGACGTGAGCGTCATAGACCAGTTGCCTCCTGGTAGAAAGCCTATCCAGACCATCCACAAATATGACAACCAGATGACGAGTCTCTACCGTGGCATACGCCAGCAAATCAACGAGGGACGGCAAGTATACATAGTCTTTCCACTCATAGAGGAAAGCGAAAAGAGCGACTTGAAAAATCTTGAGACAGGATTTGAGACGCTCAAGGAAGCATTTCCGGAATTCAAACTCAGCAAGGTGCATGGCAGGATGAAGGCGAAAGAGAAGGAAGAAGAAATGCAGAAATTTGTCAAGGGAGAGACACAAATACTTGTCGCCACGACCGTTATCGAGGTGGGGGTGAACGTGCCCAATGCCTCCGTTATGGTCATTCTTGATGCCCAAAGATTCGGTTTGTCGCAGTTGCATCAGCTCCGCGGCCGTGTCGGTAGAGGTGCCGACCAAAGCTACTGCATCCTTGTGACAGGTTATAAACTGAGTGAGGAGACCCGCAAGCGCATCGACATTATGACTGAAACCAACGACGGATTCCGCATTGCCGAGGCCGACTTGAAACTGAGAGGTCCCGGTGACTTGGAGGGAACCCAACAGAGCGGTGTGGCATTTGACCTGAAAATCGCCGATATCGCCCGCGACGGACAGCTCGTGCAGCTTGCCCGCGACGAGGCGCAGAAGATTATCGATGCCGACCCGAAATGCGAAAATCCTGCCTATCAGATGCTTTGGAGTCATCTCGCAGCCCTTCGCAAAACCAATATTAATTGGGCTGCTATATCCTAAAAAGTGTGAACACATAATCTTATCAAACGTTAAATATGTTGCGGATATGTTCCTGAAAGCGTTAAAGTTGGACGAAAAACTGTTAAGCGTGAAACATTTCTGCAATATTTTTGCTATATTTGCAAAGTCGTTTACAAATTGTTGAACATTTGTAGCGTTCAACAGTTCCTTTTTGACAAACTAATCATGTCCTTCCATTTCGGAGGATAAACCTAAAATGAATATGTACTTTAAGAAGATAATAAAGAAATTCGCAATAACATCCATGCTGGCATTGGCAACCTTGCCTATGGCCGGGCAAGATCTTCTCGCCAGACAGGCGCCAGTAGACAGAAAGATGAAGGCTGTGGATACACTCGCCTTGCAAAGCATCATCGAGAGAGAGAACATCCAGTCGCCCGCTTCTGAATTATATGATGACTGGAACAACAAATACGCTCACAAGGCTTCCCCACTGCCAGACTCCATTCGTATCAGTCTCCGTAATTTCTGTATGCCTACACCTAGTCGTGTGGTGACCAGTAATTTTGGTAGCCGTTGGGGACGCCAGCACAAGGGACTCGACATCAAGGTCTATATCGGCGATACTATCCGTGCAGCCTTCTCGGGAAAAGTGAGAGTGGTGCGCTATGAGGCGGGAGGCTATGGCAATTATGTGGTCATCCGCCATTACAACGGCTTGGAAACTATCTATGGTCACATGTCAAAATGGTTGGTCGACGAGAATCAGACGGTCAAGGCTGGTGATCCTATCGGTCTTGGCGGCAACACAGGTCGAAGCACCGGATCTCACTTGCACTTTGAAACCCGCCTTTGTGGTGTGGCACTCAATCCAGCCTTGTTTTTCGACTTCCGTAACCAGGACGTGACAGGCGACTTCTTCACCTATAGGAAAGATACTTATGCCGAGGAATCCGAACTGGCAACACGCCTTCGTGGAAAGGTGGGCAATGGCGGTTATAACCGTAATGACGTGATTGGCGAGACGGCTCCAGACCGCCAGGCCGGCGAGAGTGCGGATCCCCGCTATCACAAGGTGGTCAAAGGCGAGACGGTCGAGACGATTGCCCGCAAGCGTGGTGTTTCCGTCAACGACATTTGCCGACTCAATCACATCGGCAAGAGCATGCGTCTGCGTCCAGGACAAATCCTCAGATACAGCTAAAAGGGAAACTTCATAATGCAATATATTTGAATTGCTTTGCTGAAAAGCGGTATGAGCCGACTCCAGCAGGGCAATTTTCTTTTTGTTCTTTTCAGTTTTATTTTATCTTTAAAATTGGCTGTCACGATATTAATGCGTAATTTTGTAAGCTAAACATCATAACGAAACAACAAGACTATGCAGTATTCTTTTAAAGTTCCACAGCATATCAATACCATGATAGATCTGCCAGCCTCTAAGAGCATCAGCAACCGGGCACTTGTCATTCATGCCCTGTCACAAGGGCAGACCCTTCCTGAGAATCTTTCCGACTGCGACGATACGGAAGTGATTGTCCGTGCGCTGCGTGACATGCCCGATGTTATCGACATCAAAGCGGCAGGCACAGCCATGCGTTTTATGACGGCCTATCTGGCGGTCACGCCGGGAGAGCATGTCCTTACGGGCACCGACCGGATGAAGCATCGCCCCATCAAAGTGCTTGTCGACGCTTTGCGCCAACTCGGAGCGGACATCAGTTATGAGGAAAACGACGGCTTTCCACCCTTGTGCGTGAAAGGACGCCAACTCGAGGGCGGACACTTGGAAATTGAAGGCAGTGTCAGTTCACAATACATCTCGGCGTTGCTGATGATTGGTCCCATGCTGAAGCGAGGACTTGAACTCAAGTTGACCGGCAATATCGTGTCGAGACCTTATATCGACCTCACCCTCTGCACGATGCGTGATTTCGGCGCACAGGTGGATTGGGCGGACATTGACATGATCAAAGTGGAACCGAAGCCCTATCAAGACCAGGCATTTTTCATCGAAAACGACTGGAGCGCATCTTCTTATTGGTATGAGATTGCGGCATTGCTCAACGACCCGGAATCGTCTATCAAACTCACCAACTTGATGGATGGATCCCATCAGGGCGACTCCGCCATCAAATATATGTTCAGTTTGCTGGGCGTGAAGACGGCGTTTGCCACCACACGACAAGGCGAGCCTACCGAGGTGTCACTTTGTTACCACCGCAGCAGACTGCCCCGGTTGGACTATGACTTTGTCAACCAACCCGACTTGGCGCAGACGATGGTGGTGACGTGCGTCCTGCTCGGCATACCTTTCCGCTTTACAGGTTTGGGAAGTTTGAAAATCAAGGAAACCGACCGTATCGAGGCTCTTAAGGTTGAACTTCGCAAACTGGGCTATGTGTTGCACGACCGCAACGACAATGAAATCTTCTGGGACGGCGAGCGTTGTGATGCAGATGACGTGCCGGTCATTGACACCTATGAGGATCACCGCATGGCCATGGCTTTTGCTCCCGCAGCATTCAAGTTCCCCAAATTGCGCATCAATCACCCGGAAGTGGTGAGCAAGTCCTATCCCCATTTTTGGGACGATTTGCGCAAGGCTGGTTTCGAGATAGAACAGCACGATTGACGTACCCAGTCCGTTCATCCTAATCCGCTACACTATGTCGATATTCGAATATACTTTTTTCCAAAACGCCTTGTTGGGCTCCTTGTTGGCAAGCATCGTTTGTGGCTTTATTGGCTCCTATATCGTGGCTCGTCGGTTGGTGTTCATCAGTGGGGGCATCACGCACGCCTCGTTTGGAGGCATCGGTTTGGGCGTTTTGTTGGGCGTCAATCCCGTCTTGTCCGCCATGGCATTTGCCGTGGCGAGTGCTTTCGGCGTGCAGTGGCTGTCACATAAGGGCAGCATACGGGAGGATTCCGCCATTGCGGTGTTTTGGACCTTCGGCATGAGTGTGGGCATTATCTGTTGCTTTCTCACCCCGGGATTTATGCCCGATTTGCCGTCCTTTCTCTTTGGCAGCATCTTGGCGATAGAACCCGCAGACCTGTGGCTTCTTGCTGGATTGGCAGTGGTGGTGGTCGCCACCTTCGCTTTGCTTTATCGGGCCATTCTCAGTGTGGCATTTGACGCCACCTTCGCCCGTTCGCAACACTTGCCGGTCAACTTCATCGAACACCTCATGATGGGGCTTATCGCCGTTTCCATAGTCTCTACCTTGCGCATGGTCGGCATCGTGCTCGCTATCAGTCTGCTCACCATTCCGCAGATGACGGCCAACATCTTCACCTTCAATTTCAAGAAAATCATTGGGCTGAGCATTGTCATCGGATGGATAGACTGTCTGTTGGGGTTGTCATTCGCCTATTGGCTGAATGTTCCTTCGGGCGCCTCTATCATCTTCTTTTCCATCATCGTCTACACCCTGTGCAAGCTGATCAAGCGTCATCCTTCGTTTGCCGTGACATTGCTGTGTCTACCCTTGCTCACTGGATGTATGTCGCAGAAGAATACGGCGAGGTCGAGATTCCTGCACGCTTTCAATGCCAAGTACAATATCTACTACAACGGAGCACAGGCCTATATTGACGGTTCGCTCGAGAAGGAAAACGGCAACAAGGACAACTATACCGAACTGTTGCCCCTTTACTATGTGGGCAACAAGAACAGTCGGGAAATAGGCAAGGGCAACTTTGACCGTGCCATAGAGAAAAGTAAAAAAGCCATACAGCGACATAGCATCAAACGCCGTCCCGAGTGGACCAAGAACCGCAAGAAAACAGCCAAAGACTTGGAATGGTTGGGACGCAAAGAATACAATCCCTTCATATGGAGAGCTTGGATGCTGATGGGACGGTCGCAGTTTCATAAGGGCAACTTTGACGAGGCTGCGTCAACTTTCGCCTATATGAGTAGACTCTATGAGACCCAACCTGCCATCTATGGCAAGGCACGCGCCTGGTTGGCGAAGACCTATGTGGAGAACGGATGGATATATGATGCGGAAGATGTAATCAGAAACATGCAACGCGACAGTCTCGATTGGCGTGCTGTCAAGGAATGGGATTATACCTATGCCGACTATTACATCCATACGGGCGATTTCGAGAAGGCGATACCCTATCTGCGCAAAGTCATCAGCCATGAGATGCGACGCAAGCAAAAGGCCCGTGAATGGTATTTGCTCGGCCAACTCTATGCTGCCTTGGATCGTAAACAGGATGCCTACAAGGCTTTCCGGCACGTCGTCAAGCAGAATCCTCCCTATGAGTTGGAGTTCAATGCCCGCATCTCTCTTACTGAGGTGATGGCCAAGGGACGCTCGAAACAAATGGTGAGCAAGTTGAGACGTATGGCGGCAAGCGACAAGAACAAGGATTATCTCGACCAAGTATACTATGCCATCGGCAACATCTATCTGGCGGACAAGGATACCCTCAAGGCGATTGGCGCTTATGAGCAGGGCAACCAAAAGGCTACCCGGGCTGGCATAGAGAAGGGTGTGCTGCTGCTTCACCTTGGAGATCTCTATTGGGCAAGGGAAAAGTTCGGTGACGCCCGTCGCTGTTATGGCGAGGCCATCGGACTTCTTGACAAAGACCGCAAGGATTATGAGGCATTGTCTGAACGTTCGGTGGTGCTCGATGAATTGGTCCCCTATACTGATGCCGTGCAATTGCAGGACTCGCTGCAGGCCTTGGCGAAGATGTCGGAGAGCGACCGAAACGCAGCCATCGACCGCGTCATCACGTCCTTGAAGAAGAAAGAAAAAGAAGAACGTCGGGCACAGGAGGCTGCCGAGGCAGACAAAAAGATGAAAGAGAACAGCGCGAAGTTTGGACACACCAGTTCTTCTTCATCGTCCACCCCCACGATGCCGACCTCGAAATCCTCGGCTTGGTATTTCTACAATCCGTTGGCTGTCAGTCAGGGAAAGCAAGCTTTCCAACGCTTATGGGGAAAACGAGAGAATGTGGACAACTGGCAGCGGGTCAACCGAACGGTGGTCGGCGGCATGCAAGCCCTGTCGCAACTGACCGACGAGCAGCGAGATTCCATCGCTGCAGAGGAAGCCAAGGCTGACTCTATCTCTCATCTGACGGACAGCGCCCAGAACGATCCACACAAGCGCGAGTATTATCTCGCCCAAATACCTTTCACGGAAGAACAGATGAAGGCCAGCGACGAAACCTTGGAAGACGGTTTGTTCCATGCAGGTGTCATCTTTAAGGATAAACTTGACAACTTGCGGCAGAGTGAGAAATATCTGCGCCGGTTGTCTGATAAATACCATGACTATCCTCAAATGGATGAGGCTTACTATCACCTTTTCCTCTTGTATTCACGCAAAAATGATTTCACGACTGCCGACAGTTATGTGGAACGCTTGAAAAAGGAATATCCCAACAGTCAGTGGACTGCACTCCTCACAGATCCTTAATTCAAGGAAAACTCCACCATGGGAATGCAAATAGAGGATTCTCTCTATGCCGCCACCTATGAAGCCTTCAAGGCCGACCGCTTTCAGGAGGTCAGAGGCAATGTGCATGTGAGCGATACGCGTTTCCCCACAGGTGCCAATCGTGACAAGTTCCTCTTCATCTCGGGTATGAGCAAACTCAATTCGGGCGATACGGAGGGATGTTTGGCGGACATGAAGACGGTGGTGGAGAAATATCCAGACAGCCGTATCTGCGAGATGGCGGGCATGATTGTCAATGGTGTGAACCAGGGACGCAAACTTCATGGAGCACGCTTCGACTTGGAAGATGTGTGGAATCGACGGGCTGTGGTGCTCAACGACAAGGACTCGGTGGCGGCACGCAAGTTCTCTCCCGAACGTATCACTCCTTTCAATGTGATGCTTGTCTATGTGCCCGACTCTCTCAATGAGAACCAACTGCTCTTTGAAATGGCCCGCTACAACTTCACCAATTTCATCGTGCGAAACTTTGAGGTGGCGATAGATGATGCGGATGGTCTGCACCGCATGCGTGTGAGCGGATTCCGAAACTATGACGAGGCTTATCAATATGCCGGATTGTTGCATGCCAACAAGGCGGTTGTCCGCCAGATGGGACAGGCCAAGACCTATATCATAAGTGACGAGAACCTTGCCCTCTTGGGACAACAGTATAGCTATACGGATTATGAGAGATTCTATGCGGCGCACTTCGCTCCGCTCAAGGTGGCCAATAGGCAGTTGCTCAACGAGCCGACTGAGGTCAATGTTGAGCAGGAAGACGTGCGCATACCTGCCAATATGAAACCGAAGGATGCGGACAAGCAGGAACTGGAGCCCGATAATGAGACCGACAATGGATTCATAATGGACGATGATTCTTCAGCCAAGCCACAAACTAAACAAGCGGAAGATGACGGCATCCTGATTGATGACGGTGAAAAACCTTCCACAAATCCTCAGTCCAAGCAGACCGAGGACGATGGCATCCTGATTGACGATGAGCCTACAACACCGGTTCCTTCACAGACAAAGCCACAGCCGTCGCAACCTGTCCGTCAAGAAACGAAACAGGAAGCCAAGCCTTCGGCTGCTACGGAAAAGACGAGCGCCACAGCAACCTCGCCGAAACAGCCTGTCCATCCGGCAGCATCCAAGCAGACTGCAAAGCCTGTCGTGCCGGAAAAGAAAGTTACAACTCCCGAAAAGAAGGTTGTAGAGCCTGTGAAGAAACAAGAGGAACCTCAGAAAAAAGAGGTGGACCTTGAGGACGAATATTATGATTTAGACGGATTTTAAGCAATGATGAACAACGGAAACATACTTTGGGTGGACGATGAGATAGAACTTCTCAAAGCCCACATCATCTTCTTGGAAAAGAAAGGTTATGACGTGACGACTGTGAGCAACGGCGCCGACGCCATAGACCGGTGCCGTCAGCACACCTTCGACCTGATAATGCTCGACGAGATGATGCCCGGCATGACAGGATTGGAGACTTTGCAGCAGATCAAGGACATCTCGCCCTCGACTCCTGTGGTCATGGTCACAAAGAGCGAGGAGGAAAATATCATGGATCAAGCGATAGGCTCCAAGATTGCCGACTACCTTATCAAACCTGTCAATCCAAGCCAAATCCTGCTCTCTCTCAAAAAGAATATCCATCGCAAGGAGATAGTCACCGAGGTGACACAGACATCTTATCAGCAGAATTTCCAACAGTTGTCTTTACAGATAGAAGACTGCAGAACATTCGAGGATTGGAAGGAAGTGTATCGCAAGCTTGTACATTGGGAATTGGAACTCAGCAGTACGGAGAGTAGCATGACCGAGATTCTCAAAACCCAGAAGGAAGAAGCTGACAACGGGTTTGCTAAATTCATCAAGAAAAACTATATGGACTGGGTCGCCCCTCAAGCGTCGGGGGCCATCGGCAATATGCGCGCCATGATGCAGCACCGCTTGGTGTCCAAGGCATCGAAGCACGAAGCACAGTCTGCCGACAAGCCGTTGATGAGTCCAGACGTGTTCAAACGCAAAGTCTTTCCCTTGCTTGATGCCAAGGAGAAGGTGTTTCTCATTGTGATAGACAATTTTCGCTACGACCAATGGCGCATGTTGGCGCAGGAGATAGGAGACCTGTTCGACATTTCGGAAGATTTGTACATGAGCATTCTTCCCACCGCCACACAATACGCCCGCAACGCTATCTTCAGCGGACTCATGCCCACACAGATAGCCTCTATGTTCCCTGAACTTTGGGTGGACGAGGATGAGGAGGAGGGGAAGAACCTCAACGAGGCGCCGCTCATACAGACACAGATAGAACGCTACCGCCGTCACGATACCTTTTCTTATCATAAGATCAACGATTCCAATGGAGCGGAGAAGTTTATGCAGCAGTTGTCCCAACTCAAACAGAACGACCTCAATGTGTTGGTTGTCAATTTCATCGACATGCTCTCCCACGCTCGCACAGAGTCGAAGATGGTGCGGGAGTTGGCGAGCAACGAGAGCGCCTATCGCAGCATCACCCAAAGTTGGTTGCGCCACTCTTTTATGGCGGACCTTTTCAAGGTCCTTGCCAACAGCGACTACAAGATTGTCATCACCACAGACCATGGCAGCATTCGTGCGTCGAAACCTGTAAAAATCATCGGTGACCGGAATACCAACACCAATCTGCGCTATAAGTTGGGCAAGAATCTCAACTACGATTCCAAGGATGTATTCGCCATCAAGGAGCCTGCCCGGGCACAACTGCCCACGCTAAACCTCAGTACGAGTTATGTCTTCGCCACAGGTGACTCGTTCTTCGCTTATCCCAACAACTACAATTATTATGTGAGCTACTATAAGGACACTTTTCAGCACGGAGGCATCTCCATGGAGGAGATGATTATCCCGATTGTCACGCTCACACCCAGAAAAAGATAGAATTCAAAAACACACAATATTATGGAAATCAGAATAGACAATCTCGACAAAATTCACGCTGCCGCCAAGGAGTTTATCCAAAACATGGGCACAGGCAAGGTCTTCGCTTTCTATGGCAAGATGGGAGCTGGCAAGACCACATTCATCAAGGCCGTATGCGAGGAGTTGGGAGTGGACGATGTCATCACGTCCCCCACGTTCGCTATCGTCAATGAGTACACTTCCAGCACTACAGGCGACAGCATCTTCCACTTCGATTTCTACCGTATCAAAAAGCTTGATGAGGTCTATGATATGGGATATGAAGACTATTTCTACGGTGGAAGTTTGTGTTTTCTGGAGTGGCCGGAGCTTATCGAAGAGTTGCTTCCCGAGGATGTGACCAAGGTCTATATCAGTGAAGAACCCGACGGCTCTCGTCTTGTGAAATTCTAAGACAGATGTGACAGGAAAAAGCCTCCGAATGATTAAATGTTTTAAACATTGCTGACGAATTGACCGATGTCGTTGACAAGATGTCACGCTAAGGATGGTTGGCACATAAGTTGTTTATAATGAGAGTGTAAGCCGCAAGGCTCACAGAGATAATAAACATAAAAACAACTAAAATATAATTGGAGGTTTTGATTATGACACTTGCACGTAGAAATTCTTGGATGCCCGATGTATTCAATGACTTTTTTGATACAGACTTTATGCCGAGAGCAAATGCTACAGCACCTGCAATCAACGTAAAGGAAACAGAAAAAGACTATACAGTAGAGGTTGCCGCTCCTGGACTCAAGAAAGGCGACTTCACTATCAACCTTAATGACGAAGGCAACTTGGTCATCAAGATGGAAAAGAAGAATGAAGCAAAGGACGAGAACAAGAAAGAGCACTATCTGCGCCGTGAGTTCTCTTATAGCAAATTCGAGCAGACACTCTTGCTGCCTGACGATGTAGACAAGGAAAAGATTGCAGCCAACGTCAGCGATGGTGTACTCAACATCGAATTGCCGAAGATAGAGAAAGCTGCAGCTAAGACAGCCCGTCAGATTGAAGTGAAATAGTGGTTCGCTTGAG
>CAKPTK010000049.1 GCA_934190685.1 uncultured Prevotella sp.
CATTCTTTGCTTTGTAATAAAATATGATGGCAAATCCATAAGTGCTTCCCGATTTCACATGGGTAGCTGTGCTTATGTAGTGGATATAGGCTGAAATGTTTTTTCCCTCATACACCGGCTGGAGGAATACAGGATTTTTATAGAGTTTCGGATTCTCTTTATAAGACATGCTCATTCCCATCTGGGCAACCATAGGAATCCAGTTTTCCCATTCGCCAGCCTTCTTGTCATAGTATTTTATTTCTTTGACATCAACAGATGTGAAGTCTGCCTTTTCACCATCAGTTTTTTTGATTCTGAACTCATGGTAATTATCTACATTAAAGGAATATTTATCAATGTCACCTTTCACAACCTTGCCGTTGTTTAGTGTTACTTCTGCATTCTGCGCTTGTATCGCTCCACACAATACAAGGGTAAGGAACATAAAGATCAATTTTTTCATACTCGTACATTTAAGTTCAACTTATTTTACAACTAAGCCCTACCGCATCACGGCAAGCGGAACAATATGATATACAACGAGAATGGTAAGGACAACGGCTTAATCATCAGCGTATACACGCAGGGGAATCAGTATATTGCGAACATTACTAACGACAAGCTAGACGCCTGGTACGAACTAAGATTACACTATTCTGTAACAACAAAAACACAAGTTAAGGAATGGGCAATGGAGTATGCCGAAGGAGAACGATTTGAGCTGCGCTTTTAAATGCGAAATGGGGAACGAACCTAAGCTATAATCGGTTCGTTCCCCATTTTTTTGTTTCTAAATTTTTCCGTCAATCAAGTCGAAACTCTTCTTTATGTCATCCTCAAGGGTTCGGGCGTACCTTTGAGTCTGTCTTATTCCCGAATGCCCGAGCACCTTCGCCACGATATTGATGGGCATCCCCTTGGAGAGGAACATAGTGGCTGCCGTTGCCCTGCCCATGTGGCTCCTCAATCCATCCACTCCAATCATCAGTCCGATAGGCTTGAGATAGTCGTTGTACTTGTTCAGAGACATCTTCGGCAGCCTGCCGTCATACAGGTCAAGGATGTCTCTTGCAGGCTTGAGCAACTGAAAGAAGAATTTCTCCTTTGTCTTCACTCTATTGTTCTTGTAGAAGAGCTTCCCGTTTGCGTCCCTTTCGCATTCATTGATGTCGAACGACATCATGTCCGAGTAAGCCATGGCGGTGTAGCACTGGAAGAGAAACAGATGCCAAGCCCTTAGGAGATGCGGACTTGTTATCTCCAGTTTCTTCAGTTTCTCAAATTGGACAGGTGTAAGGCAACGCACATACTTGCTCTCGCCACGGCTTATCTTTCCATCGTATTTTTTGTATGGATCATCTTCAGACTTGATGTGTCCGAAAATCACGGCGTCACGGATGAATAGCTTAAGAAACTTGTGATAGTCGTATATGGTGGAGTTCTTCAGCCCTCTGTCATGCAGATATTCGTCCATCATCTTGATGATGCCCACATTGATGTCACTGAACGACACGATTTTCCCCCATGAGTGGAGGAAACGGCAGAACACCCGGTACCTCTCCTTTGTGTGCTCAGAAACATTCCTCTCCTCGGTGCGTTTCTCGCAGAAGGCGATGAATCCGTCCGACTTGACAACTCCGTTAATCAGCGTTGACACTTGCGAGAGATTGAAGATACCCTCTCGGTTCATCTTGCAGACCACATCCTCGGCTCTCTGATAGAGAGAGTCAAGCAGCTTGTTGAGATGGTCTGCGTCTGGACGCCCCACGACCTCTCCGTTTTTCCATTCGTTTCTGCACACCTTCACGCCTGTGGACATATATTTGCTCCGTCCGCAGAACGAGAATCTAAACTCGACAAAAGACGGTTTTTTGGCGGTCGCCACCTTCTTTCTGTCATAAATAACGTTAAAAGTTACTTTCCTCATTTTTAACTTACTCTTATTAATCCTGACAAACAGGTAAAAAATTTCGGGATTTAGGTAAAAAAGTTTATTCTACCAATATCCTCAACATATCATCCCAAATACGGGCGCGAGAGTAGTGTTTATGCGGTCTCCGAGCATTTTTGATGGTGTTTACAACTCTTTATTATTAAACATTTACCAACACTCTTGTCGCTATAGCACTTAACAACCACAAGCCGCTGAAAATCAGCGGCTTGTGGTTACTTTCGTGAGTTAAAAATGACTTGTTTTGTGACTCGCATGGGGTTCGAACCCATGACCCCAACATTAAAAGTGTTGTGCTCTACCAGCTGAGCTAGCGAGTCTCCGAATGCTTTTTTCTTTAAAGCGAGTGCAAAGGTAATGCTTTTATTTCATTCCTCCAAATATTTCGGCGAAAATCTATACGCTATCGTTGCTTTTTATACTTTTTTTATGTTCTATGTTGCATTGTTTCCATATGAATATTCTAATGTGGTGCACGTATCCCAATGTTTTTATAATATATATACTTTCTATTTCCACATTTTTCGCCTTGAGAAATCCTTATTATAATAATATAATAACGGGCGAGGATTCCTCTATGGTTAAGTGGCAACTTTACAAGGGAAATTATATGTTTATCAATATATAAACGGTTCGTTTGCTAGAGGCGTTCCCCAATCTCTCCCAATTAGTCGGTAGGCACGACTGCGCTCCGCTTCGATGGAGAGAATCTCTTCCAGCGCAATTCTCTGCGCAACCGCTTCATCGTAGTGAACTGATACGTTGGCAAAAACACCTGTCGGTACTCCACAGACGCCGGTAACGCCGTACAACTGAATTTGACGTGACGACTGAATCGTGGCAAGAAATACTGCGATGTTGAACGCAAATTGAACAATAAGGACAAGGCGACGCGAATAAAATAGGGATATTCAATAAGTTTTCGTAAATTTGCAAGCATGAAACTAAAAGAAGGAATTTACGAAAATCTGATCAGTGACCGGCTCTTAGACGACATGCGCCAAACCGAGGCTGCGGGCTATGTGTGCAAGACAGAACGCATAGATGCGGCAGAATCGGCCAAGCTGCTTGCCGACTTCCTTTCCGACGTCATACGCCGAAAACTCGAGGATGTGGATGTGCCGGTGGAGGACAAGATCGAAATGACCAACAGCATACTTGAATCGGCTGATGTTGACGGGGATGAAAAGCTCTCGGCCCTGCCCGAACTCCTCTCTGCCGTGGTGAGCGGACAGCGCGAGGCTGCCATGCGCGCCACAAAGAAAGATATCGTTAGGCCGTTGTCTGGTTTTCGTGTTAGCAATCTATTCACGGGTGGACAGTCGGGTGTGCCGCTCGGAGCTGAGATAATACGCGACATTGCCTCGGCCGACCAGATATGCATCATCGTTTCGTTTCTGCGCATGTCGGGCATAAGGATGATGCTCGACCAGCTGCGCGACTTCTGCAACGTCGAGGGGCATAAGCTGCGCATAATAACAACAACCTACTGCGGCGTGACCGAAGCCAAGGCAGTGGAACGGTTGGCTGCATTGCCCAACACCGAAATACGCATATCCTACAACACCAGTATAGAGCGCCTTCACGCCAAGTCATACATCTTTGTGCGCAACTCTGGGTTCAGCACCGCATACATTGGTTCGTCCAACCTCTCGCACTCGGCACAGACCGACGGACTTGAATGGAATATACGTGTGACAAATGTGGAGAATCCACACATCATAAAGTCGGCACTCGCTACGTTTGAGATGTATTGGAATAGCGAGAACTTCGAGGATTTCGGCATTGGCGGAATAGAGAAGTTCAGGCGCGAGCTTGCCGTGCAGCATAGCAGGAACAACAGTTCGGCAGTAGAACTGTTCTCGCACTATCAGCTCTTGCCCCACCAGAAGGTCATTCTCGACCGTCTGCAGGTGGAACGCGAGGAGAATGGACTCATGCGCAATCTGGTGGTGGCGGCAACGGGCACAGGCAAGACCGTCGTCTCGGCTTTCGACTACAAGCGTTTCCGCGACGCCAATCCTCTGCACAACCGCCTGCTCTTTGTGGTTCATAGGGAGGAGATTCTGAAACAGGCGTTGCGCACCTTCCGCAGCGTGCTCGGCGATGCCAACTTCGGAGAGTTGTGGGTGGGCAATTATCGGCCTGCCGACTCTATGGATCACTTATTTGTGTCGGTAGCAACGCTCAACAGTAATCTCGACTTGTTCCGCCAACAAGGACTCAACTTTTACGACTACCTCATCATCGACGAAGCCCATCACGCTGCGGCTTCAAGCTATCGGGTGATTGTCGACGAGTTCCGCCCCAAGCTGCTACTCGGACTCACAGCCACTCCCGAGCGTATGGACGGACAGAGTCTGCTGCCCGACTTCGGCGGCAGGATAAGTGCCGAGATACGGCTGCCACAGGCCCTTGACGAAGGACTGCTCACACCGTTTCAGTATCTTTGCATTACCGACGACGTAGACTTGTCTGCGGATGAGCTGTGGGCAAACGGCAAGTACATCGTGTCACGGCTTACCGACCGGCTTTGCAATCATGAGCGCGTCGGACTTATCATACAGAAACTGCGAGAGTATCTGCCTGACGAGACCTCCTGCCACGCCCTTTGCTTTTGCTCCGACCGACGGCATGCCGCATATATGGCAGAGGAGTTCAATCGTTATGGGCTGAAGGCTGCTGCGTTGACCTCGGCAACAAATAGTGAGGAGCGTGTGCGGCTTAACCGTGACTTGGCTGCGGGACGGGTGAATTATCTTTGTGTGGTTGACATTTTCAACGAGGGTGTGGACATTCCCGAGGTAGACACGGTACTTTTCCTCCGTCCTACCGATAGTCTTACGGTGTTTCTCCAGCAGCTTGGCCGCGGACTTCGATTGAGTGCAGGCAAGGACTTTCTTACGGTGCTCGACTTTGTGGCTCAGGCGAATCGCCAGTATGACTTTTCCAGCCGCTTCCGGGCTCTATGCTTGCGCAAAGATCGCAGCATAGAGGAACAGGTGAAGAACGGCTTTACGCTCTTGCCGCATGGCTGCTCCATCTTTATGGAGCGCAAGGCGCAGAAATATATCCTGGCTAATATTCATGGCGCAATATACAACACGCGCCGTCTCGTGAAGGAGCTTATGGCATACGACACGGTGCCTACACTGTCGCAGTTTGTAGAGAACTGCGGACAGGACGTGCGCCTAATATATAAGGGCAACAACTGTTGGACTACATTAAAGGCAGATGCCGGCAAATGCGCACCGCTTGCGGATGACGAACTCTCACGCCGCCTTGTGAAGGGTATAGGCAATCTTACTCATATAAACTCTGTGGCGTTAATTGGTTTCATAAGGCGATTTCTTGCCAATGGGTGCAAGCTGAGAGAGCGGCAAGACAAAGAGGCTGCCGACAATACAGTCGACAACCATTTTGCCCTGATTCTCTATTACGCCCTGTTTCAAGAGAAAATCGGAAAACTTGGCTTTGCGAGCATTTATGAGGCATTGGGGAAAGTGGAGCAATATCCGCTACTGAAGCAGGAGATAGGCGAACTTATGAACTATCTGCACTCCAACTTGGAGTTCAAGACCTATCCTATGAGCCGCGATTTCCCGTGTGGCTTGGAACTGTATGGCTGCTATACACGTGAGGAGGTGTTCGCCTTATACGGACGGCAGACAGCCGACAAGAAGATGCAGGGCGTAGCAGCTGGAGTTTTCTCTATCGACGAAAGTAACACTGAACTGCTATTTGTAACGCTGAACAAGTCGGAGAAGGATTTCTCGCCCTCCACTCAGTACAACGACTACTTTATAAACGAGCGACGCTTCCATTGGCAGTCGCAGAACACAATGTCGCACTCTAATGCCGGCTCGCGCTACGCCAACCAGCGCAGTAACGGGCGGCGCTTTCTTCTGTTTGTGCGCGAGGACAAGAAGGACGGATTCGGCAATACGAGTCCATACTACTGCATGGGGTTGCTCGATTATGTGAGTTCACACGGCAATTATCCGATGAACATTGAGTGGGAGTTGCAGAAACCTGCCATACCTAAATTTATAAAGGCTGTGTAAGTTTTTTAGCTATATGAAGACAATAAATGTTGTGGCTGCCGTGATAGAACGTGGCGGCAAGTATTTTGCCACGCAGCGTGGCTATGGCGAGTTTAAGGACTGGTGGGAGTTTCCTGGCGGAAAGATTGAACAGGGCGAAACTCCCGAAGAGGCTCTGCGCCGCGAGATACGCGAGGAATTGGAAGTGGAAATCTCTGTAGACCGCCACATCACGACCGTGGATTATGACTATCCTTCGTTCCATCTCCACATGGTGTGCTATCTGTGTCGTATCGTGGCGGGAGAGTTGCGCCTCGTAGAGGCAGAGGCAGCAAAGTGGCTTGCAAAGGGCGAACTGGCTACGGTGGAGTGGTTGCCGGCTGATAGGGGAGTGGTTGATATAATAGTAGGAGACATGGTCTGAAGAACCATGCCATGAAGTAATATCTTGATAAATTTCGTAAAAAGAGCATAATCCGTGGGTTGTTTTTTTATTTTCTTTCAGTTGTCCCACGATTTGGCACAACAATCCATTAACTTTGCACCGAAATCAAAAATATATGGCAAATGAAGACATCAGAACTCTTTAGAGAATACATTTGGCTTATTGATACACTCAAATGTAATATCGAAATGACGTTTGAGGAGATAAATGCGGAATGGACGGAGACGGAGATGAGCGGCGGCGTGGAAATGGCACGCTCCACCTTCAACAGACACAGGGACGCTATAGCCGACATCTTCGGCATCTACATCGAGTGCGACCGTTCGAAGGGCTACGTGTATTACATCAGCAACGAGAAGGTGCTTAAAGACGACACGATACAGTCGTGGATGCTTTCCACGCTCACGATAAGCACCCGCATACACGAGACCAAATCGCTGTACAAACGAGTGCTGTTGGAGGATGTTCCTAAAGAGTATTTCCTGCTTGAGGTTATGGACAGCATGAGAATGGGTGTGAAGTTGGAGATAGGCTATCGCAAGTACGACCTTGAAATATTCCCGACAGTTGTAATTGAGCCTTATTGCCTGAAGATGTTCCACAACCACTGGTATGTGCTTGGGCGTCTTAGCCATGAGATAAACGGCAGGGAGGTGTCTTCGTTCTCGTTGTTTGCACTGGACAAGATTTTTTCAGTGGAGGTTACTGGCGAGAAGTTTACATTGCCGGAAGACTTTGACGCGAATGATTATTTTGCCAACTATTTCGGAGCAATAGTCTTTGACGGCACGAAGCCTGAGACGGTTGTGTTGAGGGCATACGGCCGCGAGGCAGGGGAAATGGCACGCCGGGCATTGCATCAAAGTCAAGAAAAAATGCGGCAGACAGATGGGTATTCCGACTTTAAGTATTACCTTTGCCCCACGACCGATTTCCGCGACTACATCATCGGGCGTGGAAGCAAGCTGAAAGTGCTCTCGCCCAAGTGGCTTGCCGACGAGATAAGATATAAGCACCAGGAGGCTGCCGACGCTTATGAAAGTGACAATGACCGATAACTTAACTGAAAACTTAAATACACTAGCTATGGAAGAGAATAAGAACAAGGAGCTTGGCTCCGACGTGAACAGATGCAAGTTTGTGCTTGTGACGAATCCCAATGCAAAAATAGAGGACTACGGATGGACGGAGGATTATGTGGAGAACTTGCTCTATATCGAGGCCAACGAGCCAGGCCATGAATGGATGAGCGATCCCGAGGTGCTGAACGAACTTGGCATTGTTTTCTGCGACGGAGTGGGGGCAAAGATAGACATGCAGCGTGCCATAAAGTACTACAGTAAGGCTGCCGAGCTTGGCAACGACCTGGCTAAGTCTAACCTTGCCGACATCTACCGCAAGGGCACCAATGGTGTGCCGCGCGACTATGCCAAGGCTTATGAGCTGTACAATAGTTGCCGCTTGCCATACGCCTTCTATCGGGTGGGCGAGGCCCTGGAGTTTGGACGTGGCGTGGCCCAGGATGTCGAAAAGGCAAAGCGCTACTATCGCGTGGCTTACCGCGAGGGACACCCGCTTGCAAGAAGAAAATTGCAGACGCTGAATTTCCTGGAGTAGGAAACTCCTGAAGGTCGCTTTATAAGCAAGCGACAGATTTGCACCGTAATCGGAATGGCAAATCACTTAGCCCCACAGTTGATGACCGTGTATGCCGGAACAAACTGTATGTTCGGCGAGATGAAAGGTCCGAATCCTTCGCTGTGGAACTTTTTATTTATGATTACCGTCCGCTAAACTTTGAAGTTCTGCCTCAAAATTTAACGGACGGTAATAATCTTGAATATTTATTTTTCTCCTGTTTCCGGCAGTTCCGGTGTATGTTCCTTCGTCACATAGCGTTGCCAATAGGCGATAATCAAGGTGGTGAGCGGGAGGGCAACGATGAGGCCGATGAACCCAAGAAGAGCACCCCATACGGAAAGACTCAGCAGTAGGATGGCGGGGTTCAACCCCATCGCCTTGCCCATAATTTTCGGGGTGACGATAAAGTCGGTGATGAGTTGGACAACGGCAAAGACCAGAAATGCCATACCGAAAATAAGCCAGAAATTCTCACCGGTGTCTGCCGCCTTGAGCATGGCGAGAAACGCCGTGGGGATGAGGGCGAACGTGTGTAGGTAGGGCACCAAGTCAAGGATGCCGATGAGAATGCCCAACCCGATGGCCATCGGAAATCCGATGATGGTGAATCCGATGCAGAACATGATGCCCATGCAAAGTGCCACCATGCCTTGTCCTCGGATGTAATTGTTGAGTTCTCTTTCCACGTCCTGCATCAGCTCATGCCAGAACGGACGGTTCTTCTTCGGGAAGATCTTGATCCATTTGTCCGTCAGGTATTCATAGTCGAGCAGGATGAAGAACATATATAATAAGGTAATCATCGAGGCGACAATGCTGATGACAATGCTGGCGGTCTGTCCGAGAAAGTCGAAAAGTTTGGGCACGGCAGTCTTGACGCTGTCGCTGAAGTCTTTGCTGTGGAATATGCGGGTAATCTCGTCACTGTTCTCGTGCAACCATTCCTGGATTGTGGCAGGGAAGTTGTGGATATGTGTCGTCTGGTGTAGATACCGGGTCACCACATCGCCCAGTTTCTCAAACTGCTCTATCATCGGTGGAATGATGAGATAGAAGATGCCACCGAGCACTGCGAACACAAACACGAGTGTGATGACAATGGACAAGGCCCGTGTGGGCACGTGCAACTTGTATTGCACGAACTTTACGATGGGGTAGAGCAGGTAGGCCAGGAACCATGCGATGAAGAATGGCAGCAGTACACTGCTCAGATAGTTCACGACAAGGAACACTGCCAAGATGGCGAGTGCTATCAGGAACCATCGGATGAACTTGTCGAACGTGATTTTTTGTTCAGTCATAAATCTTTGTTTTTCTCCTTTTCTATTTCCCGTTGATAGCATTCCCGGCAAAGCGGCTCATATTCGCTCTGCTCTCCGAGCAACACCCGACGCTCTTCGCTCACGAGGCGGTGGCTGACATAGGCGAGAGAACCGCACTTCACGCAGATGGCGTGCACCTTGGTCACTTCGTCGGCGATGGCGCATAGGGCAGGAATGGGTCCAAAAGGTTTCCCCTTGAAGTCCATGTCCAGTCCGGCGACAATGATGCGGACACCACGGTTGGCGAGCTCGTTGCACACGTCGACCAGTGCGTCGTCGAAAAATTGTGCTTCGTCAATGCCCACAACATCGATGTCTGACGACAGCAACAGGATAGACGCTGACGAGTCGATGGGAGTGGAGGGAATGGAGTGGCGGTCATGGCTGACCACCTCCTCGTCTGCGTATCTAGTGTCGATGGACGGTTTGAATATCTCAACCTTCTGCTTGGCAAATTTTGCTCTCTTCAAACGGCGGATCAGTTCCTCGGTCTTGCCCGAGAACATCGATCCGCACACCACTTCAATTCTTCCGGGGCGGTGTTTCTCCCCTGTTAAGTTTTCTGTCATATCAGTGCAAATTTACGAATACGTTTTAAAAATTGCAAAGAAATGGTTGCATTTTTTGTTTCCGTAGATTAAATAGCTATATTTGTAGCGAATATGGGCACATTATACATCGTACCTACTCCGGTAGGCAATATGGAAGACATGACGCTTCGGGCTATCAGAATTCTGAAAGAAGCCGACTTGGTCTTGGCGGAGGATACACGCACATCGGGCATCCTCTTGAAGCATTTCGACATACAGAACCACTTGATGGCTCACCATAAGTTCAATGAGCACGGCACTTCCGCCGGTATCGTTGAACGGTTGAAGGCAGGGCAGACCATAGCCCTCATCTCAGATGCCGGAACGCCAGGTATCAGTGACCCCGGATTCTATCTTGCCCGAGAGGCGGTGGCTGCCGGAGTGGAGGTGCAGACCTTGCCGGGATCCACGGCGTTTGTTCCGGCTTTGGTGTCGTCGGGCTTGCCTTGCGACCGGTTCTGCTTCGAGGGATTCCTTCCGCCGAAGAAGGGGAGGATGACACGCTTGGAACTGTTGAGGGACGAACAGCGCACGATGATTTTCTATGAGTCTCCCTACCGGCTGCTCAAGACCTTGCAGCAATTTGCTGAAGTGTTCGGCGAGGAACGGCAAGTGAGCGTGTGCCGGGAAATCTCCAAGGTGCATGAGGAGAGTGTGCGCGGCACGCTGTCAGAGGTGGTGGCCCATTTCACGGAAGTTGCCCCAAGAGGCGAGATTGTGATTGTATTGGCAGGTAAAAACCCTAAAGAAGAAAAGAAACATAAAAAAAAAGACTTATGAAGAGATTGATTTTTTTCGCACTCTGCGCGCTGTCATTGACGGCCTGCAAGGATAAGAAAGCTGCTCCAGTCGTGCAAGGTGTGGAGCAGAACGACTCGTTGCAGAAGATTATTGCTGATCGCGACAACGAGATCAATGACATGATGTCCACACTCAACGATATCCAGGAAGGTTTCCGGGAAATCAATGAGGCGGAGAATCGGGTGAACATCGTCAAGGATGGCGAAGGAGCCAACAAGAGTCAACAGCTTCGGGAGAACATCCAGTTCATCGCCCAGCGCATGAAGGAAAACCGAGAGCTTATCACCAAGTTGCGTCAACAGCTCAAGACGAGTGGCATGCATGGCGACGCGCTCCGCAAGACCATCGAGAATATGGCGAGACAGTTGGACGAGAAAGACCAACAGTTGCAGCAGTTGCGCGCTGAACTTGATGCCAAGGATATCCACATCTCCGAGCTTGACGCCACCATCAGCAATCTGAACACCAATGTGTCCAACCTCCAGACGGAGTCTTCCGCCAAAAGTCAGACCATCAAGTCGCAAGACACTCAGTTGAACACCGCATGGTTTGTCTTTGGCACCAAGAACGAACTCAAGGACCAGGGCATCCTCGTGAAGGGAAAGGTATTGCAGGGCAACTTCAACAAAAACTATTTCACCAAGATTGATATTCGTGTGGACAAGGAAATCAAGCTCTATTCCAAGTCGGTGAAGTTGATGACCATTCATCCTTCCGGCAGCTATTCGCTTGACAAGGACAGCAACGGACAGTATATCCTGCGCATCAGCAATCCGCAGATATTCTGGAGCACAAGCAAGTATCTTGTGATTTTAGTGAAGTGATAAAAGAAAATATTACATAATCAAGGCGGGCATCTCCTTTTCGGTGATGCCCGCCTTTGTGTTCTATAGTTTCCTTCCTGCGTCTGTGATCATGCTTTTTATCTCGGCCGTAAACTGCTCGTCGGCAGCCATGTCCTCTATATTCAGGTGCATGCGGTAGCGCCAGTAGTGATGGGGATTGGCGGGAATGTTGATGCGTTCGGCGTTGGGGTCCGGCAGCCGAAGCCGCTCGTCTGTGGCAAGCCAGTCTTGCAGGCTGATGATGCAGAGCATTGACGGTGACGACAGATGTCTGCTCACAATGTCCTTGGCGAGCCATCCGGGCAAGGGATGGGGGGCGTCGCCGCCGCGGTAGAGCATGGTGTCGTAATATTCCTGCGTGCGTTGCCGGTCCTCGTCCCACCATTGCCTGAGGGTCGGGGTGTCGTGGCTGGAGATGGTGCACACCGAGCGGTAGGGGTTGTGTGACAGGTGTCCGAATCGTGTGCCGCTTTCTTTCGGCATCCATTGCATCTCCAAGGTGAGAATGCGCAATTGGTCCATCACCCAAGGCACACACTCCGGCACCATGCCCAGGTCTTCCGCACACACCAGCATCCGGGTGGCGTCTACCAGTCTTGGCAACTTCTTCATTGCCTCTGTATACCAAAAATGATTGTTCCGCTGATAGAAATAGTCATTGTAAATCCAGTTGAACGCCTGCTTCTCGCTGCCGTTGAGCGACTCGAATGCCAAACTCTGCTGTGCCGAGATGCGTGGGTGGTAGAGATTGGGCTTGCGGTGGTCGCGCAGGAAGAGCACGTTGCTCACCAGGGTGTAAAGTCCGTCACGCAGAAAGATGTCGTCGGTGCCCGTCTTTCCGGAAAAGGCCGATTCTATTTTCCGTTCTGTGTCATATTGCGGTTTCAACGTCCACACATCGTCATGTGCGTGGTTCAGATATTCCTTTTTCACCTTTTCCGCTTGCAAACCGAAGAGCCTTTCCAACACCCAATTGCGGATATAGGGGGCGAGATACAACTCCGGCTTGAATTTCAATCCCCGCATTTCTATTTCTTCGACGGTCAGTCCGAGGGCAGGCGCAAACTGTCCGAGAAGGCCGTGCACGGCATTGAAGGGTATTTCCCAGATGCGGAAGAATCCCAATACATGGTCGATGCGGTAGGCATCGAAAAATTTAGCCATGCTTTGGAAACGGCGTGTCCACCAAGAACAGTTGTCTTTCATCATCTCCTCCCAGTTGTAGGTGGGGAATCCCCAGTTCTGTCCGTTGGTGGAGAAGTCATCGGGTGGGGCGCCGGCTTGTCCGTTGAGGTTGAAATATCTGGGCTCCATCCACACGTCACAGCTCAATCTGTGCACACCTATGGGGATGTCGCCTTTCAAAATCACCTCCTGTTGACGGGCATATTCGTGCGCTTCAGACATCTGTGAGAAGAGGATGAACTGCACGAAGTAATAGAACGCCACCTCTTTATATATCCTTGTCCGAGGGTTGCGAAGGGCGGAGCGGTCGCTCTCTTTCCACACCTGATGCCCTTTCCATAGGCGGAAGTCGGGTGTTCCTAAGGTGTCTCTCAAAAGGCAGTACTGGGCATATGGAGCGAGCCATAGCTCATTGTCGTTGAAAAACCGTTTGAACTTCTCGCTTGTCATCATGCTTTTGCCTTCTTGCTCAAACAGGATGTGCAGATATTCTGTTTTCGCACGGTTCACGCGCTCATAGTCTATCTGTCGCAGACCATTCAATTCTTTCCTCAATTCCTCATATTTTTTCCGAAGTTTCTCGTCTTTGATGGCGGGCAGTGCCGACAGGTCGGCATATTGCGGATGCAGGGCGAAGACGCTGATGCAACTGTAGGGATAGGAGTCAGTCCATGTGTGGGTGAGCGTGGTGTCGTTGACAGGCAGCAGTTGCAATATCTTTTGCCGGGTCTGGGCAGCCCAGGCAATCATCTTTTTCAGGTCACCGAAGTCACCCACACCAAAACTTTGCCGGGAGCGGAGCGAGAACACGGGCACCAAGGTGCCTGCCAGTCGGATGGGGTAGATGTCGAACTGCACATCGGGAAGTTCCATGACGATTACCTGTCCTGGCTCGATTCGGGGCACGGAGAGCGTGCGGTTGAATCCCCGTTCCCACAGGGCGGAGATTTCGTCACGGCAGTTGAGGATGACGAACTTGAATTCCATCGAAGGGCTGTCGAGGCTTGTGGCGTCAATGTCGGCTATCCATTCGTTATAATTGTGCTCGTTCATCTCCACCGCTTGTTCCGCTCTCCATTCTCCCAAAGCTTTCAGATTGCCCGCCAGCACTAGCCGTTCGCCTTTGCGCAGTTGTGGTGCGCGTACTTTCAAACGGAGAGTGGCGGCAAAGTTGTGTTCCACCAACTTGCGTGAATCGTGCCGGTTGGTACAGTCTGTGATGGCGGAACTGTAAAGGTATGCGTTTTCCGGACGGTCTATCCAATGGTCGAGCAGTTGGTAGCAAGCGGCCTTTCGGGCGGACAACTCCAGTCTGTGAGCTTCCGTCCGCCATTCCGTCCGGAGTGTGGAGCCTTCTTTCTCCACACTATAGAAATAGTTGATAAAAGACTTGCCGGCGGTGTCCAGGTCAAGCGTCGCGTGCCAAGTGTTTCCGTCGTCCGTTGTCATCGGGTGGACGGAATATTCGTTGGCAGTGTTTCCCACGTTGACAACAAGCATTTCGCCAAACGAAGTCCTATACTCAATATTGAAGTTTATATTCATGTTCTCGATGTTTAAGGTTGACTGTGATTTTGTCTTCAAAGTTACGAAAAATAGTTGTAACCACCATACAAAACACCTTAAAAAGAAAGTCTCGCCATTTCGTGTTCCGTTAATGGCGGACTAATTAGATTTTCACCGCGGTGAAAATCTCGTTAGTGGCACACTAAGGCATCGTTAATGGCACACTAAGGCATCGTTAATGGCACACTAAGGCATCGCTAATGGCACACTAACGGGTCGTTAATGGCACACTAAATTCTTTTTCTTCGTGACTCGGTGTGGAAGATTTGGGCAAATAAAGATTTTCTATCGGAAAAATAATACTTGTTTGGAGATTTTTTCGTAAGTTTGCAAAACTAAACCCATAACGATTAAATGTCATGAAACCATTCAAACACCTATCCTTTTTCTTTTTACTAATACTCTTCCCTTTGTCGGCATTGGGCAAAACTGTCGTTGGCTATATTCCCACTTCCGGTGGTGCCAAGCTCTATTATGAAATGTCGGGCAAGGGTGATCCCATCATCCTCTTGCACGGTCATTCTCTCGACACCCGCATGTGGAACAGTCAATTCAAGGCGTTTGCCCGCCATCACCGTGTGGTGCGCTTTGATTTCCGGGGCTATGGAAAGTCCTCTCCTCAGACCGAAACCTTTCAGTTCACCCATATGCAAGACTTGCTTACCGTGATGGATTCCCTCCATATAGACCGTGCCCACATTGTCGGCCTGTCCATGGGCGCCTTTGTGGCTGCCGACATATTGGCGTTGCATCCCGAACGCCTACTCACCTGCACGATGGCGAGTGGCGGACTGAAAACCTACAAGGGACCGAGCGAGCCCATGGATAGTGCGGAGAGCGCCAAGCGCGACCGGGAGATAGCGGCCCTCAAGACCAAAGGCGTGGAGCGGATGAAAAGTGAATGGTTGGAACAACTCATCGCTTCAGGCGGTTCCCGCCGTGAGACCATGCGCCGTCCGCTCAAGGCGATGATAGACACTTGGACTGCCTGGCAACCCTTGCACAAAGAGGTGAGAGTGATGGAGGCTCATGATGCCGAGCAGGTATTTCGCAGTCGTAAGACCATGGTACCAACACTTATCCTCAATGGCGGTACCGATGGCGGCAAGAAATCACGTCGCTCATGGATGCTCGACTATCTGCCTAATGGCACGCAGCAGACCTTGCCCGATTGCGGTCACATGATGAACATGGAGCAACCGAAACTCTTCAACCGCACCGTTCTGAACTTCATAGATGGCCACAAGT
>CAKPTK010000050.1 GCA_934190685.1 uncultured Prevotella sp.
TTTATGTAAATCTTTTCAAAGAACTCTTTCTTCATT
This sequence comes from uncultured Prevotella sp., assembly GCA_934190685.1. Classification (GTDB taxonomy): domain Bacteria; phylum Bacteroidota; class Bacteroidia; order Bacteroidales; family Bacteroidaceae; genus Prevotella. Next base: position 37 of record CAKPTK010000050.1, read on the forward strand.
CGCTCCCGAGCTTGTTTCTCAAAAGCGGATGCAAAGGTATGACTTTTTCCGTTACACTCCAAATATTACCGGGAAAAATGTTAGGTATTTAACGTTTATTTGCATTAGTGCGCGCAAACAGAGGCTTAGTGCCGGCTTTACACCTTATTTTATTATATAGGGGCACCGGGTAAAGAAAAACCTTAACCGGGTAAAGAAAAACCTTATAAACACAAAGAGCGACGTTGTCTATAACCTGCCATCACTCTCAACTCAATAAAATGTAAATAAGCATAAAAGAATGGCATAATATTTGTATCTTACATTGATAAATAATAAATTTGCAACATTATTCATCTTTAAACAACAAGAAAATGGAAAGAGACGAACTTTATAGCGCAGTTAGAGAAAAAGAAAGAACACTTTCCACTGCCTTTCCTGCTCTGATGAGCAAAGTGTACACATGGATGGCATTAGCCCTCGTGATTACCGGCATGACCGCATATGGATTTGCCGAGACAGGACTGACCTTTACCATCATCACCAACCGGGTATTGTTTTGGGGATTGATTATTGCAGAGTTTGCATTGGTATTCAGTATTAGCGGAGCCATCAACCGCATGTCATTGCTAACTGCCACCCTGCTCTTCATTCTCTACTCCGCCATCAACGGAGCCATGCTATCATCTATATTCTACGCTTTCACCATGTCATCAATTGCCAGTGTATTCTTCATTACGGCAGGCACATTCGGCGTAATGGCAGCAGTGGGATATTTTACCAAGAGCGACCTCACCTCAATGGGCAAGATTCTGTTTATGGCACTCATCGGACTAGTAATCGCGACCGTAGTGAATCTGTTCATGCAGAATCCAGCCTTTGACTTGATTATCAGTTATGTAGGCGTACTTATCTTTGTAGGTTTGACCGCTTACGATTCACAGAAAATCAAGCAAATGATGTTGCAGTGTGACGAGGTGAATGAGAGCACACAAAAACTCGCAGTCCTCGGTTCGCTCACACTCTATCTTGATTTCATCAACCTGTTCCTTTACCTGCTTCGCATTTTCGGAGATAGAAAATAAAGATATACAGGATACACCTTATTAATTATAAGTAGAAACCGGAAAGAGCCATTTATCTGTGGTTCTTTCCGGCTTTTTATTAGCGAATCATAAAAATAATTGCATATTTATTTGCAAGTGCGCATATTTATTCATACTTTTGCACTTGTAAAACGAATAAATATGCAAGCGATGAGAAGCAAGTCAGATAGGATAGAGACATTGAAGATGATTATCTCAAGCCAACAACTGGGCAGTCAGGAAGAGGTATTGAGAGCTTTATCGGATGAAGGTTTCAACCTGACCCAAGCCACCTTAAGCCGAGACATGAAGCAACTGAAAGTGGCCAAAGCGGCAAGCATGAATGGGAAATACGTGTATGTACTTCCCAACGAGACCATGTACAGACGTGTCGCCAAGCCCTCCACTGCCCGCGAGATGCTTCGTTCCCCAGGGTTCATCTCCCTCAGTTTCTCCGGGAACATGGCGGTGGTCAAAACTCGTCCGGGGTATGCAAGCAGCATCGCCTATGACATAGACAACAATGATATTCCAGAAATACTCGGCACTATTGCCGGAGACGACACCATCTTTATCGTCATGAAAGAAGGGACATCGAAACTGCGGTTGAAAAAAGCTTTGGAAGATTATCTTGTCTAAGCACCGCCTATCAGAGAGAAAGAAGAAAGAGAAGAGAGAATATTTATAGGAGAGAGAGATTTTACTAACGAAGAACAACAAAAACGACATATAGAAAATGGAAGAAATCAAAGTAATGGTTGCCGACACCTCACACGAGAAATACGTTGACACGATTTTGGAAACAATGGCATCTTCAGCCAAGGTTAGAGGCACGGGTATCGCCCGCCGTTCACATGAGTATGTGGCGACAAAGATGAAAGAAGGCAAGGCTGTCATCGCCTTGTGCAACGGCGACTTTGTGGGTTTCAGCTATATTGAAACCTGGGGAAACAAACATTATGTGACCACCTCCGGTCTGATTGTCAATCCCGACTATCGCCATCGTGGTGTGGCCAAGCGCATCAAGAACCTCACGTTCACGTTAGCCCGTCTGCGTTGGCCGAAAGCCAAGATTTTCTCGTTGACAAGCGGTTCTGCCGTCATGAAGATGAACACCCAGTTGGGTTACCTACCTGTGACTTTCTCCGACTTGACAGATGACGAAGCTTTTTGGAGAGGATGTGAAGGTTGCATCAACGTGGATGTACTGAAGCGTACCGAGCGTCGTTTCTGCATTTGCACCGGCATGATGTATGACCCTGCAGAACATCCAGATGACAAGCTTCCCATCGAACTGTCGCAAGAAGAGATTGAGAAAATCAGAGAGAGAGAAGCCAACGCTTAATCGTTGGCACACCTTATTTATATATAGAATAATTAAATTCCCAATATTATGGCAGACAAGAAGAAAGTTGTAGTAGCTTTTTCTGGAGGACTCGACACCTCCTACACAGTAATGAAACTATCTCATGACATGGGTTATGAGGTGTATGCGGCATGTGCCAACACCGGTGGTTTCAGCCCAGAGCAGTTAAAGACCAACGAGGAGAACGCCTACAAGTTGGGTGCCAAGGAATATGTGACACTCGATGTGACCCAAGAGTATTATGAGAAGAGTCTGAAATACATGATTTACGGCAATGTGATGCGCAACAACTGCTACCCCATTTCCGTTTCATCAGAGCGCATCTTCCAAGCCATCGCAATTGCCCGCTATGCCAAACAGATTGGCGCAGATGCCATCGCCCATGGTTCTACAGGAGCCGGCAACGACCAAATCCGATTCGACATGACTTTCCTTGTCATGGCTCCCGGTGTGGAAATTATCACTCTCACCCGCGACCATGCCCTCTCCCGCAAAGAAGAAGTGGACTATCTAAACGCCCATGGATACTTCGCCGACTTCACCAAACTGAAGTATTCCTACAATGTCGGCATCTGGGGCACCAGCATCTGTGGCGGCGAGATTCTCGACTCCGCCCAAGGCCTGCCAGAAGAAGCCTATCTGAAGCATGTGACCAAGACCGAGGAAAGCACTTTGAAGATTTCTTTCGAGAAGGGTGAAATCACTGCCGTAAACGGAGAAGCTTTCACTGACAAGGTGAAAGCCATCCAGAAGATAGAAGAGATTGGCGCCGCCTATGGCATCGGCCGCGACTGCAATGTGGGCGACACCATCATCGGCATTAAGGGCCGTGTGGGATTTGAAGCCGCTGCGCCCAAGCTCATCATCGAAGCCCACCGTCTGTTGGAGAAATACACCTTGAGCAAGTGGCAGCAATACTGGAAAGACCAAGTAGCCAACTGGTATGGCATGTTTCTCCATGAGAGTCAGTATCTGGAGCCTGTGATGCCCGACATCGAGGCTATGCTCACCTCCTCACAACGCCATGTGAATGGTACCGCCATCTTGAAACTCCGTCCGTTGGGATTCGAGACTGTAGGTGTAGACTCTCAGGACGACTTACTGAAATCAAAACTTGGCGAATATGGCGAGATGCAACACGGATGGACCGCAGAAGAGGCTAAGGGATTCATCAAGGTATTGAGCACTCCGCTCCGCGTCTACTACGGTATTCACCCTGACGAGCAACGATAAAAAGACTGAAGACATGAAGAAACTCTATTTATCAGACCACGATAAAAAGATTGGCGGCGTATGCGGCGGGCTGGCTGATTATTTCGGCATCGAACCTATCATCCTGCGCATCGTATGGTTTGTAGCCACCCTCTTTTATGGAGTAGGTTTTTGGTTATACATCGGTTTTTGGTTGTGTCTTCCCCGCGAAAATAATATTGAAATATAGAATGATAAAGATAGGAATATTAGGTGGAGCAGGTTACACGGCAGGCGAGCTGATTCGTCTGCTGTTGAACCATCCCGAGGCAGAATTGGAGTTTGTCAACAGCGAGAGCAATGCCGGCAACAAACTGACCGACGTGCATGAAGGCCTGTATGGAGACACCGACATGGTCTTCACATCCGATATGCCTTTTGACAAGGTGGACGTGGTGTTCTTCTGTTTTGGTCATGGCAAGAGTGAGGCTTTTCTGAAAGAGCACCAGATACCTGCCCATGTCAAAATCATCGACCTGGCCCAGGACTTCCGTCTTGCCGCCCCCGGCAATGACTACGTTTACGGATTGCCGGAAATCAACAAAGAAAAGATTGCCCAGGCACAGCACGTGGCCAACCCTGGTTGTTTTGCCACTTGCATACAGTTGGGATTGCTTCCCGCCGCCCACATGGGAATCATCCAGCAGGATGTCTCCGTGAACGCCATCACGGGCAGCACCGGTGCCGGTCAAAAGCCAGGTGCCACCACCCATTTCTCATGGCGCAACAACAATATGAGCATCTACAAGGCATTTCAACACCAGCATGTGCCCGAGATCAAGCAGAGTCTAAGACAAGAACAAGGAGATTTGAATGCCGGAATCGACTTCATCCCCTATCGTGGAGATTTTGCCCGCGGCATCTTCGCCACAGAAGTGGTAAGAACCGACAAGCCGATTGAAGACATCGTCGCCGCTTACAAGGCCTTCTACAAAGATGCCAAGTTCACACATTATGTGGACAAGGCGATAGACATGAAACAAGTAGTGAACACCAACAAGGCTCTTGTCCATTGCGACAAATATGGCGACAAGCTGCTCATTACCTCCACCATCGACAACCTGTTGAAAGGTGCCGTTGGACAGGCCGTACAGAACATGAACATCATGTTCGGTATTGACGAGACGTCAGGACTTCATCTGAAGCCCTCTGCATTCTAATAACTTTTTAAAGAAAACAAAATGGAATTATTCGACGTATACCCTTTGCTCAACGTGACCATTGACAAAGGCAAAGGCTGTAAGGTGTGGGACGATAAAGGTCAAGAATATCTCGACCTTTACGGAGGACATGCTGTCATCAGCATCGGACACAGTCATCCACACTATGTGAAGATGATGACCAACCAACTGAACAAATTGGGATTCTATTCCAACTCGGTCATCAACCCCTTGCAACAGCAGCTCGCCAAGCGATTGGGCAAAGTCTGTGGCTACGACAACTACCAACTGTTTCTCATCAACAGTGGTGCCGAAGCCAACGAGAACTGTCTGAAACTGGCTTCTTTCCACAATGGCCGCACCCGTGTGCTGTCTGCCGAAAAGGCTTTCCATGGCCGCACATCCCTGGCCGTGGAAGTGACCAACAACCCCAAGATCATTGCCCCCATCAATGACAACCAGCACGTGACCTACCTACCCCTCAACGACCTTGAGGCATGGGAGAAGGAACTTGCCAAAGGAGACGTGTGTGCTTGCATCCTCGAGTGCATCCAGGGAGTGGGCGGCATCCGCATGGCCACCAAGGAGTTTGCCCAAGGTCTGCAGGCTGCCTGCAAGAAATATGGCACCGTGCTCATCTGCGACGAGATTCAATGTGGCTATGGACGCTCGGGCAAGTTCTTCGCCCACCAATGGCTGGGCATCAAGCCCGACCTCATCTCTGTCGCCAAGGGCATCGGCAATGGATTCCCGATGGGAGCCGTTCTCATCTCACCGGAATTCAAACCTGTCTACGGACAATTGGGCACCACCTTCGGCGGAAACCATTTGGCTTGCACCGCCGCATTGGCTGTGCTTGACGTGATAGAACAAGAGCATCTGGTGGAGAACGCACACGACGTGGGTGAATATCTAATCGGCAAACTCAAAGAACTGCAAAAGACCGAGCCCCACATTGTGGATGTGAGAGGAAGAGGCTTGATGATTGGCATTGAACTTGATGTGCCCCACAAGCCCATCCGTGAAAAGTTGGTTTACGAAGAGCATTGCTTCACAGGTTGTGCCTCGACCAACATTCTCCGTCTTCTTCCACCGCTCTGCTTCACCAAGGCAGAAGCCGATGATTTCATCGGCCGTCTGAAAAAGGCGATGGTCTAATCACAAACAAGACAAACGCTTATGAACATATCAGTAATAGGAGCTGGAGCCATGGGCGGCGCTTTCGTCGACGGCATGCTCAAAGGAGAGATTTTTCAAGCATCCGACATCACCGTGTCAAACCCCACGGAAAAAAAATTGGAACGCTTCGCCTTGAAAGGCGCCAGTGTGACCACAGACAACAAGGTGGCAGCCACAGGTGCAGACATCGTGAGCGTCTTCGTAAAACCATGGCTACTCGAAGGTGTCATTGAGGAAATCAAGGAAGAGTTGGACTACGGCAAGCAGATACTCATCATCTGTGCCGCAGGCATCAAAGCCTCACAAATCAAGACTTGGCTCGACAAGGGCGACAATACGTTGCCGCCGATTTTCCTTGTCATTCCCAACACCGCCATTGCCGTCAAGGCCTCAATGACCTTCATCGTGCCCGTCGGCGCCAATGCGAAAGAGCAGAACATCGTGACCAGCATTTTCAACGAGTTGGGCGAGAGCATCGTCACAGAGGAGCGGTTGCTCGGTGCCGGCACCACACTCGCCAGTTGCGGCATCGCCTATGCCATGCGCTATATCCGTGCTGCCTCCGAGGGTGGTGTGGAACTGGGGTTCCGAGCCGCCGATGCCCAGCGCATCGTGCAGCAGACCGTCAAAGGTGCCGTGGAACTGCTTCAAGCCAACGGCACTCATCCCGAACAGGAGATTGACAAGGTGACCACACCGGGTGGTCTGACCATCAAAGGACTGAACGAGATGGAACACGCTGGATTCACCAGTGCCGTGATTCGCGGACTGAAAGCCGGACTTTAACAGATTATACATTCTAAAAGTTGTGCAGACAAGCCCCTTTGACCTGTACAACTTTTATGCTTTTCAAACTAAACAAAACCAAGATGGCAAAAAGAATAGTTGTGAAGGTGGGCAGCAATGTGCTCACTCGCAAGGACGGAAAACTCGATGTGACCCGCATGTCGGCCATTGTCGACCAGATTGCCTGGCTCAAGGCGCATGACTTTGAGGTGATTCTCGTCTCGTCAGGTGCCATGGCATGTGGCCGGGGTGAACTGAAAGTGGACCATAAACTCGACAGCGTGGAACAGCGTCAACTGTTCTCTGCCCTCGGACAGGCAAAGTTAATCAACCTCTACTATGACCTTTTCCGTGAATATGGCTTACATGTAGGACAAGTGCTGACCATGAAAGAGAGTTTTTCCACTCGGGGTGAATACCTCAACCAACGGGCTTGCATGAGTGTGATGATCGACAACGGCGTGATTCCAATTGTCAACGAAAACGACACTGTAAGTGTCACAGAACTCATGTTTACCGACAACGATGAGCTCTCCGGGCTGATTGCCTCGATGATGGATGCCGAGACTCTTATCATCCTAAGCAATGTCGACGGCATCTACAACGGTGCGCCCTCCGACCCCCGCTCACGGGTCATCCCTTCAGTCTACCATGACCGCGACATCTCCGAATATATCCTCGATGAAAAGAGTGGATTCGGAAGAGGCGGCATGATCACCAAGTGCAACATCGCCCGCAAAGTGGCTGACGAAGGCATTCAAGTGATTATTGCCAATGGTAAGACTCCCGACATCCTCATCAACTTGATAGAACATCCGATGGAGACTATGCACACCGAGTTCGTACCCAACCCTGCCGGTGTATCGGGTGTAAAGAAGTGGATTGCCCACAGCGAGAGTTTCGCCAAGGGATGCGCCGTCATCAACAACCAGGCCGTGGAAGCCCTGCGGGGTGACAAAGCCGTGAGTCTGCTGCCTGTGGGTGTGGTCAAGATCGACGGCAACTTCGATGAGGGTGACATCATCAACATTTCCGACTCCGACGGAAAAATCATCGGCATCGGAAAGAGCAACTATTCCGCCCAAGCCGCCCAAGCCGCCATCGGCCAGCATGACGTGAAGCCACTTATACACTACGACTACCTTTATATAGAATAAGCGTATGATGGAAGATACATTCAAACGAGTGAAAATTGCCAGCAAACAGTTGGCACTCATCACAGACCAACAGCGCAACAATATCCTGCGCTCCGTCGCCGACGCCATTATCGAAAACGAAGAGATGTTGTTGCAAGCCAACAAACTCGACTTGGCACGCATGGACCCTGCCCACCCCTTCTACGACCGGTTACTCCTCACCCCAGAGCGATTGGAAGGCATCGCCAACGACATGCGCCATGTGGCACAACTTCCCTCCCCGCTGGGCATCGTCACCAAGCACAAGGTGCTCGACAACGGTTTGGACTTGAAGAGAGTAAGTGTGCCTTTCGGAGTCATCGGCATGATATACGAAGCCCGGCCCAATGTGAGTTTCGACGTGTTCTCCCTGTGTTTCAAGAGCGGCAATGCCTGTGTGTTGAAAGGCGGAAAAGACGCTGACGATTCCAACAAGGCAATTGTCGGCCTCATCCATTGCGTACTCCGACAATATCAAGTGTCTCCCGACGTAGTAACGCTGTTGCCTGCCACCCACGAAGCCACCGCCGAGATGTTGAATGCCATCGGCTACATCGACCTGTGCATTCCCCGTGGCGGCAAGAAGCTCATTGAATTTGTGCGGGACAACGCCCGCATTCCGGTCATTGAGACCGGAGCCGGTGTGGTGAACGCCTATTTCGACAAAGAGGGCGACACGGAGATGGGCGCACGCATCATCAACAATGCGAAGACCCGAAGGGTGAGTGTCTGCAACGCACTCGACTGCCTCATCATCCACAGCGCCCGGCTCAACGACCTGCCGGCATTATGCCATCCTCTCAGTCAAAGCCATGTGCGCATCTATGCGGACGCTCGAGCCAAGCAAGCCCTTGAAGGGAAATATCCTGCGGATTTGCTCTTTGAGGCTGATGACCAATCTTTCGGAACGGAATTCATCGACTACGCCATGGCCGTCAAAACGGTAGACAGCCTGGACGAAGCCATTGCCCATGTGGCACAATACGGCAGCGGACACAGCGAGTGCATCATCACGCAGAATGAACAGACCGCCCACCAATTCGAGTCGCAAGTGGATGCCGCTTGTGTCTATTGGAATGCACCGACAAGCTTCACCGACGGGGCGCAGTTCGGCTTGGGAGCGGAAATAGGCATCAGCACCCAGAAGCTCGGTCCTCGCGGCCCGATGGCACTCGAAGAGATCACCACCTACAAATGGATTATTGAAGGACAAGGACAAATCAGAGCATAAAATAAAGGAGAAAAAGATATGAAGACATTTTTTAATGTGGAAGACCTTGGCGACCTGAACAAAGCACTCGTCGAGGCTCAGGAAGTAAAGAAAGACCGGTTCGCCTTTCAGGCTTTGGGCAAGAACAAGACGTTGCTGATGATTTTCTTCAACAATAGTCTGCGCACCCGACTCAGCACACAAAAGGCCGCCATGAACCTCGGCATGAACGTCATCGTGCTCGACGTGAATGCGGGAGCGTGGAAACTGGAAACGGAGCGTGGCGTCATCATGGACGGCGACAAGAGCGAGCACTTGCTCGAAGCCATCCCCGTCATGGCCTGCTATTGCGACATCATCGCCGTGCGTTCCTTCGCCGGACTGAAAGACCGGGAATATGACTATGCGGAGACCATTGTCAACCAGTTTGTGAAATACAGTGGCCGCCCTGTTGTCGCCATGGAGACCGCCACCGTGCATCCTCTGCAAGCTTTCGCCGACCTCATCACCATCAGCGAGCACAAGCAGACTGCCCGTCCCAAGGTGGTGCTCACCTGGGCACCCCACTGCCGTGCCCTGCCCCAGGCCGTGCCCAACTCATTCGCACAATGGATGAACGCCGCCGATGTGGACTTTGTGGTGACACAGCCGGAGGGTTACGAGCTTGACCCGAAATTCGTGGGCAACGCCCGGGTGGAATACGACCAGAAGAAAGCTCTCGAGGGGGCCGACTTTGTCTATGCCAAGAACTGGAGTTGTCCGGGAGTGAAGAATCCTGCCGACTATGGCAAAATCTTGAGCAAAGACATGAGCTGGACCATTGACTCGGAACACATGAGCTGGACCAACAACGGTTATTTCATGCATTGTCTGCCCGTACGCCGTGGACTCATCGTCACAGACGACGTCATCGAGAGCGACCATTCACTCGTCATTCCCGAGGCAGCCAACCGCGAGATTTCAGCCGAAGTGGTGCTGAAGCGTGTGCTCGAAAGCCTTTAATCCCCCTACTCCGCCCAAGACTCAGTTTGCTTTGGGCGGAGGCTTTTTCCCGCATCCGTTTGTTTTGTTCCAATTAAATTCTTACCTTTGTCTTCACATCAAACAAAACAAGCATCATGCATATCTTTTTCAAGACAAACTTGTTGTCTCTCTTTTTGGCAATGACGTCCATCGCCAACGCACAAGACAAAAACATTGAAACTTTCTTTGCCGACCATTTGGCCGGTAAAGCCAACAATTATACATCAAGCAAGACCATCAAGGTGTCCCAGATCAAGCAATGGCAAGACCGTGTGTGGGCGGTTTGGAAACAAGCCAACCAAGCGCGGCAGGAGGAGAAACTGATTTCTGCCCGCAGACTTGACGCTTGGTCAAAGGGCAAATGGACACTCCCCGACTCGCTGGAGCCGCATGCCATGATGCAATATTGCTATTGGCGCAAAGCCGACAGCACCCAAACAGGACGACTTCCACTCTATCTCTATCTCCATGGCTCCGGCCCCAGCGAACAAGAGTGGTATACAGGGGTGAAGCTCTCTACGATATTCAAGGATGCTCCTTGTATCTATTTTATTCCGAAAATTCCCAACGAGGGCAACTACTATCGTTGGTGGCAGAAAGCCAAGCAATATGCTTGGGAAAAACTGATACGGCTCGCCTTGGCTGGCGATGATGTGGACGCCAATCGTCTCTATGTCTTCGGCATCTCAGAAGGAGGCTATGGCAGTCAGCGCCTGGCCTCGTTCTACGCCGACTATCTGGCGGCAGCAGGACCGATGGCTGGCGGCGAGCCTCTGCGCAACGCTCCTGTGGAAAACTGTGCCAACATCGGCTTCTCGTTTCTCACAGGCGCTTTGGACAACGGCTTCTACCGCAACTATTTCACCCGAGCCACCCAACAAGCTTTCGACAGTTTGCAGGCCTTGCATCCCAACCTCTTCGACCACCGCATCGAACTGGTGCCCGACCGTGGTCATGCCATCGACTACCGCCCCACCACCCCTTGGTTGAGCCAACATGTCCGCAATCCTTATCCCAAGCAAGTGTATTGGGAAGATTTCGAGATGGACGGCCGTTACCGTGATGGTTTTTACAATCTCTATATCAACGAGCGCAGCAACAAGTCGGCCGACACCCGCACCTATTATGAAATGTCCATTCAAGGCAACACCATAGACATGAAGGTGAGCGAGGTGACCTACACCATTCTGCAGCGCGATCCCAACTGGGGCATAGAGATGAGTTTCAAGCGAAGCTACAAGCCCGCCACATCCGGAAAGTTCACCATCTATCTCAACGACCAGTTGGTGGATCTCAACAAGTCGGTGACCCTCCTCGTCAATGGCAAGCAGATGTTCCACGGCAAGGTGAAAACCGACGTGAAGAACCTGGTCAACAGTTGTGCCGTCTTCTTCGACCCCTACCGTCTTTACCCCGCAGCCATCGAAGTAACTTTATAAAAGCACTGTAACCTCACGACACCGCACATGGGAAAAGGACGTGAACTGTCAATATCTGCGCAAGGGGCGATAGGTTATCGGAAAGATTTTGTCAAAGAAGGGCGTCCACTCCGTATCCTTCGTTCCTTCCGGCACAATACGCATTCCAAAGAATCGCGTGCCGGTCTGACGATATTTCTTCATACGGAAGAGATAGCTGCGGTCGGGAATGGGAATGAGAAAATCGGACACCCACAACACATCCGCATTCAGATAGTTTCCCTGCTCATTGTCGAGCAAGTCGTACATCAGCTCCATCATGTTTCGGGCACTGGTGCCTCCACCGATAAACGGGAGATAGCCACGCTCAAACTCATATTCGTTTTTCTTCAGTCCCATAGATTCATACAACTGGTTCTTGCGTCGTTGTACCAAATCTATCGGCCTCACATCCACCGAAAAGTCTATCAGGAAGCAGTCTCGGTGTAACCGTTCCGCCATCTCCTCCAGCATGGCGAGCATCGTCTTGATCATCCGCTGCGGAATGCCATACATGCTGGCAGAGGTGTCCACACAGACAATCATCGGCCCTTGACGGCGTGCCGACACTTCGCTCAACCGTCGGGAAGGCTTGGACAGGTTGGACTTATACCGGAAGATTTGCAATCGCTGTCTGACGAATTTGTAGAGGAATGCGTCCTCCAAGTCGTCGTCCATAAACAGGGCAGCCTCGGAAGGCAGCATGGCATGAATGTCGTTTCCGATGGTGATGCCTTCGATGTCCGACCCTGCGGCATGCTCTATCTTTTGGCGGGTTCCAGACGAAATGGCGAGACGGTCATGGCCGTCCAGTGCCGCCACACGCCCCATCAACTTGACCACCGCTTCTATCTGTGGATAGTGTTCCTGGATTTTCACCAAGCGCAGTTTTTGTTCAAACTCCGTTTCCGCCCAACGTCCGTCCATCATCTGCCATGCCTGCAAGGCTTGCGCATTGGTGGCGCCACTCTGCTCCACATCGTTCTTCACGTTGTCGAGCAACTTGGAGAGTTTTTGGTGCATGCTGTTCCCCGTCTTCTCCATATGGACGAGAGCCTCCTTGCGCAGCTGCTCGTTGGCAGCCTCAGCCCAGTCTGCCACCATTTTCTCCCAGTTTTCCTGTTTCTCGGCATCGCCCTGTGCAAAGCGTCGTTCAAAATATTCCTGGTCGAAGCCGTCATCCTCATGTTTCTCGCCGATGGAAGCCAGCAACGACTGCCAGGCTTGTTCCTCCTCGCGCCGTTTCAAGCTCCAGTCCAGCGCCTCCTGCATCTGCTTGCGCTCTGTCCATTGCCGCTGCGAGAGAAACTGCTGATAATGCACACACTCCACCACGAAACGCCCCACGGTGGTGTAAAACACCTTACCGCACAGCCGGTCGCCCAACACACGGACCTTGATGTTGTCACTACTCATCAGTTTGACGAGATAAGCCACCATAGGGTCGGGAAATTCCTGCCACGGTTTGTCTTCCGGGAAAACCTCCCCTATACCTGCCACTTCTCCTGTGTCCACAAAGATTTCGAGCATCTTCAGATAGAAAGACAACTTCATCTCTCCATGTGTCTTCAGATGGAAGTTCCAGAAATCGTTGGCGTGCAAATAGTCAATCATACAACTTCTGTGTGTCTTGTCGGGTGAAAGCGATGGCCTTTCGGAGGGAAGCGAGATGGTCGTTCACTTCTTTTCTGTCGTCCTCGCCCAAAAACAGGTTGTCTTTCACCGCCTTCTCTATCGCCTCCGCCTGGTCTGCCAAACACTCTATTTCCGTCCCATAGTCCCGCTCGCCGACAGCGGTATCGTCGACAAAAGGCAGCGGTTGCTGGGCTTTGCCGCCCAAGGTTTCCACTTCTATGCGCACACCGTCAATATAGACATAGTGGTCATCCCGCTGAAGCGAAACAGGTCTACTGCCCAAAGGAGCGGCCATCTCGCCGTCATAACTGCGGACGATTACCACTTGCTGATTGCGTTTGTCATGATAGAGCACGCCCTGTTGTGCTCCCTCGCCATAAGCAGGGAGTTGTCGATAGTCCTGCGCATAGATATAAGTATGTTCCGCGCTGCATCCAAGCAGGTGGAAATAGAAATTGTTGTAGAGTTTTTTGTCCTTGTCACGCTCCATTTGCCGGGTAGAGAGTCGTTGGGAAGCACGGGACGTCCGCTTTTTCTTGATGTCCTCCTTCAAAGCCACCTTCATCCTGTCCAGCTTTCCGGCAATCTCCGAAAAGATGATGCCGATGATGATGTGGCGCAGGTCATCACGTTCCTCAGGCTCCTGCCACAAGCAATGGTAGACGATCAGCAGGTCGGTCACCGCCACTTCCCGACGGTCCTGCATGAATGCCGATGTCCGCAGCAAGCGGACAATCATCTTCCACCGCCGGTCGCTCACATAGACATCATGGCGCTCCTCGGTGCCTGCCACAGCCACCGCCCTGAGGGCTCTCCTTATTTTATGGACAGCCTCGAGCACCTCCTGCGAAATCCCCACCTGTTCTATCTCTTCCGACCATGCGGTATACTCCTCATCGGAAATCTGCAAAGCAGGGTCAACCATTCTCTGTTCATTGTCCGTGGAGAGCAGCATTTGATCGAACAAGGATTCTTTTTGAATGTTTCCGCATTCCACCCTCACCACAAAGCGGTCCCACAAAGCTTCCAACCCTTCCCCTTGTGCGGGAAGCTCATTGCTGGCGGCGACCAACAGTTTCAAGGGCAGATGGAGTTCTTGGTTGCCATTGCGGAACAGCTTCTCATTGATGACCGTCAGCAGGGTGTTTTGAATGGCGGGACCCGCCTTCCATATCTCATCGAGAAACACCACATCGGCTGTGGGCAAAAAGCCGTCAACAGCTCGCACATAAGCATCGGAACTTTTGAGTTGGCTGATACTCACAGGGCCGAATATCTCATCGGGAGTGGAGAAACGCGACATCAAATACTCGAAGGAGCGAGCCTCCCGAAAGGCTTCTTTCAATCGGCGCGCCACCATCGATTTGGCCACTCCCGGAGGCCCCAACAGGATAATGCTTTCACCTGCCAATGCCGCCAGAAGCGACAGGGACAATTCGCGATCTTTCTCATAGATGCCTTGGCGCATTTGCGCCAACAGACTATTTATTCTTTCTTTCATCTTCATTTCTTAAAGTCGTCTGACAAAGGTAAGGAGATTCGCAAGATTATGCAATGGCGAAGGATAGAAACATCGTCTACTGTTTTTATATCTTCCCGAAGTATGCAGGAATAAACATTCTTTTAGATCTCTCCTAACTTTTGTAGACGCATAATTATCGCAGTTTGACTCCGTCCCATCAACTTTGAAATTTGTTTTATACTATTACCTTTACGATACAAATCTAACAAATATCTATCGCCGTTCCTTCCCCAGCGTTTGTTTGCATTCTTATGTAGTAATTTTTTACTGCTATTTTCTTGAGACAATTCTGGATGTAAGAATTCCATCACGAAAGGAGAAGGGTATTGTTGGTCATAAAAAACTATTGTTTTAAGTTTTGCTCTAGTAATCGCTACATAGAATAATCTGCGTTCTTCGCCATAGGCAAATTCATCCCCTTTACTAAGTATAGTATTTAAAACAGGGTCGTCATTCATCTCCGAAGGGAAGCCAAAAATCCCTTGATTACATTGCAGTAATATCACATAGTCCGCCTCAAGCCCTTTAGATTTGTGGACAGTCAAGAATTCGACCTTTCGCCCATCTATAAGATAATAAAAATTATTTCCTTGTTTTACACTCTTAAATACATGGGATAAATAATAATCATCAAACGAATAACGACCTAAAAAGAATACAGACTTATCC
>CAKPTK010000051.1 GCA_934190685.1 uncultured Prevotella sp.
GGACACGACATTCTTCAGGTTTACAGTCATACGATGGCGCATGCCACGGAGCTGGCGGACATTATCGGCGGAGCACCGACAGACAACCTTTCCCGCATTGTATCGGGAGCCGACATGTATATCATTTCCGTGAAAGACAGTGCGATGGTGGACTTGCTGCCACAACTCTGTGCCGGCAAGGAAAACAAAATATTTGTCCATACGGCGGGCAGTATGCCCATGAGTGTCTTCGAGCGCATGGCACTCCACTATGGCGTGATCTATCCCATGCAGACTTTCTCCAAAGAGACACCTGTCGACTTCCACGACATTCCCTGTTTCATCGAATACAACGATCCCTTTGCCATGATGTATATCCGTGAGTTGGCGGACAGCGTCAGCAACCATGTGTCTGAGTTGAACTCGGAAGACCGCAAGTATCTGCATCTCTCGGCTGTCTGGGCTTGCAATTTCGTAAACCATTGCTACGCTGTGGCCGCGGATGTCTTGCAGAAGCATGGAATGGATTTCAAGGTGATGCTTCCGCTAATAGACGAGACCTGCCGCAAGGTACACGACTTGCAACCGCTTGAAGCACAGACTGGTCCTGCCGTCAGGTTCGACCAAAACGTCATCCGCTCACAAGCCAACCTGCTGAAGGATAATCCACTGCTCAAGGACCTCTATGAACGCATGAGCCTGAGCATACACAAATTCGCAACCCCAAAAGAACAGTTATGATCAATTATGACTTGAGCCGCATACGTGCGGTCGTTTTCGATGTCGATGGTGTGCTCAGTGCGGAGACCATCACGCTCAATGCCGAGGGCGAGCCTTTGCGCACCGTCAACATCAAGGACGGATACGCTATCCAGTTGGCGCAAAAGAAAGGACTGCGCATTGCTATCCTCACAGGAGGAAAGACCCGGGCGGTGGAGAAACGTTATGCAGGTCTGGGCGTGGAGGACATCTTTATGGGTGTCAGCGTGAAGATAGAAACCTTTCGTGCTTTCATGAAGAAGTATGGATACACTCCCGAGGAGGTGATCTTCGTGGGGGACGACATTCCCGACTATGAAGTGCTGAAAGCGTGTGGCTGCCCCTGCTGTCCGAAGGATGCCTGCGAGGATGTGAAGCGCATCTGCCGCTATATCAGTGACCGCAAGGGCGGATACGGATGCGGCCGCGACATCTTGGAGCAAGTGCTGAAAGCGCAGGGAAAATGGCTCAACGACGCCCAGGCTTTTGGCTGGTAAACGATATGAAAAAGCAAACGAATATGAAATACAAGATTATATTGGCGAGCAACTCGCCACGACGCAGGGAATTGCTCGCCGGACTCGACATTCCTTTTCAGGTGAAAGTGTTGCCGGGTGTGAGTGAGTCTTATCCCGAAGATTTGCCCGTTGACCAAATTCCTGAATACATTGCCCAGGAGAAGGCGGCTGCGTACAAAGGCATGATTGGCGAGAATGAACTGGTGCTCACGGCGGACACCGTGGTGATTTTGGACAATGAGGTGCTGGGCAAGCCCAAGGGACTGAGAGAAGCGGGCGAGATGCTCCATCGACTGAGCGGCAAGACGCATCGGGTTGTCACCGGCGTATGCCTGACGACCCAAACCGAACAACGCCATTTCTCGGTGACTACGGAAGTGACATTCCGTGAACTGACCGATATGGAGATTGCCTATTATGTGGACCGCTACAAACCCACAGACAAGGCGGGAGCCTATGGCGTGCAGGAATGGATAGGCTATATCGGTGTCACCGGACTCAAGAGCAGTTATTACAATGTGATGGGGCTGCCTGTCCAGCGCATTTATCAAGAGTTGAAAAACATGCAATAAAGCAAATACAACGTGCCTGGCATAGCAATCCCCGGAACGGCCAACAGCCGTTCCGGGGTTTGCTATATTCTTGTCCGCCTGTGTGACGGAATCACACAAGCATTATTTTTCTACTACCTTATATTGTCGCATGGCTCCAAGGAGATAGTTGTTTTCCGACTTGGTGCCGATGGTTATGCGGAGACAGTTGTCGCAGAGTTTCACGCGGTTGCGGTTGCGCACGATGATGCCATCCTCAATCAGATAGCGATAGATGTCGTTGGCGTCTGTCATGCGGGCCAGGAAAAAGTTGGCGTCTGTGGGGTAGACCTTCTTGCAGGAGGGCAGTTCGGCGAAGGCCGCCATCATGCGTGACCGCTCTTGGGTGAGCGTCTTCACCCAGCGCACCACCTCCATCGGTTCGCCGAGCATCTCGTTGGCGAGATTCAGCGTAAGCAGATTGACATTGTAGGGATACTTCACCTTGTTGAACAAGCCGATGATGTCGGTGCTGGCAAAGGCCATACCCAAGCGGATGCCGGCGCACGCCCAAGCCTTGCTCATCGTGTTGAGAACGATGAGGTTGGGATAGGCGGACAGTTGACCGCGGAAAGTGGGCTGCGAAGAGAAATCGCAGTAGGCCTCGTCGAGCACCACGATGCCGTCAAACCCAGTGAGCACCTTGATGATTTCGTCCCGATTGAGCGCGTTGCCTGTCGGGTTGTTGGGCGAGCACAGCCAGACAATCTTGGTGTGACGGTCGCAGGCGGCGAGCAACTTGTCGGCGTTCAACTGATAGTTGTCGTCCAGCAAGACAGGGCGATAGAGCACATCGTTAACGTCGGCACACACCCGATACATGCCATAAGTAGGCTCAATTGCCACCACATTGTCTATCTGCGGACGGCAGAAGATGCGATAGACCAAGTCAATCGCCTCGTCACTGCCATTGCCCAGGAATATGTTCTCTGCCGGCACCCCCTTGATTTTCGAGATTTTTTCCTTCAAATCCCACTGCAAGGGGTCGGGGTAGCGGTTGTAGGGATTGTTGTAAGGATTCTCGTTGGCATCGAGAAACACGCGGGCTGTCTTTCCCTTATATTCATCGCGCGCACAACTATACGGTTCCAGTCGCCATATATTCGGGCGCACCAAATCTTTCAGTTCTTTCATTGTCTATCTTTCGTTTTATATCAACAGATGGGTGGAACGCTTTATTCCAAGCCCAGTTTCTTCATTCTCACCGTCATGGCATTCTTGTGGGCGTCGAGCATTTCGCCGGCAGCCATCACTTCCACGGCATGTCCGATGCTTCGGATGCCTTGCTCGTCGAGATGCTGGAAGGTAATCTTGCGGTTGTAGCTGTCCAGGTTCACCCCATTGTAGGCCAGCGCATAGCGGTGGGTAGGCAGGGTGTGGTTGGTGCCGCTGGCATAGTCTCCGGCACTTTCACAAGCGTATTTGCCGAGGAACACACTGCCGGCGTTGACCACCTTGGCTGCCAACCGCTCATAGTCATCCGTGGCAATGATGAGATGCTCGGGGGCATAGCAGTTGCTGAGGTCGATAGCTTCGTCTGTATCGTGTACGAGTATTAACTTGCTGTTCTCTAAGGTCTTTGATGCTATCTCCTTGCGTGGCAGTTGAGCCAACTGCTTGTCCACTTCTTCCTGCACTTTGTCGAGCGTTTTCTCAGACGTGGTGATGAGAAACACCTGTGAGTCGATGCCGTGTTCGGCTTGCGAAAGCAGGTCGGCGGCGACAAATTCCGCATCGCTGTTTTCGTCGGCGATGACGCATACCTCTGAAGGTCCGGCAGGCATGTCAATGGCGGCATCGTGGAGCGACACCTGCTGCTTGGCAGCCATCACATACTGGTTGCCCGGTCCGAAAATCTTGTAGACCTTGGGCACGGACTCTGTGCCGTAAGCCATGGCGCCGATGGCCTGCACGCCACCTGCCTTGAATATCTTGCTCACACCGGCAATCTTCGCCGCCATCAGAATGGCGGGGTTCACCTTGCCCTCACGGTTGGGAGGCGTGCAGAGCACAATCTCCTTGCAACCCGCAATCTTGGCAGGCGTGGCGAGCATGAGCACTGTGGAGAAGAGCGGGGCGGTGCCGCCTGGAATGTAGAGACCCACCTTTTCGATGGGCACACTCTTCTGCCAGCACAAGACACCCGGAGCGGTTTCCACCTGGTCGCCGTTGAAATGCTGGGCATGATGGAATTTCTCGATGTTATGATGCGCGAGGGTGAGAGCCTGCTTCAAATCATCGCTGACCAACTGTTCCGCCTCCTCGATTTCCGCTGGAGACACGGCGAGCTGATGCAAATGCGCATGATCGAACTTCTCTTCATATTCGCGAACGGCTTCGTCGCCGCGGTTTTTCACGTCTTCGAGAACTGACGCCACGGTGGCGTTCAGCTGTGAAACGTCGAGATGTGGACGCTTCACCAAATTCTCCCATTCATTTCTTTTCGGGTATCTAATAATATTCATCTTAAATGTGTGTTTGTATAAAACGTTTGTCTTAAAGTATCATCTTCTCGATGGGGGTCACCAGGATGCCCTGGGCACCCAGCTCTTTCAGTTTGCCGATGATTTCCCAGAAGCGCTTCTCGTCGAGCACGGTGTGGATGGAGCACCACTGGTCGTCGGCGAGCGGAATGACCGTCGGCGACTTGATGCCGGGCAATACAGCGGTGATTTCCTTCACTTTGTCCTTGGGCGCATTCATCATCACATACTTCTTGTCCCGGGCTGAGCGGACTGCCTCGAAACGGAAAAGCATCTCGTTGAGCACGTTGTGCTTCTCCTCGTCCATCTTCCAGTTGCCGATGAGCACGGCCTCGCTCTGCATCACCACTTCCACTTCGCGCAGATTGTTGCTCACGAGCGTGGAACCGGAGCTCACGATGTCGAAGATGCCGTCGGCGAGTCCGATGCCCGGAGAAATCTCCACACTGCCGGTGATGACATGGATGTCGGCCTTGATGCCGTTCTTGTCCATGAATTTGCGCAGGATGTTCGGATAGGAGGTGGCAATCTTCTTGCCGTTGAACCACTGCAGTCCTGTGTAGTTCACCTCTTTGGGAATGGCCAAGGACAGGCGGCACTTGCTGAAGCCGAGATGCTCGATGATTTGTGCGTCCTCGTCCCGCTCCATGAATTCATTGAGCCCCACGATGCCGATGTCTGCCACACCGCCAGCGACACTCTGCGGGATGTCGTCGTCGCGGAGGTAGAGCACCTCAAGGGGGAAGTTGGATGACTGTACGAGCAGTGTGCGCTTGGAGGCGCTCACTTTGATGTCTGCCTCTGAGAGCAGATTCATCGTGTCGTCGAATAGACGACCCTTAGATTGAACAGCGATACGTAACATATTTATCTAATAATTATAAAAAATCAATGCAAAAGTAACGCTTTTGTCCAAATTCTGCAAGATTTATAGTACTTTTGTGTCGGGCAAATCGACAAAATGTCGTTTCGCGCAGGCAAACAGACTGTTATTCAAGCTTATAACTATGTTATATCATATTTGTTGGGGACTCTTGTGTCTCCTCTTTCTACTCTCGGGATGCCAGCAGAAGAAGACGGTCACCACCACGCCATGGGGCACGGTGATTGGCGACACGCTGGTGGACGACGGCAATTTGTCCCTGGATGACATCGTGAGCAACGGCGAACTGATTGTGCTCACCGTGTCCGGTCCGCATACTTATTATGACTACCATGGTCGCGGCATGGGTGACCAATACCTGCTTTGCGAGAAGTTCGCACAGCAGTTGGGGGTGTCCGTGCGGGTGGATGTCTGCACGGACACCACAGAGATGATTGGAAAATTGAACCGAGGTGACGCCGACATCATCGGCTGTCCGTTGTCTACCCGACTGCTGAAGGCAAAGGGCTTGGTGGCTTGTGGCGCGGGCAACGACTCGCTGCGTTGGGCGGTGCGCCAAGACAGCCGCGAACTGGCCCGGTCGCTCGACGACTGGTATGAGCCGAAAATGCTGGCGGAAGTTCAGCGGGAGGAGGACTATCTGCTCTCCACTCGCAGCATCCGCCGCCATGTCTATTCTCCGATGCTTAACGGCGCGGCGTGTGTCATCTCCAAGTACGACGGTCTTTTCAAACGCTACTAGTCGGAGGCGCGTGTCGACTGGAGGCTCATGGCGGCCCAATGCTATCAAGAGTCGTGCTTCGACCCGAACGCCGTGTCGTGGGCGGGGGCAAGAGGCTTGATGCAAATCATGCCGACCACAGCCGACCACTTGGGGTTGCCCCGTTCGATGATGCACGATCCCGAGGCGAATATCGCCGCTTCCGCCCGCTATATGGCGGAGATGGGCGCCAAGTTTAGAGATGTGCCCAGTGCGGAGCAGCGCATGTACTATGCCTTGGCATGCTATAATGGCGGTTACCATCACATCCGCGACGCCATGGCGCTGGCCCGAAAATATGGTCACGATCCGTATCGATGGGACGACGTGGCGCAATATGTGCTGCGCCTTTCCGACCCGCAATTCTATCGTGACCCTGTGGTGAAATATGGCTATATGCGCGGCAAGGAAACCGTGGGGTATGTGTCGGGCATCCGTCAACGCTATGAGCAATATCGTGGAAAGACGGGTGGGGGAGGCTCGTTCGGCATCGGTGGCGGTGGCGAGAACCTCACACCGCATCGGTCTACGCACAAGCATAAGTACAAGATATGAGCATTCGGAACTCGCTCTTGTATGCATGGTTTGCGAGAATTGTAAAATTTTATGATTGCAGTCGCAAGTCCGTTTTTTCTGTCTCCAAGTATCAGACAGAGACGGACTTAGGTGTTTTCTCCGTTAGAGGCACACTAACGACTCGTTACTCCGCCACTAACGACCCGTTAATGGCATATTAACGATAAAGAAACGGCACACTAACGAAATCGTAGTGTGCCGTTCTTTTATCGTTGTCAAAATATTTCCTTGTGAATACGTTGTCGCTTGTCAGAACTCGAAGAGTACACGGGCATTGATTTGCCTGCCGGTAAGATAGTTCGGAATGGCATATTGCTGGCTCGTGACATCCGAAATCCACAGATAGGAATTCACGTTGTTGATGCCGAACAGGTTGAGACAGTCCACGCCAACCCAAATGTTCTTGAACGGAGATTTGCGCTCCCGTTTCTCGTTGTCGAGCAGACGGTAGCTCAGTCCGATGTCCGCCCGTTTGTAGGCTGGCGAACGGAACTGCATCCACTCGATGTTGCGGTGGGGGGGACTGAAAGGAAGTCCGTCGGCAAACGCCAGTTTCAACGACATTTTCCATCGGTCGGTGCCAGGGAAATAGTCGGTGAAGAAGAGGTTGACCGAATAGCGTTGGTCGGTGGGCAGGGCGATGGACTTGCCGTGAATCTTCATGCTTGTGCTCATCAGCGACAGACTGATCCAGGAGTCTGTGCCGGGTACAAATTCACCATAGAGTTTGAAGTCGACGCCTGCCGTATGGCCCTTGCCCTCGTTGGGGCCGTAGTAGACCACTTTCACGTTGTTGATGCTGTAAGGACGCAGGTTGGACAACAACTTATAGTAGGCTTCAGCGGTGAACATATAGTTGCGGTTGCTGAGTTTGAAGCGCCAATCCATGCCGGCGATGAAATGGATAGAGCATTGGCTCTTGATTTTTTTGTTGAGCGAGGCGTAGGTGATGCCGTCGGCGGTAGTCGTGTCTCTCACCTCCTTGAAGAATGGGGCTTGATAATAGAGGCCGGTGGCAAGGCGGAACACCACATCATGGTTGAAGGCGGGAATGATGCCTAACGACACACGAGGGCTGACCGTTGTCTCGCCGTTGAACTGCCAATGGTTGAAACGCAGACCGTAGTTGAAGGTGAACAGGGTGTGTTCATGGGCACTTGTGAAGCGCCACGTGTCTTGAAGGAAACCTTCGATGCGGTTGGCTTTCAGCTTGTTCTTGGCATTGAGGCTATAGATGAGCTTCAAGTCCTCGCCCGTGTGGGGAATGCTGTAGCCGCTGGAGTCCCTCATCTCATACTCGCGGCTTTTCTCCTCAATGTTCTCAAAGCGGTAGGAGAGTCCTCCAAGCACATCATGCTTCCGCTTCTTATGGGCGAAACGGAGTTGGACATTGCCGACCGTAGCCTTGAGGTAATTGCGCGCATGTTCCATATAGGTGCCCACTCCCAGGTTCTCGCTGGTCTCTGTCTGGGTGAGCCAATATTGACCTTGGATGTCGTATCGCTCCTGTTCCTTGGTGGAAAAGCCCGAGGCGATGAGCGAGAGAGAGGTCTGGTCGGTGAACTTCCGGGTGAGGGTGAGCGAACCGAAAAGTGTGCGGAACACATCTTTCTCATGTCCGTCGAAATAGACCTTGAACGATTTCACGTTCTCCATGGTTCCGAAATTGGTCTCCCGGTCGTGAGGCGTGAAGTTGTAGTGGTTTTCAGACGCATTGCCGATGAAGTCTATCTGCCACCGCTTGTTGGGCGTAAAACTGAAGTAGGTCTGATAGTCGAGGAAGTTGGGTTGGTACTCGCCTTTGGTTTCCAAAGAGCCGAGCATATAGCGGTTGGTCTTGTAGCGCACGCCATTGGTCCACGTGAAATTCTTTCCTTTCAGGCCGACATAGGCATTGGCACCCAACAGGCTGGCGGCAAGAGAAGCCTCGAAATGTTTCGGCTTCTTGTAAGTGATGTCGAGTGCCGATGACATCTTGTCGCCATATTTTGCCTCGAAGCCACCTGTGGAGAAGCCTACCGACTCCACCATGTCACCGTTGATGATAGACAACCCCTCCTGCTGGCCACTGCGCACAAGGAAAGGACGGTATCCTTCCACATTATTAATATATACAAGATTCTCGTCAAAGGCTCCGCCCCGCACATTGTATTGCGAGGAAAGTTCGCTGTGGGTGCTCACACCCGCCTGTGACTGGATCATGTCCTCGACGGCGTTGCCGGTCGTGGAGGGCGCATTCTTGGTCTTCTTGATGTCCAGCTGCTGCGTGCCCGTGGTCTGTCTTTTCCGTTCGGTGACGACCACTTCGCCCAATTGGTTGTCGCTGTAGAGCGTGATCTGAAGCGTCTGCTTGCCCCTGGGCCGGCGCAAGACGCGCGTCTTCGCCTTGTAGCCCACCATGGAGAATCTCACCGACACGCTGTCGCTCGAAGTCAGGGTGATGTGAAACTCTCCTTTGAGGTTCGTCATGGTCATTTTGCCCTGGCTTGTCACGCTCGCCAGTTCGATGGGGTTCTGTTCTTCGTCCACCACCTTGCCTTGGAGCACGAACGACTGCGCCATCGCCTTTTGTCCGAGGACCAAGAGCAGGGCTATCATTAATGTATGGATAATATTCGTTTTCATGTCATTGTTTTTAACGCATCTGCCCATATAATTATTGTATAGGAGAGCGACAAATAAAAAATATTTGAAAAAAGTTGGCGATAATTTTGCAGGTTAAAAATAAAGTTGTACCTTTGCAACGCATTTCAAAAATGACCTTTTTGAGGGTAAGAAAAATGCGGCAATAGCTCAGTTGGTAGAGCACAACCTTGCCAAGGTTGGGGTCGCGAGTTCGAGTCTCGTTTGCCGCTCTTTTTTTTGATTATTTTTTTGAGAAACATAAAACCAAGATGAACTTATATTTAAGATATTTCAATAATGAAACTTTAGTTCACACTGTAGAGGAAGCTCTCGATTTCTTACGTGGCATTAGTGAGATTGTTGTCACACCCGAGATGGAGGATGAAATTAGGGATTATGTGGATAGTGATGTGTTCTATCCCAAACGTTATAAGGTGCGTCCTCGTGTCTATTTCATCATCATCAAGACTGAAGCCAAGACGATGCTTGATTTCAAGCAGAAGAAGGCGTTGCGTTCCAACATGAACAATGACGTGGTGCAGGACCGTCGTGACAATGTGTCGCCAATGTTGGCTCGACTCAACGAGGAGAAGGCAGGTTGGTATGAAGGTTCTCTGGAGTTCAAGCGTGTGGTGATGATTCCCGCTACAGGAAAGTTTGAATATCGCGACACCTTGTTCGTGGCTCAGTGCAAGGCCATGTCCGGCATGGAATGCTATGAGCGCATCGTGGATCATCTGCGCGGTATTGTGGATGGAAGAAGTCAGTTTCCGTCTGCCAAAGGCAAGAACTTCCACTTCAAATATCTCGGTGCCTGGAAGTAAATTTCAAATATCCTAAATTGGTTATATCATGAACAAAGTGATGCTGATTGGCTATATAGGCAGAGAACCGGACATCAAATATTATGATGCCGACCAATGTCTTGCCACCGTCTCTCTTGCGACAACAGAGAAAGGCTATACCTTGCAGAATGGTACCAAGATGCCTGACCGCACGGATTGGCATACTGTCATTTTTTGGAAAAACCTTGCCAAAGTGGTGGAACGCTATGTTCATAAAGGGGACAAACTGTATGTGGAGGGTCGCATCCGCTATCGTGCCTATGACGACAAAAAGGGCATGAGACGCAATGTGACGGAAATTCTGGCGGAAAACATGGAGATTCTCTCCACAAAACCGCAGCCCTCAAATTCGGAAACATCCACTTCTCAGAACTCCAAGCCGGAGGTGACAGAGAAGGACATCAATAATTTACCATTCTAAAGTGGACTTATCATATATCATATCTACCTTTCATGAGGTGCATTTGATGCCCCTTACATGGAATATTGTCATAGCAGCCGTACTGGCTGCTTTGTTGCTTATGGCCTCGGCTTTCGCCAGTGGCTCGGAAATAGCATTCTTCAGTCTTTCTCCCACCGACCTCAACGAACTTGATTCTGACCATAATGGTCGCGACAAGAGTATCGAAAGACTTCGGGAAGACAGTGAACGCACATTGGCTACCATCCTGATAACCAACAACTTCGTCAATGTGATGATCATTATGGTGTGCAATTTCATCTTTGGCAGTCTGATTGATTTTGGCGATGCGGTAGTGTTGCAGTTCCTTTGCATCACCGTATTGCTGACCTTCCTGCTCTTGCTCTTCGGCGAAATCATGCCGAAGGTGTACAGCCGTCAGAACCCCTTGAAGTTCTGCCGAATGGTTGTGCCGGGCATTTTGTTTTGCCGAAAACTCTTTTGGCCGGTAGAAACAATCCTTATCAAAAGCGGTATTGTTGCGGAAAAGTTCATCAAGAAAGAGAACCATGTGCTCAGCATGGATGATTTGGAGCAGGCGCTCGAGTTGACAGACAAGGACGACATCAAGGATGAACAGACGATGCTCAAGGGCATCATCCGGTTTGGCGACGAAACAGCCAAAGAGGTGATGACCAGCCGACAGGATATTGTCGATATAGATATCCGCAGTTCTTTCTCCGAGGTAATCAAGTCTATCGTGGAGAACAACTACAGCCGCATCCCTGTCTACCAGGACAATACGGACAATATCCGTGGTGTGCTGTATATCAAGGACTTGTTGCCCCATCTTGGCAAGTCGGACTCTTTCCGTTGGCAGAGTTTGATTCGGCCCCCTTACTTTGTGCCCGAGACCAAGAAGATTGACGATTTGCTTCGTGACTTCCAGGAGAACAAGGTTCACATGGCGATTGTTGTGGACGAGTTTGGCGGCACGAGCGGTTTGGTTACATTGGAAGATATCCTTGAAGAAATCGTCGGTGAAATCAACGATGAATATGACGATGACGAAATCACCTATACCAAATTGAATTATAACACGTATGTGTTTGAGGGCAAGACGCTGCTGAGCGATTTCTGTAGAATCCTCAATATCGACGACGACACGTTTGATGAAGTGGAGGGAGACGCCGACACCTTGGCAGGATTGCTGCTGGAGATAAAAGGCGATTTCCCCAGTGTCCATGAGCGGATATTGTATAAGAACTTCGTGTTCGAAATCAAGGCTATCGAGGAACGCCGCATCAGTCGGGTGAAAGTGGTCGTTAATCCCATAGACAAGTCAGCTGCGTCGGACAAAGAAAAAGAAAAATAAGTGCGATGCCCCTTCTTTCCATTGAGCCTATCAAAAAGAATGTGATGTTGGGACTTTGGCAAATCGAAGCGTCTCCTTCTGATTTGTTGGTCTCTTATCCTCAACTGGCGTCCATCGTTCCGAGTGGGGTGAAAGCTCCAAACCGGATTCTGGAACGATTGGCGGTGGCTGCCCTTGTCACAGAAATGACAGGCATCGCTTGTCCGTCTATCACCCATCAGCCCAACGGGGCGCCACTTTTGGACGGCTACCACATCGGTGTCAGCCATACACGTGGCTATGCAGCGGTGGTGCTGTCACGGGATTGTGAGGTGGCTGTGGACATAGAATACAGAACAAATAGGGTGGAGCGCATCGTCTCAAAGTTTATCCGCCCAGATGAACAATCCGAATCCTTGGACAGGGTATTATTGAATTGGTGTGCCAAGGAGACGGTTTACAAATTGTTGAACGCGGAAAACCTGCAGTATTTCGATATGAAAGTGGTTCCCTATGAACTGAAACAAAGGGGACATTTTTCTGTTGAGAATCTGAAAAGACCGTGTTGGGTGGAGGTTGCCTATAGAATAACGCCAGACTACACGCTCACTTATTCTTGTCTTTCTTGAGTTTCTTGATTCTTCTTTTAGCCTCCGGATTCTCGGGATATAGATTGAGCGCCTTTTCATAATTGGCAATGGCGGCTTCGGTCATGTGCTCTTTCTCGCATTCCTTGCCCAAGACCACATATTCCACTGATAGTTTTTTCAAGTAGAGATCCCGCTCTTTCAATTCCTTGCGGAGCTGTTGATTCTCGGCTTTCAGGGTGTTGATGATGTTCAACTTCCGTCGTATCAACCGCTTGGCCTGAGGTTTCTCTATGTCATATCGGCTGTGAATGGCAAGGAAGAAATTCTTTAGAAAATCGTCGAAGTGTCCTTCATTGAAGGCAGCTACCGCCTGACTGTATTCGATGTCGGCTTTCGACTCGCTCAAAGCCCGGTTGATGAGCGACGAGTCGTTGTAGCTTTTGGCGAAATTGGTCACTTCTGATTTGACGAACACATCGCTGCGTCGCAACGGCTCTGCCAGGCTGATGCCTTCAAGACTGGTGCAACGGCTCAGGGCGACATAGGTCTGTCCACTGGCGAACACGCCACTTGAGAAATCGATCTTCACGCTTTTAAACGTGAGTCCCTGACTTTTGTGTACGGTAATCGCCCATGCCAGTTTCAACGGAAACTGGATATAAGTACCCAGTTCTTCCTCGTCAATCTTCTGTTCGCGCTCATTATACGTGTATTTGACATTGCTCCAAGCTTCCCTTTCCACATCGAACTCTTCACCTTCCTCTGTATGTACGGTGAGCACACCATCCTCTTCCGAGATGTCTGTGATGACACCCAAGGTTCCGTTGACCCATCGTTTTTCGATGTCATTCTTGATGAACAACACTTGAGCACCCACTTTCAGTTCCAATTCCATGGGGACAGGCAAACTGCTTTCGGGAAACTCACCCTTGATTTGTCCATAGAAAATCGACGGATTGCCGGGAAGTTCGTTGAGCTTTTCCTTGTTGATATAGTCCACGGTGTCTCGTTTCGTAGACAGAGTGATTGAGAGTTTGTTG
Source organism: uncultured Prevotella sp. (assembly GCA_934190685.1). Taxonomy (GTDB): domain Bacteria; phylum Bacteroidota; class Bacteroidia; order Bacteroidales; family Bacteroidaceae; genus Prevotella. Next base: position 13,403 of record CAKPTK010000051.1, read on the forward strand.
CCGTTGGACGACAACTTGGCGCCGACTTGTTTGTTGAGCACATTCAACTCCGCAAGACTTACTTGGTTCGTCCGGATGTGGTTGAGGATATTGACAAACTGTCTGTCTGTTTGTCGGTAAACTTTGGTCAACTCGATGCTGACCAAGCGCATCTCCCGAAAAACATGGGCATCGAAGAAATAACAAGAAGGGTAGAACTGCCGCAAGAGTTGGCGGTCTTCTTCTTTCACCACAGGCTCAAGTTGGAAGATGTCACCCACCAGCAGCAACTGCTTGCCACCGAAGGGTTCACGCATATTTCGGGAATATACCCGGAGCACTTTGTCGATAAAGTCGATGATGTCTGCCCTCACCATACTGATCTCGTCGATGATAATCAGTTCCACTTCCTTGATGAGCTTACACTTCTCTTTGTTATATTTCAGCGTCTCGCGAATTTTCTTCGGAGTGTAGCGCATGTCGGTGGGCAATAGGGGATAGAAGGGCACTTTGAAGAAACTGTGGATGGTACTGCCATTTACATTGATGGCAGCAATGCCTGTTGGCGCAAGAACTACCGCTTTCTTTTTGGTATGCTTGAAGATGTAACGCAAAAAAGTAGATTTACCCGTCCCCGCCTTACCGGTTAGGAAAAGCGAGCGACGAGTAAATCTTATCAGTTGAATCGCGTTTTGCAATTCTTTGTTTTCAAGGTCTATGTTTTCTTCCAAAATGGATGGGTCTATGAAGTATTAGAAGTCGTCTAAGGTCATCTTCTGCTCAGAAGGTTTCTTGGTCTCTTGTTTGTCGCCTTCTGCAGCCTTGTTGTGATCCGAATGCTTAACGTTGTCCTTGCCTTCACCGTCTTCAATCGGGTTGCCGTCTCCGTCGAGCAGTTCTTCATCTTCCATGATGCCCGTGCTGTCGGCAGCGGCTGCTTTCTTCGCAGAAGGATAATAACTGCTACAGTTATACATGCTCTGACGGATGTCTGCGTCTTTCGGTCCGGCAAACTTGCCATGATATTTCTTGAAGGCGGGGTCAGTCAAGAGTGCCTGCCAGAAATAGCCACAGATAGGCAGGGCGGTGCGGCTACCCTGACCAAGGGCACCTGTGCGGAAGTGGATGCAACGGTATTCGCCACCTACCCAGGCTCCGACCACCAAGTTGGGACTGACTCCCATAAACCAAGCATCAGAGTGGTTGTTGGAGGTTCCTGTCTTTCCGCCAAAGTCGGTATCCTTGTATGGAGCGACATATCCCCAAAGAGACTGTGATGTACCACCAGGTTCTCTCATGCCACCCATTAACAACTGCTGCATCAAGAAGGCACTTTTGTATGGAATCACTTGCTGCACCTCATCGGGAGCGGTGTACACTTCGTTGCCGTCCTTGTCCAGAATCTTGGTGACCAGTACAGGATCATGATGCTTTCCGTCATTGGTGACAGTGCAATAGGCGTTGATCAGTTCAAGAAGATTGACATCGCTCGAACCGAGGGCCAAAGACGGTGTATCGTCCAAGGGACTCTTGATACCCATCTCCTGGGCAGTCTTGATGATATTCTTGATGCCCATCTCCTGACCCAGTCTGACAGCAATGGAGTTGATACTCTTGGCAAAGGCTCCTTTCAAAGGAATGCTGTCGCCAGAGAACGAACCGTTGGCATTGGACGGCGTCCAAGTGACCGTCTCTTTCTTGATTTTATCATATACCTGCATGGAGATATACTCATCGCGCCGTTTGTCACATGGAGTGAGGCCCTGGTTCATGGCTTCCGTGTAAACGAAGAGCTTGAAGGTGGAACCCGGCTGGCGTTCTGCCGTCACATTGTCGTATTTCCAAGTCTTGAAGTCCATGTTGCCAACCCAAGCCTTGACCTGTCC
>CAKPTK010000052.1 GCA_934190685.1 uncultured Prevotella sp.
GGAGGCAGGACTCGAACATGCGACCTCCAGGTTATGAGCCTGGCGAGCTACCAACTGCTCCACTCCGCGATATTTCCCATTTGCGAGTGCAAAGGTACGACTTTATGTAGAAACCTCCAAATTTTTCTGCATATTTTTTCATAATTATTCATTCGGGGGCTGAAAGAGGTCTTTTACCTGCACAAATCCGCACACCACAAAAGGATATGTGCAATTTATTTGCTATTTATTTGCACACTTCAAAGAAAAACAATACTTTTGCACAGGATAAAAGCCATGTGCAAAAGTATAAAGAAAGAAACTTTAAGATGTCAATTTCAAAGACAAGACAGAAACTTGTGGATGTAGCAAGACAACTCTTCGCGAAAAAAGGGGTGGAAAGCACAACGATGAACGACATTGCCCTCGCTTCGGGCAAAGGTCGCAGAACTCTCTATACCTATTTTAAAAGCAAGGAGGATGTCTATTACGCCGTCATCGAATCGGAGTTGGAACGATTGTCCGACCGGCTTGACGAGGTGGCCGCCAAAAAGACCAAACCCCACGACAAAATCATTGAGCTTATCTATACTCACCTCTCGATGATTAAAGAAACCGTTGTGAGAAATGGGAATCTTAGAGCCGAGTTTTTCCGCAACATTTGGACGGTAGAGAAAGTGAGAAAAAATTTCGATGAAGACGAAATTGAGCTCTTCCGCAAGGTTTATGCAGAAGGAAAGGCAGAAGGCGAGTTCGACATAGACAATGTTGACCTGGTGGCTGACATCACTCACTATTGTATCAAAGGTTTAGAGGTACCTTATATATATGGCAGACTAGGGCACGGACTCACAGAAGAAGCAAGCCGTCCGATGGTGGCCAAAGTTGTATATGGAGCATTGGGAAAGAACATCAAATTATAACATCCCGGTGTTTTCCGCAAAAAAAGAACAAAAGATATCACTTTAATTAAAATAAAAGAAAATGGGATTATTAACAGGTAAGACTGCCCTCATCACTGGCGCAGCCCGCGGCATCGGAAAGGCTGTCGCAATGAAATTCGCCTCTGAAGGCGCAAACATCGCATTCACCGACCTCGTCCTCAACGACGACATGGCAGCAGGACTTGAGGCAACACGCAAGGAAATCGAAGCTCTCGGTGTGACTTGCCGCGCTTATGCAGGCAATGCCGCAGACTTTGAGGAAACAGAGAAAACCGTAAAACAGATACATGCAGATTTCGGCTCCATTGACATCCTCGTCAACAATGCCGGTATTACCAAGGACGGACTGATGCTCCGTATGTCTGAAGCACAATGGGACGCTGTGTTGAACGTAAACTTGAAGTCTGCCTTCAACTTCATCCACGCTTGCTCACCCGTCATGCTCCGTCAGCGCAGCGGTTCCATCATCAACATGGCTTCTGTTGTAGGTGTACACGGCAATGCCGGCCAGTGCAACTATGCCGCTTCCAAGGCTGGTATGATTGCTCTCGCCAAGTCTATAGCCCAAGAGCTTGGTCCTAAGGGCATACGCGCCAATGCTGTTGCTCCAGGCTTCATCGAAACAGCCATGACCGCACAACTTCCTGAGGAAATTCGCAAGGATTGGATGAAGAAGATTCCTCTCCGCCGTGGTGGACAGACTGAAGATATTGCCAATGTTTGTCTTTTCCTCGCATCAGATATGTCAAGTTATGTCAGTGGTCAAGTTATCCAGATTGATGGCGGCATGAACATGTAATCAATACACAAGAATATAAAAGACAGCGATGCATTGGAAATGGCAAGTTCCCTTGCATCGCTTTTCTATTCCATCCGAACAACAATGAAAGTAGTTTACGAAGACAACCATATCATCATCGTCTATAAAGAAAGCGGAGAAATCGTACAAGGCGACAAAACAGGCGACAAGCCTCTGTCTGACATTGTGAAAGAATATATCAAGCATAAATACAACAAGCCAGGCAATGTGTTCCTTGGCGTAGTCCACAGACTGGACCGCCCAGTGAGCGGACTGGTAGTCTTCGCAAAAACCTCCAAAGCCCTCACCCGGCTGAACAACATGTTCAGAGACGGAGAAATCCACAAGACCTATTGGGCCATCACACGAAACCGTCCACCCGAAGAGGAGGGCACGCTGACCGACTGGTTGGTGAGAAACGAGAAGCAGAACAAGAGCTATGCCCACAACAAGGAGGTGGCACGCTCGAAGAAAGCCATCCTCCACTACAAGATTATTGGAGCCTCGGACAAATACACCCTGTTGGAAGTGAACCTGATGACCGGTCGGCACCATCAGATACGTTGCCAGTTGGCACATATGGGCTGTCCCATCAAGGGCGACCTGAAATATGGTGCGAAACGAAGCAATGCGGACGGAAGCATTTCGTTGCTCTCCCACAAGGTGGAATTCGTACACCCCGTATCCAAAGAGCCGATTTCCGTCATCTCTCCCCTCCCCAACGACAATCTTTGGCGCGAAATTGCGCCCATGGAAAAAGATAATTAGCAGAGATATAGAACATTTCTTCCGTCATCTGTGCGTTTCTTTGGAAAAATTTTGCTTACTTTGCAAAAACTATAGAGTAACACGCACACCTTTATGAAGAAATACTGGAAGTGGGGAGTCGGAATCGTTTCCGCTCCGTTCGTCATCTTTGCCATATTGGCGATTCTATTATATATTCCTGCCGTCCAAAACTGGGCGGTAAGACATGTCACGGCATACGCCTCGGAAAAAACAGGACTCGCCATATCCATTCAACGGGTAGACCTGTCGTTCCCTTTGGATTTGAGCGTAAGCGGTGTGAAGGTCATCCAACCCAACGACTCATTGCCACAAGTGAAAGACACGGTGGCGGATGTGAGAAAACTTGTGGCGAGCGTACAGCTTTTACCTTTGCTCAAAAGCCAAGTGGAAGTGAACCGTCTAGACTTAAGCGACGTTAAGATGAACACCACCAACTTCATCCACGAAGCACATGTAAAAGGCACCATAGGACAATTGACACTGCAAAGCCACGGCATCAACCTCGACAGACAGACACTACGGGTTAACAACGCCCTACTCGCCAAGGCCAACATCAACGTAGAACTGAGCGATACCGTGCCCGAGGACACAACCAAGACCGCAAACTTTTGGAAAATCAAGGTAGACAAGCTCGACATTCTGAAAAGTGACATCGCAGTCCACATGTCTGGAGACACCCTGCAAGTGAAAGCCCACTTGGGACGTGTTGCGGCAAGAAATGGCTTTTTCGACCTATACAAAAACGACTATACACTGGCCTCACTCGATTGGCAAGATGGAGGCTTGGAATATGACAACAATTTTGAGCCACGCATCAAAGGATTGGACTACAATCATCTGTCGTTGGCGGATGTACGGCTGCGTGTCGACTCTCTCCATTATTGCGACCCGAAACTAAACCTTTCTCTGAAGGATTTGTCTTTCAAGGAAAAGAGCGGCATTATCGTCAGCCATTTCTCAAGTTTCATCGCCTTGGACTCCGCCAAAGTCATACTGCCCAATTTGTCACTTACCACACCCGAATCTTCGTTGACAGCCAATGTCAATATGGACTTCAATACTTTTGACGAAAAGAATCCAGGAAAACTTCATGTGAAGTTGGACGGAGCGTTTGGCAAACAAGACCTTATTCGCTTCATGGGCGGTATGCCCACTGATTTCATCCGCCGATGGCCCAACCATAGTTTGACAGTCAAGGGTGTGGCAAGCGGAAATATGCAACGGGTTGACATCGCAGGTTTGTCTATCAAACTACCTTCAGCCTTTCATGCTTATGCCAAAGGAATTGTAGAAAACTTGACAGACCTAAAGCACTTAAAAGCAAAAATTGACTTGGAGGCCAAGACCTACAACCTCGGCTTTGTCACGTCCTTGCTTGACAAGGAAATCAACAAGACAATCAACATTCCTTCCGACATTGGCATAAAAGGAACACTTGCCGCCAATGGCGAGAGATATCAGGTATACATCTTGGCCAAGGAGGGTGTCGGTTCCATAAAAGCAAAGGGCGACCTCGATTTGCCCCGTATGGCGTACAAGGTAAATGTAAACGCCCACAATCTCCAACTACATCATTTTCTACCCAATTACGGTCTGTCACCTTTCTCCGGCACACTGACAGCCCAAGGATGCGGTACAGAGGTGTTCTCGCCCAGAACACGCCTGTCAGCCAAAGCCCGGATAGAGCGTTTTCACTATGCTGGATATGATATGAGCGGTGTCAAAGCCGACGCCAACATCGCCAATGGCAACATCAATGCCAATCTCGACAGCCACACACAGTTGCTTGACGGAAACATATCCTTAGCCGCTCTGATGAGCAAAAAAATCATGCGGGGCACCGTGGCCTGCGACTTGCGCCAAGCCGACCTGTACAGGCTGAAAGTGGTGAGCAAGCCACTAGCTGCCAGTCTGTGCGCCCATATCGATGTCGACAGCGACCTCAAGCAGTCGCATAAGGTGAATGCCTTTGTCAGCAGCATCGTCCTCAAGGACAACAAGCAATATTATCATCCACAAGACCTCTCGCTTGATGCTCTGACCAACCGCGACACCACAACTGTATGCCTGACCTGCGGCGACTTCGACCTCGACGCACATGTAAAAGGTGGTTACGAACTTCTGATGAAAGAAAGTGAAAATCTGCTGGCCGAGGTAAAGAAACAGATGAACGACAAATATATCGACCAACTGCTTCTGAGAAAGCACCTTCCAACTATGTCGCTCTATCTGAAGACCGGCAAGGACAACACCTTCTCCAAACTTCTCAAGCGATACGGCTATGACCTCGCCAACATCTTTGTGGACATGAATACATCGCCGATGGCTGGTATCAACGGAAATGTGATGGTCGACTCGCTCGTGGTCGACAGCATACGTATTGATACCGTCCGCTTGAATTTCTTTTCCGACTCGACCAATATCAACTATTCCGCCCAGATACGCAACAATAGTAAAAACAGCTATGTGTTCAATGCCATTTTCGACGGCGGGCTGCATGAACGAGGCGCCTTCATCAACAGTAAGATATACGACGACAAAAACCGTCTCGGCATAGGATTGGGCATGAAGGCCTCCATGGAGCAAGATGGCATAAGGCTCAACATCTATAACGGAGACCCGATTCTGGGCTACAAGAAATTCCACGTGAACGACAGCAACTATATTTTTCTTGGCGAGAATCAACGAGTGTCTGCCGATGTGCAATTGGTAGCCGATGACGGCACAGGTTTCCGTGTCTACAGTACTGACGACACCGATGCACTGCAAGATCTCACCGCCAGCGTCAACCAGTTGGAACTGGCAGACATAACGAAAGTGATTCCCTACATGCCGAAAATCAGTGGAAAAGTAAATGGTGACTTCCATTTCATCAATACGAAAGAAGAGACATCTGTTTCATCATCTCTCGCCATCGACAATATGGTCTATGAAGGATGCACCATGGGTAACATCGGTTCAGAATTCGTCTACATGCCCAAGGGTGACGGCACACACTATGTGAACGGAAACCTGGTGTGCAATGACCGGGAGGTGGGTATGTTGGAAGGCACCTACACGCAAGCCACCAACGAAATAAACGCCAAGCTCGACATGAATCGCACCCCGCTCAGTCTTGTCAACGGATTCATTCCTCAACAGATTATTGGTCTGAAGGGGACGGGAGAAGGCACCTTGACGGTGAAGGGTAAGGTGGACAAGCCTCAAGTTGACGGTGAGATTTATCTCGACTCAGCCTATTTGGTCAGTGTGCCCTATGGAGTGGAACTGCGATTCGACAATGATCCGGTAAGAATAGTCGGCAGTCATCTGCTCTTCGAGAACTTCGAGATGTATGCCCACAACAACAGCCCACTCACGATGGTCGGCGACCTCGATTTCTCTGACCCATCGCACATGATGCTCAACTTGAAGATGAGAGCTGAAAACTACCAGATTATCGATGCTAAAGCGAATCTCCGTTCCGAGGCCTTCGGCAAGGCATTTGTCAACCTCTTCGCCCGGCTGAGCGGTCCGCTTGACAATCTCAGCATGCAGGGAAAGCTCGACGTGCTCGGATCCACAGACATGACCTACATACTTCGCGACTCCCCCCTGACAACAGACAACCAACTCGACGGCCTCGTGAAATTCACCAATCTCAACGACTCTGTCGAAGAAGTGGTCAACCGCCCCACGCCGACAGGCCTCAACATGGACATGAGCATCAATGTGGATCAAGCCGCACATATTCTCTGTGCGCTCAATGCCGACCAATCCAACTATATCGACCTTGAAGGTGGAGGCACCCTGCGCATGCAATACAACACCATTGAAGGAATGCAACTCCGGGGACGCTATACTCTGAGCAATGGACAGATGAAATACTCCCTCCCGGTGATTCCTCTCAAGACCTTCGCCATACAAGACGGAAGTTATGTGGAATTCCGGGGCGACCCGATGAATCCTTACCTCCACATCACAGCGTTGGAAGAAGTGAAGTCTTCCGTCTCTGGCAGCAACGGTCAAGGACGCATCGTGATGTTCAATTGTGGCGTAGTCATCTCCAAGACGCTCAACGACATGGGATTGGAATTCGTCATTGATGCACCTGAAGATATTTCCATGCACAGCGAACTACAATCCTTGTCTATCGAAGACAGAGGAAAGTTGGCGGTGACCATGCTCACCACCGGCATGTATTTGGCTGACGGAAATACCAAGAACTTCTCCATGAACAACGCCCTCAGCGCTTTCCTGCAAAGCCAAATTAACCAAATATCAGGCAACGCTCTGCGCACACTGGACCTGAGCTTCGGTGTGGACAACACCACTGATGCCACGGGCCGCATGCACACAGATTACTCTTTCAAGTTTGCCAAACGCTTCTGGAACAACAGGCTGCGCATCGTTGTGGGCGGAAAACTCTCCACAGGAGCGGATGTCAAGAACCAAAATGAATCGTTCTTCAATAATGTGACGTTCGAATACCGCCTCAGCGACACTTCAAACAAATACATCAAGGTGTTCTATGACCGAGATAGCTACGATTGGTTGGAGGGTAACGTGGGCGAGTTCGGTGCAGGTTTCATGTGGCGGCGCAAGTTGCTCCACTTTAAAGACATCTTCAACTTCAAGAAGGAGCAAACCGTCCTGCCAACCATGCAACAGCAGAACCCGCGGAACGATTCCACCGCGACCATTCGACAATAAAACATACAGATGATGAAAAAACTTATCAGCATATATGTCTCCACACTGATTATCGCCGGGACAAGCCTGCTTTCGGCTTGTTCATCGACTAGTGGTGTGCCTGATGGCGACCAACTCTTCACTGGACTGGAACCCATTCGATATGAGAACTATAACAAAAGTGCCCACTTTCTGAGCACACAAGAGGAAGTAGAAGCAGCTCTTGCTACAGCCCCCAACGGAGCCTTGCTCGGCAGTAGCTACTACCGCACTCCCATCCAAATGCGCCTGTGGATATGGAATGCCTTCCACAACGATACCACAGGCATCGGCAGATGGATGACCAAATCTTTCGGCAAGGCGCCAGTTTTGATGAGTTGGGTCAATCCTGCCCTCCGCGCCTCTGTGGCGACCAACCTCATCCGCAACCACGGCTATTTCCATGGCAATGTGACCTATAAGAATGTGACAGAAAAGAATTCCAAGAAAGCGAAAATCGCCTATACTGTGAATATGGGAAAACTCTTTACCGTCGACTCGGTGACTTATCGCGAGTTTCCCCAAGAGGCAGACAGCATGCTCACCGCTTCCCTATCCAATGCGCTTGTGAAAAAAGGATCGCCATTCGACGTTTCTCTGCTTGACGCCGAGCGCAACCGCATATCTACGCTTTTCCGCAACAATGGCTATTTCTACTATCAGCCCGACTATGCCATCTTCCTCGCAGACACACTGAGCAATCCAGGACACGCTCAACTGCAGCTCAAACTTGCCAACGGACTTGACGAACGCGCCAAGCACAAATGGTATATTGGAAATGTGGAAATCGATTTCCGCCGCCAATACACAGACTTGTTGCGCGACAGCATTAGCCGCCACCACTTCCTCGCACGTTTCAATGGCAGAAAACCGCCCGTCCGCCTGCGTGTGGTATGGAAAGACATGCGCCTCTATCCCAAGCAACCTTACAGTTATGAGAAATACCAACAGACAGTGAACAACATTTCCAACACCGGCCTGTTCAGCATGACCAATTTTACCTTCACGCCCCGCGACACCACCGCCACTTGCGACACACTAGACATGAAATTGAATTGCATCTTTGACAAACCATACGATTTCTATATCGAGACCAACGCTACGGGAAAGACAACAGGAAGAATGGGCCCGGAACTTATTCTCGGCTTCACCAAGCGCAATGCCTTCCGCGGAGGGGAAAAACTCGACATCAACCTTCATGGCTCTTATGAGTGGCAGACCAACGGTGGAGGTCAAGGCAGCAAAGAAAACATCAACTCCTATGAATACGGAGGAGATATTTCCGTAGAACTGCCTCGCCTGCTCTCCCCCATACCTGTCAAACGCAGGTTCTATGTCTCGCCTTCAACTCTGATTAAAGCGTCTACAAACACCTTAAACCGCGCTAGTTTCTTCAAACGTCGTATTGTGTCGGGCGAAATCACCTACAAATTTCAACCCACAGCTACCATGATGCATGAGTTCAGCCCGCTCACCTTGGAATATGAATACATGAAAAAAGTGACAGAGAAATTCGCAACCATCCTCAACGACAACCCCTATCTGCTCATGTCTATGCAAGACCAGTTCTTGCCCAAGATGAAATACACCTTCACCTACACCAGTCCGAAGGAGATGAAGAGTCCTATCTATTGGCAAACGACCCTGAGCGAGTCTGCCAACATCTTATCTGCGGGCTACATGGCATTCGGTAAGAAATGGAATGAGCGGAGCAAGGAGATGTTCAAGAATCCCTATGCCCAATTTGTGAAAATCGAGACAGATTTCCGCAAAACATGGACCCTCACTCCACATTCACAGTTAATCGGCCATGTAAGCGGAGGCATCATTTGGGCTTATGGAAACTCCGAGCGAGCGCCCTACAGTGAACAGTTCTATGTGGGTGGTGCCAACAGTATCCGCGCTTTCACGGTGAGAAGTATTGGACCTGGAGCCTACTACACAGACCAAAGCCGTCTGTCATACATGGACCAAACGGGAGATATCAAACTGCAAGCCAATTTGGAATATCGTGCCCGTCTCTTTGGCAATCTCTACGGAGCAGCCTTCCTTGACGCAGGAAACATCTGGGCTATGCGGGACGACGGATACCGTGCCAATTCCAAATTCAAAATCAAAAACCTCGCCGACCAAATGGCTATGGGAACCGGCATCGGCCTCCGCTACGATTTGGAATTCTTTGTGCTCCGAGTCGACTGGGGTGTCGGCATCCACTTGCCCTACGAAACAGGCAAGCGAGGCTACTATAACATACCCCATTTCAAGGACGGGCAGAGTCTCCATCTCGCCATCGGCTACCCATTCTAACCAAGGACATCGCCCTATTTAATGTGAGCCTTTATACCACTTGCATTAAATAGGGCGCTTCTAAAAATTAATGAATGTAGGCAACATATCAAAAATAAAAGAGAAACAATTTTCCTTTTATTTTGTATTGTCTTCGATTTGCACTATCTTTGCATATTGGCAAATCGAGCACAAGGTTTCACCGGAGACCTTTTTGCCAAAACAGAACTAACTAATTAAAATCAATTCATATGAAACCAACATTATTACTCCTCGCTGCCGGCATGGGCAGCCGTTATGGAGGTTTGAAACAATTGGACGGTTTAGGTCCAAACGGAGAGACTATCATGGACTATTCCATCTATGACGCCATCAAGGCGGGATTTGGAAAAATTGTCTTCATCATCCGCAAAGATTTCGAAAAAGACTTCCGCGAGAAGATTCTCAGCAAATATGAAGGACACATCCCTGCAGAACTTTGCTTTCAAAGCCTCGATGATTTGCCAAAGGGGTTCACTTGCCCTGAAGGCCGTGTCAAGCCATGGGGCACCAACCACGCAGTACTTATGGCCAAAGACGTGATCAAGGAGCCTTTTCTGGTCATCAACTGCGACGATTTCTACAATCGTGACGCCTTCATGGTCATCGGCAAATTTCTCTCCGAACTTCCGGAAGGCAGCAAGAACCATTATGCCATGGTTGGATTCCGTGTGGGCAACACACTTTCAGACAACGGGACTGTGGCACGCGGCATCTGCTCGAAAGACGAGCATGAGAACTTGACCACCGTGGTAGAGCGCACCGAAATCATGCGTGTGGACGGCAAGGTGAGCTACAAGGATGAAGATGGCAAATGGATTGCCGTGGATGACAACACTCCTGTTTCAATGAACATGTGGGGATTCACTCCCGACTATTTCGACTATAGCGAGGAGTATTTCAAAGAATTCCTCTCTGCCCCCAAGAACATGGAGAACCTCAAGGCTGAATTCTTCATTCCATTGATGGTCAACAAGCTCATCAATGAAGGCACAGCGAGTGTCAAAGTACTCGACACCACCAGCAAATGGTTTGGCGTGACCTATGCAGCCGACCGCCAGTCGGTGGTGGACAAAATCCAAAACCTCATTGATGAGGGCGTATATCCAAACAAATTATTCTAACAAAATATGTGAAGGTTGAAAGCACCATTTCTGTTTTCAACCTTCACCTTTACATACTCTATGAATCTCGACATTCTCTCACAAGAAGAAATCATCTCCTTGCGGAGTCTTATTGACGCTTCGCAAAACATTGTCATCTGTTGTCATAAAAGTCCAGACGGTGATGCCATAGGATCCTCGCTGGCCTGGGTAGACTACCTGAAAAGCAAACAAAAGAACGTAAGGGTGGCCATTCCCGACGCATGTCCCGACTTTCTACAATGGTTGCCAGGCTTCGCACAATCGGTGACACGCTATGACAAACATCCCGACGAAGTGAAGGATCTCTTCGCCCACGCCGACCTCATCTTCTGCCTCGATTTCAATGTGTCAGCACGATTGGAAGACATGCAGCCCGTACTCGACCAAGCCCAAGCTTCCAAAGTGCTCATCGACCATCACATAGGCCCTGACATTCCCGAAGCGAAGCTGGTCATCTCACACGAGGAATTATGTTCCACTTGCGAGCTGTCCTTCCGCATCCTATGGCAGTTGGGGGTGTTTGAAAATATGAGCAAGGCATGCGCCATCAGTCTCTACTGTGGAATGATGACCGACACGGGTGGCTTCACCTACAACTCTACGCGCCCTGAAATATTCCTCATCATCAGCCACCTGTTGGAAAAAGGCGTGGACAAGGACGACATTTACAACCGTGTGAACCACAACTACAGCACATGGTGCCTACGCATGAGAGGTTATATGATGATGCAAAAACTGAATGTCTACGAGGATCTGCACGCTTCCTATTTCACGCTCACACGTGAAGAAATGCAACGATTCCACTATATTAAAGGCGACGCTGAAGGACTGGTCAACGAGCCGCTGAAAATCAAGGGATTGAAACTGTCCATCTATCTGCGCGAAGATACAGTCAAGGACAACCTCATCTTCGTCAGTCTTCGGTCAAGTTGCGGATTCCACTGCAAACAGGTGGCCGAGCGCTTTTTCAACGGCGGAGGCCACGCAGACGCTGCCGGAGGCAAGCTCCATTGCAGCATGGACGAGGCAAAGGAGGTGGCCAAGCAGGCCATCAAATATTTCGCAGAAGAACTGAAAAAATAATCATCAGTAAGCCAACAAGCTGAAAATGACAACAAGAAGCGTAAAAAAACAATAAAAACCCATACGCCCTTTCGGTCATGTCAACAGAAATGGGTAACTTTGCCCTGTTATTTATAAAGACAAGAAATGAGAAAAATACAATTGGCCATTATGGCACTTCTTTCCCTTTTGGTATACAGTTCCTGCAGCGACAGCGAGACCTATGCGGACCAGAAGAAGAAAGAGCGTTCGGCGATTGCGCAGTATATCGCGGAAAACAAGATTAGCCCCATCTCTGAAACTGTATTCGCCCAGCAAGGTTATACCACTGACGTATCGAAAAACCAGTATGTCGAACTCGATCAGTCTGGCGTCTATATGCAAATTTGCAATGAGGGTTGTGGCGAGAAAATCAAAAACGGACAGAGCCTCACGGTTGTCTGCCGATATACAGAAGTAAACATCATGGAGGGGGACACCATCTCTACAAACAATATACCTTATTACAGTTCCATGCCGGACTTGATGAACGTGACCAACACAAGCGGCAGTTTCACCGCTTCTTTCGACTCCCAAAGCAGCGTCATGTACCGCACCTACAGCAGCGCATCTGTGCCTACAGGCTGGCTGGTGCCACTGAGCTATATCAAGATTGGTGTGCCCAAGGCTGACGGAGAACAAATCGCCCACGTAAAACTCATCGTACCCCACACCGCAGGACAATCCTACGCAGCACAAAACGTGTATCCCTGCTATTATGACATCACCTATCAGGGTGAGTGGTAGAGCATGCATTGTTTCTAAAATTGATACATTTATGACACTTATCAAATCTATCTCTGGTATCAGAGGAACCATCGGAGGGCATACGGGCGACACGCTCAATCCTCTGGATATTGTGAAATTCACAACAGCTTACGCCTCCTTTATCCGCAAGAGCGGAAAATCACAATCAAACACCATCGTCGTGGGACGCGACGCCCGCATCTCGGGAGCGATGGTTGACAAAATTGTTTGTGGATGCCTGATGGGGTGCGGCTATGATGTCATCAACATCGGACTCGCCACCACCCCAACCACAGAGTTGGCCGTGCGCATGTCGCAGTCGGCTGGCGGCATTATCATCACAGCCAGCCACAATCCCCGTCACTGGAACGCACTGAAATTGCTTAACCAAGAGGGGGAATTCCTCACCAATGCCGACGGCAATGAGGTGCTCACCATTGCCGAGAAAGAAGATTTTGAATACGCCGACGTGGACCACTTGGGCCACTACACAGAAGACCACACCTACAACGCCCGCCACATTGAAAGTGTATTAGCACTGAATCTGGTGGATGCTGAAGCCATCAAGAAAGCGAATTTCAAGGTTTGTGTGGACACCATCAACAGTGTGGGTGGCATCATCCTGCCCGATCTGCTCAAGGCATTGGGTGTGGTATACACTGTGCTCAACGGAGATGCCAACGGAGACTTCGCCCACAATCCAGAGCCCCTCGAGAAAAATCTCAGTGGCATCATGGGAGAAATGAAAAAAGGCGGCTACGACCTTGGCATCGTGGTTGACCCGGATGTAGACCGTCTAGCGTTCATCTGTGAGGATGGTAAAATGTTTGGCGAGGAATATACACTTGTCAGCGTGGCTGACTACGTGCTGAGTCACACTCCGGGAAACACTGTGAGCAACCTAAGCAGCACCCGTTCCCTGCGTGATGTGACCGTCAAACATGGCGGCACTTATACTGCTGCCGCAGTGGGCGAAGTGAACGTGACCACTAAGATGAAAGAGGTGAATGCCGTGATTGGCGGTGAGGGAAATGGCGGAGTCATCTATCCCAAAAGCCACTACGGACGTGACGCACTGGTGGGCATCGCCCTCTTCCTGTCATCATTGGCGCAAAAGGGATGTAAGGTAAGCGAACTGCGCGCCACATTCCCCAACTATTTCATCGCTAAAAATCGTATCGACCTCACCCCGGCCACCGATGTGGACGCAATTCTCGAAAAGGTGAAAGAGATGTACTGTCATGAGAAGATTACCGACATCGACGGTGTAAAAATCGACTTTGCCGACAAATGGGTGCACCTACGCAAATCAAACACAGAGCCTATCATCCGTGTGTACAGCGAGGCACATACCATGGAAGAAGCAGACCAACTGGGCAAGCAAATCATGCAAGTGGTCTACGATATGCAGAAATAAAAACAAGAACTATAATAAATGAAATCGGCATCCAGTTTTTCCCACTGAATGCCGATTTCATTTTATCTCACCGCTCCGCAATCCCGCAGATAGCGTTTCAGCACAAAAGCCCATTGTTTATAACCTTGGGGACTTAGATGCAAGCCGTCAACAGACAATTCACGGCGCAAGTCGTTAGTGCCATGACGGACAAATTTGGAAAACAAATCAATGTATTCGATGCCGTATCGTTGACAGTGATCCTTGACACGGCGGTTGACCGCCGGAACTACATCAGTCTTGCCCTCCAATGTTTTCCATCGGTTGAAATCCTCATTGATGGGCAAAATGCTCTGCACATAGAGTTTTGTCTGTGGTGCGTCACGGCGAATCTTGTCTATCACCTTGATACAAAGTTCTGCCACTTGTTCGCCTTTCAAGTCGTGGCTGATGTCATTGATGCCCACCATCAAGAAGACCGCCCGGGGCTTTCCCGGCAGAATCTGATCCAACCGATGGTAGATGCCCATCGCATCGTCACCGGCAATACCGCGGTTGCGGATATGTCTCCCCCCCACCCGTTTGTTCCAATCGCCACCAAATTCCGTAATGCTGTTACCAAGCATAACCACATCGGTGGAGTCCACCGGACGCATCTTTTCAAATTCCACCACCTTATCATTATAATGGTCGAACGATTTGTAGGTCACGTGTTGGGCACTTGCCATGCCGCAATACATCGCCAAGCCCATGAATATAGAGATTAATCGTATCATCATCTGTGTGTTTGTCAACTAAAAAGCCGCTTGTCTAACATATAGACAAACGGCATTATTTCTGTTTTATTGTTTTACTTCTTCGTGAGATAGCTCATCACTTTCTCAAAATATCGTTGCGTACGTTGAATGCTGTAGCGCATTCCACCGTTCCAAGAACGT
>CAKPTK010000053.1 GCA_934190685.1 uncultured Prevotella sp.
GTATGGAATCATACACAAATCATACACAAATCATACATTATCCTACACGGGTGCTTTACCATATTTCCGTGTCAATAGGTCTAAAACAGATCTCGTTTTGTAAAGTAAATTCACATTGGGGAAAACTTACTGTCCCGATAGTCCATCGTTAGTGTGCCATTAACGATGCGTTAGTATGCCATTAGCGGAATTTTCACCACGGTGAAAAGTTGATTAGTCCGCCTGTTCTTCACAAGCAGCTACCCTTGATAGCTTGTGAAGGGAGGCCCGGCAGAATACTTCGGATAAATTTGTAAAATAAAATCAAAACGTAGAATGTCTAATTTATAGCGTTCTCTCTCTTTCGCTTTGTCTATGAAAAGGGATGTAGGCATCGTGTTGTTTTCGGCAAGTATAGATACGAAAAAACCGTCAAGGCTGAGCCTTGACGGTCGTTTCTCTCATTTTTCAGTTCGAACTACCGAATTACTTGTTAACAGTTGTGTCAGCAGCAGTTGTGTCAACAGCAGTTGTATCAACAGTGTCAGTTGCTACAGAGTCAGAATCCTGTGCAGGAGCCTGAGCTGTTTTGTTACCACAAGATGCGAAAGAGATAGCTGCGATAGCTACGAACATTAAAACTAATTTTTTCATTTTCTTTGCTTTTTAAATCTGTAAAACAATCATTTGTTTATTAAAACGTTGCAAAGGTAAGTAATTTTTTGATACGTGTATCACTTTTACCTAACTTTTTTTCGACTATTTTTGTAACTATTTTGTAACACACTGTATATCAGTTAATTATGTATATTAAACAAATGTTAAAGTTTTCAGGATGCAGAAAGGATGGTGGTTTTTAACACAATCTTTCCGCTTGTGATGATGCGCCAACAGAAGTTATTCTGCCTTTTTTTGTGCTTAATCAGATTTTTGCCGTACCTTTGCAGTAGACAAATACACATTATTATATCTATGATAGATTCTTCAGCCTTTCAAGGCAAGACTGCCGCTTACTATACATTGGGATGTAAACTCAACTTTTCCGAGACGTCAACTTTTGGTCGATTGCTTCAGGAAATGGGGGTGAGAGCCGCAGACAAAGGCGAACCAGCCAATCTTTGCATCATCAATACCTGTTCGGTCACGGAAGTTGCCGACCACAAGTGCCGTCAGGCAATCCATCGTATGGTGAGGGAAAATCCCGGGGCGTTTGTCGTTGTGACAGGTTGTTATGCTCAGTTGGAGTCTGAGGCCGTCAGCAAGATTGAGGGGGTAGACCTGGTGTTGGGTAGTAATGAGAAAGCCAATCTCATCCAGTATCTCAGCAATGCTTGGAGTGGAACCAAAGAAGCCGATGGCAAACATGAGTTCCATTCCGTCAAGACCAAGGATATCACGACCTTTGCCCCCAGTTGCTCTCGAGGAAACCGCACGCGCTTTTTCTTGAAGGTGCAGGATGGATGCAACTATTTCTGTACCTATTGCACGATTCCATATGCCCGTGGCTTCTCTCGCAATCCTACCATAGAATCCTTGGTTAAGCAAGCGGAGCAGGCTGCAGCGGAAGGCGGAAAGGAAATTGTTATCACGGGGGTTAATATAGGCGACTTTGGACGGTCTACAGGAGAGAAGTTCATCGATCTCATCAAAGCCCTTGACCAGGTGGAGGGCATTCAGCGCTATCGTATCAGTAGCATAGAACCCGACTTGCTCACAGACGAAATCATCGACTTCTGTGCGCAAAGCCGCGCTTTCATGCCCCACTTCCATATCCCTGTCCAGAGTGGGTCTGACGAGGTGCTCAAATTGATGCACCGTCATTACGACACGGCTCTTTTCGCCCATAAGATTCATCTTATCAAAGAACGCATTCCTGATGCCTTTATCGGTGTCGATGTGATGGTCGGATGCCGTGGTGAACGGCCCGGGTATTTTGAGGATACTTATCGGTTCCTCAAATCGTTGGATGTCACCCAACTCCATGTCTTTCCTTATTCCGAGCGTCCGGGAACGGCAGCGCTCAAGATTCCGTATGTGGTGGATGAACGCGACAAGAAGTTGCGCAGCAAGCGTCTGCTTGAACTGTCTGACGAGAAGACGCAAGCCTTCTACGCCGCCCATATTGGCCAAGAGGCAGAAGTGCTCTTTGAGAAAGCCACTCGCGGCAAGGCAATGCATGGTTTTACCCGGAATTATATCAGAGTAGAACTGTCGCCGGCTCACGCTTCCGATGCGTTGGACAATCAGTTGGTTAAGGTTCGTCTCGGAGATTTTAATCATGACAAGACCGCCTTGAAGGCGATAGTGGAATAATTTTGCTATATGAAAGTTGCAATTGTTATTTTGAATTGGAATGGATGCCGGATGCTGTCCACTTATCTGCCCAGTGTAGTGGAGTATTCTCGGGAGGATGCCACGGTCATAGTGGCGGACAATGCTTCGACCGATGACTCCATCAGTTTCCTGCAGACTCACTTCAAGGATGTGGACGTCATCCGCTTGGATCGTAACTGGGGATTTGCCGAGGGCTACAATAAGGCCTTGGCACAGGTGGATGCCGATTACTTTGTCTTGCTTAATTCCGATGTAGAGGTGACTCACCATTGGCTCACTCCATTGATTGAGTTTATGGACACCCATCCGGAAGTGGCGGCTTGTCAACCGAAACTCTTGGCGGAGAAAGACAAGGATATGTTTGAGTATGCCGGGGCTTGTGGAGGATTTCTTGATAAATACGGCTACCCTTTTTGTCGTGGACGCATCTTTGAAACGGTGGAGGAGGACGACGGACAGTATGACTACCGTCAGGAAATTTTGTGGGCTACAGGTGCGTGTCTGATGATTCGTGCGGAAGACTATCGCAGGGCTGGGGGCTTGGATGCCAAGTTCTTTGCCCATAATGAGGAGATTGACCTCTGCTGGCGTTTGCGGTTGATGGGAAGGAAGGTTTTCTGTATACCGGAGAGTGTGGTCTATCATGTCGGTGGTGGAACGCTTCCAAAGGGCAATCCAAGGAAGACGTATCTGAATTTCCGCAACAATCTGTTGATGCTCTATAAGAATCTCCCTGAGCGCGAGTTGCGTCCCGTGTTGCGTATGCGCTGGTTCTTGGACTATTTGGCTGCTTTCCAGATGCTTGTCCTAGGGAGGAATTGGGGCGATTTCAAGGCAGTTCTCAAAGCTCGCCACGACTACCGCATCATGCGCAAGGACTATGTGAAAACGCGTGAACAGATACAGAAGCACAGAAAGGTGAAGCATATTGCCCAGCGCAGGTCCTATTCTATTCTTTGGCAATATTATGTAAAAGGAATTCGGAAGTTTTCAGATTTGCATTGACGAGTATCTTTCTATAGATATTATCAGCTATCACTATTCGTTCAAATACATAAAAAGTGGCGAACCAAAGATGGTCCGCCACTTTTTATGTAGAATCTGTTGTCTATTTCTTAGAGGATAGTCTTCACAGCCTCGAGCATACCCTTCTCCTGGATAAGGTCGAGATCCTTCTTGACGAGTTCTGTCAAGCCAGGAACAGTCTTGTTGAGGTCTTCCTTCCAAATGTAGTCGAAAGCGAGAACACCTTCGGCAACCTTCTGTGTGTCACCTGTAGCCCAAAGCTCTTGGAGCTTGTCAATGATCTTCTGATCGTCCTGAGGCTTGATTTCAGCACCGTCAGCACGCTTGCCACCCTTGTAGTAGGTGATGATGGCAGCCAAACCGAATACCAATCCCTGTGGCAGTTCGCCCTTGCGCTGGAGATAAATCTTCACGCCTGGGAGGTCACGAGTTTCATATTTAGGGAATGAGTTCAGCATGATGCTGGTCACCTGGTGGTCAACGAATGGATTCTCGAAGCGCTCCAATACATCGGAAGCGAACTTCTGAAGTTCTTCCATAGGCAGGTCAAGAGTCTGCATAAGCTCGTCGAACTGTACCTTGTGGATGTATTTGCCGAGAACAGGATGCTCGCAAGCGTCGCGAACGATGTTCACACCACTCAAGTATGTAACTGGGCTCAATACTGTGTGAGGACCATTGAGCAATGTCACCTTGCGTGCGTGATAAGGCTTCTCGTTGTCTGTGATGAGTACGTGGAGACCAGCCTTGTGTGCAGGGAATTCTTCCTTCATCTGCTCCACAGTCATGTTTTCTGCCTTCTCGATTACCCAGAGGTGGAAGCTCTCAGCCTTTACTACGAGGTTGTCCTTGTAACCTACAGTCTGCTGGATGTCCTTGATGGTGTCGCGTGGGAAACCAGGAACGATACGGTCTACGAGAGTAGCGCATACGAAGCAGTTGTCTGTGAACCATTTCTTGAAGCCCTCATAGTCAGCACCCATATCCTCTTTCCAAAGTTCGATGTACTGATAGATGCACTCCTTCAGATGGTGACCGTTCAAGAAGATGAGCTCGCAAGGCATGAGAATCATACCCTTTGTAGGATCACCGTTGAAGAACTTGTAGCGGTGGAAGAGCAACTGGACGAGCTTGCCGGGATAAGAAGAGGCAGGAGCGTCAGTGAACTTGCAGCTGTCGTCGAAAGCGATACCGGCCTCAGTTGTGTTGGAGATGATGAAACGCATCTCAGGCTGCTCAGCCAAAGCCATGAAAGCCTGGTTCTGAGAATATGGATTCAGTGCGCGGCTTACCACGTCAATACGCTCCAAGGTGTTGACAGGCTGTCCGTTTTCCTTACCCTGCAGATTGACGTGATAGAGACAATCCTGTCCGTTCAACCAGTCAACCATACCCTGAGCCAAAGGCTGCACGATAACTACAGAACTGTTGAAGTTGGTTCTCTGGTCCATTTTCCAGATAATCCAATCAACAAATGCACGGAGGAAGTTACCCTCACCGAACTGGATAATTCTTTCAGGAGCTGTGCTCTTTGGCGCAGTTCTCTTGTTTAGAGATTTCAATTGTTCCATAATAATGTTTATACTTATAATTTGTTTCTACTTTTTCTTGTGCAAAGATACCTTTTTCTCGGTAATCTGAGCCTATAAAACGAAAATATTTTTACGCAAAGGTTTACGTTTTTACATGGCGAATACATTGAAGCCTCCGTCCACGACAGCCACGGTGCCGGTGACGAATTTGGAGGCGTCGCTCATCAGGTAGTGGATGGTGCCGCAGAGTTCTTCGGGTTCGCCCATGCGTCCGAACGGTGTCTGGCGAATCACGTCCTTTCCTCTCTCGGTGTATGTTCCGTCAGGATTGGTGAGCAGGGCTCTGTTTTGCTCGGTGATGAAGAATCCGGGGGCAATGGCGTTGACGCGGATGCCCTCGCCAAACTTCTTGGCGCATTCGGTGGCCATATAAGCCGTGAAGTTGCTGATGCCGGCTTTGGCTGCCGCATAGCCACACACACGGGTCATGGGGCGGAAGGCTGCCATGGACGAGAAGTTGATGATGGCTCCCTTGCCTTGCTTGGCCATGGGGTTCAGAAACACTTGGGTGGGGATGACAGTTCCGGTGAGGTTGAGGGAGAGTACTTTCTGGAACTCGTCAGCCTTCAGGTCGAAGAATGTCTGGTCGGGGGCGATGGTGGCTCCCTTCATATTGCCTCCTGCGGCGTTGAGCAGTGTGTCGATTCTTCCGTATTTGGCCAGAATGTCCTCGCAATTCTTTTCCACGGCGGCTTGATCCATCACGTCGGTCTTCATAAATTCGCATGAGCCGCCAGCCTTGGCGATGTCCTCCACGATTTCACGGCCCACCTCTTCCTTTCTTCCGAGGATGATGACCTTCGCGCCATTGAGGGCGAGATATTTTGCGATGCATCTGCCGAGCACGCCTGTGCCGCCAGTGATGACGGTCACGTTGTCTTTGATATCAAATAGATTTTGCATGACAGTTGTTTTTATGATCGGTTGGTTTTAGTAAAGTCCCGGTTGCTTGTATTCGATGCCCAGTTCCCGGTCTACTGTGGCGAGGATGCCTTGTACCTGTCCCATGGCAAACATGCGGCCGAGGAACGAGTATCCGGCATTGTAGCCACGCTTGTCGTCGCCGAGCATTTCCATTCCGTGGTCTACGCGCATGGGCAGTTGTGGGTTGGTTTTCTCGAAGATGCGCGCCAATTCGACAAGGTCAGCCCGTCCTCCGAGATGGGAAGCCTCGGTGAAGTCTCCGTTGGGGAATACGTGGCAGGAGCGCAGGTGGACAAACCATGTGCGGTCGGCATATTTGCGCGCCAGCGCCACCACATCGTTGTGGGCGCCTGCGGAAAGCGAACCTGCGCAGAAAGTCAGGCCATTGTGTGGGTTGTCCACAGCCTTGAGGAACCATTCGATATCCTCGTCGCAGGTCACGATGCGTGGAAGACCGAGAATGGGGAATGGCGGGTCGTCTGGATGCACGCACATGTTCATGCCGTATTGCTCACAGGTGGGCATGATGGCACTGAGGAAGTAGCGCATGTTCTCACGCAGCTGGTCTTTGTCTATACCTTTATATAAAGCGAGCAGTTGCCGGAAGAGTTCTACAGGATGCTCGTCGCCCTCCTTGATGTTGCCGCTCACGAAACCTTGCGTCTTGACGATGATGTTCTCCACCAACTTGTGGTCGTCTTCGGGAGTCATGGTCTGCTTCAGTTTTTCCACTTCGGCGAGCACCTCGTCACTCCAGTCTCTCTCCGCACCCTCGCGTTTGAGGATGTGTATGTCGAAATAGGCAAACTGCGCGTGGGAGAAATAAAGGTTGGTGGTGCCGTTCTCGTTGGGGTGGGCGAGGTCTGTGCGTGCCCAGTCAAGCACAGGCATGAAATTGTAGCAGATGGTGTGTATGCCTTCCTCTCCCAGATTCTTGAGGCTCACCTTATAATTCTCGATGAGTTGGTCACGGTCTGGTCCGGCATATTTGATGCTTTCGGACACGGGAAGACTTTCCACCACAGACCATCTCATGCCATAACTTTCGATATAGGTCTTGAGGTCGTGTATCTTCTCTCGAGTCCAGATTTCACCATTCGGTACATCGTGCAGGGCGGTGACGATGCCTTGCACTCCGATTTGTTTCAGCATGGCAAGTGTGATTTTGTCGTTCTTGCCAAACCATCTCCATGTTCTTTCCATTGTCTTTTGATGTTTTGTGACAGGTAATTATTTCTAACGGCAAAGATAATCATTTCGGTTGATAGAGAACAAAAAAACGTACATATTTTATGACTATTTGTATTTCGTCACGAAATATGTACGTTCTCAGAGAGCCGATTTTCTTGTCTATGGGCTGTGTTATAATTTCTCAGCCAAATATTTGGCGGTATAGCTGTCGGGGCATTTGGCCACCTCTTCGGGTGTTCCGGCGCAGACGAGGTTTCCGCCTTTGTCTCCTCCGCCCGGTCCCAGGTCGATGATATAGTCGGCGCATTTGGCCACATCCATATTGTGCTCAATGACGAGAACCGTATGGCCTCGGGCTATGAGGGCATCGAAGGCACTCAACAGTCGCTTGATGTCGTGGAAATGAAGACCAGTGGTAGGTTCGTCGAAGATGAACAAGGTCGGGTCTGCTTTTTCCTGTCCGATATAGTAGGCGAGTTTCACGCGTTGGTTTTCTCCGCCGGAGAGGGTGGAGGAGTTCTGGCCCAACTTGATATAGCCCAGTCCCACGTCTTCCAGCGGTTGCAGTTTCTTGGCAATCGACTTTTGGTTATGCTCCGTGAAGAAGGCTATCGCCTCGCTGACAGTCATGTTGAGAATGTCGTTGATATTCTTGTCGGCAAACTTCACCTCGAGAATCTCTTTCTTGAAACGTTGTCCATGGCAAGCGTCACATTCCAGTACAAGGTCTGCCATAAACTGCATTTCTACTGTGATGACACCGGCGCCTTTGCATTCCTCGCACCGTCCGCCTTCCGCATTGAACGAGAAATATTGTGCCGTGAAGCCCATCTGCTTGGCGAGTGGTTGGTCGGCAAACAATTGGCGAATCATGTCGTAAGCCTTCAGATAGGTGGCGGGGTTGGACCGGGAACTCTTTCCGATGGGATTTTGGTCGACAAACTCTACGGACTTGATGGCTTTGACATCTCCTTCTATGGATGCGTATTCACCAGGGGTGTCTGCCACCAGGTCGAGATGTCTGCGCAGGGCGGGGTAGAGGATTCCCCTGATGAGCGAACTTTTGCCCGAACCGCTGACGCCCGTGACCACGGTCATCACGTTGAGTGGAATCTTCACGTCGATGCCTCGGAGGTTGTTCATACGTGCGCCCTTCACCTCGACAGCCATATTCCACCGTCTGCGGCTTTCGGGCACGGCTATCGTTTCTTTGCCGAGCAGATATTTCACGGTGTAGCTTCGAGGATTGGTCTCAAGACTTTTGGGAGCGATGTCTTTGGCGTCGCCTTGGAACACAATCTCTCCGCCCAGTCTGCCGGCGTCCGGTCCGACGTCTATCAGATAGTCGGCCGCCCGTATGATGTCTTCGTCGTGCTCCACCACAATAACGGTGTTGCCCACGTCTTTGAGTTCTTTGAGCACGTTGATGAGCAGGTCGGTGTCGCGGCTGTGCAGTCCGATGCTTGGCTCGTCGAGGATGTAAAGTGATCCGACGAGTGGACTGCCCAGCGATGTGGTGAGGTTGATGCGCTGACTTTCGCCACCGCTCAATGTGTTGGATGGGCGGTTGAGGGTGAGATAACCCAAGCCCACCTCACAGATAAAGCCCAAGCGGGAACGTATCTCCGTGAGCAGTCGACGGGCGATGCTCTCCTCGTGCTCTGTGAGCTTTAGTTTGTCAAACCACTCTTTGAGTCTGTAGACAGGCATCTCCACCAAGTCACTGATGCTCAATCCGCCCACCTTGACATAGTTGGCCTCTTTCTTGAGCCGTGTGCCATGGCAGTCGGGACACACAGTGCGTCCACGATAGCGACTCATCATCACACGATATTGAATCTTGTATTGATTGTCTTTCACCATTTGGAAGAAGGCGTCGATGCACACCTTGTTGGCTAGGCTGCGCCGCTTCTCGGAGGGCAGTCCGTGCCAGAGCATGTCCTTCTGTTCCTGGGTGAGCTTGTAATATGGTTCGAAGATGGGAAATTTGTCTGCGGCAGCCCTGCGGCAGAACTCTTCTTTCCACGATTTCATCTTTTCACCGTGCCAGCACTGTACACATCCATCGTAGACGCTGAGTGTTGTATTGGGGATTACCAACTTCTCGTCGATGCCAATCACTTGTCCGAATCCCTCGCAAGTGGGGCAGGCTCCAGCGGGAGAGTTGAAGGCGAACATGTTGTCCGAAGGCTCCTCAAACTGGATGCCGTCAGCCTCAAAACGTGTGGAGAAATCATAGGGGATGTTGGCGGGCAACAGAAGCAGTCGGCATACCCCGTCTCCCTCGTAGAATGCAGTCTCGGCGGAGTCTGTCAAGCGGGAGATGCTGTCCTGTGTGTGGTCCACCGACATACGGTCGATGAGTAGCCAAACGTCTTCCTGCTTGGTGTCAGCAAGCCGGGAGTCTGCCAAGAAATCCTCAATGCGCTCGAATCCGCCATTGGCGAAGATTCTCACATAACCCTGTTGTAACTCCATCTCCAACTGCTTTTGCAGGGTGCGCCCTTCGATGATGTGCAGGGGAGCGAGCAGGCAAAACTTTGTTCCCTCGTCAAAGCTGAGCGCTTTGTTGACCACATCTTCGGCGGTGTGCTTCTTTACTTCCTCTCCACTGACCGGAGAGAAAGTGCGTCCGATGCGTGCATAGAGCAGTCGCAAATACTCGTAGATTTCTGTCGAGGTGCCCACGGTGGAGCGGGGATTGCGTGAGATGACCTTTTGCTCGATGGCGATGGCGGGAGGCAATCCCTTGATGAAGTCACACTCAGGTTTGCTCATGCGTCCCAAAAACTGGCGCGCATAGGAGGAGAGGCTCTCCACATAGCGTCGTTGGCCTTCGGCATAGAGCGTGTCGAAAGCCAGCGAGGACTTGCCGGAGCCACTGACACCGGCTATGGCGATGAACTTGTTGCGTGGAATATTGATGCTGATATTCTTGAGGTTGTTCACCCTCGCACCTTTGATTTCGATATGTCCTTCTTTCATTGTCTTGAGAGATCAGCGCAGGTCGATGACTTCAGCTGTTGGAAAATCTTTAGAGTTGAAGCTGAAGATGGCGTCGCTCTGTTTGCTTGCCTTGAAGTTGGAGATGTTGATGGTGGTCCAAGAGTTGCCTTGGCGCATCTTCACTTGCTGAGGCTGATAGTTCTTGCCCACGGTGATATACATCTCTTGAATGGTGCGTTGCTTGTTCTGCGCGGTGAGGTGCACATTGTAGGCTCCACCCTTTTGTGTCATGCCGAGTGTGTAGCCATTTTGGTAGATGTGAATGAAGGTATAGGGATTCATGCGCATCTGCTGTGCTTGTGTTGGCGTGCTCACGTTCACCTCGTTCGATTTTTTCATATAAGTCCATTGGGTCTTGCCGTTGAACCATATCATGGCGTCTGCCGTACGGGCGTGAAATTTGTTACCCTTGATGGCGATAGTGCCTGACGCATTGCCATATTTTCCGCCCGACATGCTGAAATTGGCGGATGCGCCACCCTTGCTGCTCACGACGGCAGCGGTCTTGTCGAGAATCTTTTTCGCCTGTGCGGCATTCTGTGCGTTCACTCCGATGGAAAGAAGCGCGATTAGTGTCGCTAAAAACAATCTTTTCATAGTAATTACCTTTAATTTCTAAAATATGACTATCGTGTTGATTGAATATGCATGATTGGAATTCTGTCCTTGTCAATGCTTCTGTCCTTACAATTGGGCGAGCATCGTATTGAGGCTGTTCTCGTCTGTGATGAGTACCTCTCGGGGCTTTCCTCCCTGTGCCGCTCCGACAATGCCGGCTTTCTCGAGCTGGTCCATGAGGCGGCCGGCACGGTTGTAGCCGATGGAGTAGCGGCGTTGGATCATGCTGGTGGAACCCTGTTGAGAGGTGACCACCAGACGTGCTGCCTCCGGGAAGAGCGGGTCGAGGTTGTGCATGTCCACGGCACCGCCGCCCCCCATGCCGTCGCCCATGTCGTCCTCTTTCGGTTCCGGCAGCCACAAGGGTTCCACGGGTCCCGGTTGGGCGGCGATGTATTCGTTGATGCGCTCCACTTCAGGTGTGTCCACAAAAGCGCACTGCACACGCACAGGCTCGTTGCCACAGAGATAGAGCATATCGCCTCGGCCGATGAGTTGGTTGGCACCAGGTCTGTCAAGGATGGTTCGCGAGTCAATCATGGCGCTCACCTTGAAGGCGATACGTCCAGGGAAGTTGGCTTTGATGTTTCCCGTAATGATGGAAGTGGTGGGTCGTTGGGTGGCGATGACCATGTGGATACCGACGGCACGTGCCAACTGCGCGATGCGGGCGATAGGCATTTCCACTTCCTTGCCGGCTGTCATAATCAGGTCGCCGAACTCGTCGATGATGACCACGATATAGGGCATATACTCGTGTCCCTTGGTGAGGTCGAGCTTGTGCTCCACGAATTTCTTGTTGTACTCCTTGATATTTCTCGCTCCCGCCATCTTCAGCATGTCGTAACGATGATCCATCAGGGTGCAGAGACTCTTGAGGGTGCGCACCACCTTGGTCACATCGGTGATGATGGCCTCGTCGCTGTCGTCCGCCACCTTCGCCATGAAGTGGTCGGTGATGGCGGAGTAGACGCTGAACTCTACCTTCTTCGGGTCGATAAGCACGAATTTGAGTTCATTTGGATGCTTCTTGTAGAGCAGCGAGGTGATGATGGCATTCAGTCCTACAGACTTTCCCTGTCCAGTGGCACCTGCCACAAGCAAGTGGGGAATCTTTGCCAAGTCCGCCATGAACACCTCGTTGGTGATGGTCTTTCCGAGAGCGATGGGCAGTTCCATGGTCGACTCTTGGAATTTGCGGGAATTGAGAATGCTCTCCATCGACACGATGTTGGGCTTGGCGTTAGGCACTTCGATACCGATGGTTCCTTTTCCGGGAATCGGCGCGATGATACGGATGCCGAGTGCCGAGAGGCTCAGGGCTATATCATCTTCAAGGTTTCTGATTTTTGAGATTCTCACACCTTCCGCCGGAGTGATTTCGTAGAGGGTGATGGTCGGGCCTACAGTGGCTCGGATTGACTTGATCTCCACGCCGAAATTGCGCAACACTTCGATGATGCGGTTCTTGTTGGCAGTTTGCTCTGCCTCGTCAATATACGGCTTGCCGTCGTTGTCGTATTTTTTGAGCAGGTTGAGAGTGGGGTATTTGTAGTGGGTGTAAGGCTCTTTGGGGTTGATGGGAGTAGAGAGCACATCCTCGATGGCGACAGTGTCACCCTTGGCGTGTTCTTCCTCTTTGGCCACTTCCACATCCATGCCGATGTCTTCTCCACCATTCTGCTTGCTGGAATCTGCAGGCTTGCGTGGCGGAGTGTGGGTTTGTTCCATTTCGTCAGTGTTGGCGGGGACGCTGACAACCGCATCTCCCTTGTCGGGGAAGTCGATGGTCTGTGGTGCCGGATCATCAAACACTTCCGGGTCAGGCTCCGCCTTGATGGTCGCACTTGTGTCAGCATGGTCGTAGCTGCCGTCCTCCTCCTCGCTATTCTTGGTGTGGTTGGTGATGGTGAATTTCACCTTGCCTGTGATGAACTTGGACGGATTGAGCAGTTTCTGGATGATGGTGATGGTCTCCGAACTGAGATAAGTGAGGAAGCCGATAGCCACCACGAGCAAGATGGCCACCAAGCCTGGAGAACCAATCATGTTTTCCAGATAGCGGCAGATGAGCATGCCGTGGCCACCTCCAGGGTTGAACACGGAGTCGCTCATCATGGGGGTGATGAATTTGGCAAAAGTCACCGAACTCCAAATCATGACGAGCATGGTGCCCATAAACCATTTGAGCAAGTTCACCTTATAAGCGTTCATCAGTTGCAGGGAGGCCAGCAACATGAACAGGGGAATCAGAAAAGCGGGAATGCCGAAACAACGTGCGATGAAAAAATAGGAGAGAAGGGCGCCCACCGAACCGCATGTGTTTTGGAACACACGGGACGCATTCTCCACTTCACCCGGGCGCAACTTCAGCACCAGACTTTGGTCTGCCGCCCCAGTGGAAAAGTAAGAAACGAATGCGATGATTATATAGATTGCGAAGAGCAATAGAACCAAGCCAAGGATGAAATTCACCTTTTCATTATTGAACATGTTCTTGAATCCAACTGCCTCATTGAACGATGACGCTTTTCGCTCTGTCTTTTTTCTTGCCATTATTTAGATTCTTATTTTATTTTATGCAAAAGTAATTGAAAAAAGTCAGAACTCGCCATTTTTTCCTACTTTTTTTCTAATTTTGCATTCTGTAAGAAAAGATTAATGAAAAAAATACTATACAGCAAGTTTGACAAGAAGCGTATAGCTGCCCTCCCTCGCGTGCTTTTTCAAGGCCGTATCGTGGTGATACTGACTCCCGGCGAGACGAAAAAGGCGGTGGACTATCTGCTCTCCAGTCCCATTCTAGGCATCGACACGGAGACGCGTCCTGTGTTCAAAAAAGGGCAGCACCGCAAGGTGGCCCTCTTGCAGGTGGCCAACAAGGATATTTGTTTCCTTTTCCGTCTCAACCACACTGGGATGACTCCTGACATCATTCGCCTTCTTGAGGATAAGAAAGTGCCCAAGGTAGGCTTGTCTCTCCATGACGATATGATGTCTCTCCACAGACGGGCAGAGTTTGTTCCCGGCAGTTTCATCGACTTGCAGGACATTGTGGGGCAATTCGGCATTCAGGACCTCAGTCTCCAAAAACTCTATGCCAACATCTTTGGCGAAAAAATCAGCAAGCGCCAACAACTCAGCAACTGGGAAGCAGACGTGCTCAGTGAGGCACAGAAAGGATATGCCGCCACTGATGCCTGGACTTGCATTCAACTCTACGAGGAGTTGAAGCGTCTCAAACTGACCGGTGACTATGAATTGGTGGAGGTGGAAGAACCTGCACCCGAGCAAACAAATTCGTAAATAAAGGATTGAATCAAAATATGAACATCTATTTGAAGAAAGGCAAGGAAGAGAGCCTCAAGCGCTTTCATCCTTGGATATTCTCCGGCGCCATAGCCAAGATGGACGACGGAATAGAGGAAGGCGACATCGTTCGTGTAATCGCTCATAGTGGCGACTTCATCGCTGTGGGACACTATCAGATTGGTTCCATCGCTGTGCGTGTGCTTTCCTTCAGCGACATTGCCATCGACGACAACTTCTGGCGTGAGCGTCTTCAGTCCGCCCTCGACATGCGTATCAGCATCGGCATTGCGGACAATCCTCAGAACAACACCTACCGACTGGTGCACGGCGAGGGTGACAACCTGCCCGGACTGGTCATCGACTGCTACGGCGAGACCGCTGTCATGCAGGCTCACAGTGTGGGTATGCACGTGTGCAGGGAGACCATAGCCAAGCAACTGATAGCCGTCATGGGCGACCGCATCAAGAATGTATTCTACAAGAGTGAGACCACGTTGCCTTACAAGGCAGACCTCGGACAGGAAAACGGCTTCCTTTATGGTGGAAGCGACAACAACACGGCTGTGGAGAACGGTCTGCGATTCCATGTCGACTGGCTTAAGGGACAGAAGACGGGATTCTTTGTCGACCAGCGGGAGAACCGGTCCTTGCTTGAACACTATGCCAAAGGCAAGAGCGTGCTCAATATGTTCTGCTATACAGGTGGTTTTTCTTTCTACGCCATGCGTGGCGGTGCCAAACTGGTGCACAGTGTGGACTCGAGTGCCAAGGCTATCGAGCTGACCAATGAGAATGTGGAACTCAATTTTCCCGGTGACGAACGTCATCAAGCTTATTG
>CAKPTK010000054.1 GCA_934190685.1 uncultured Prevotella sp.
GACAAAGAGAGAAATCAGAATTCTTTTTATCATGTATATGTGGTCATAGAAAATCAGAACTTACCTAAAATTCGGTCCATCACCCAATTGACAGGTGTAGCCGACACCGCCGTACAGTCGCAAGTGCTGATGCCCTGGAGATGCTCAATGACAGAACGGATGATGGGCAACTGCACATAGGAAGGGTTGGGCACCTCGATATAGCGGGAGCCTTCGCCGGTGTAGAGGTGTATCGGGTTGTAGGTATAGACCGAAAAGTTGACCATTCCTTGGTCGCCCACCACCTCTATACGGTCGTCCTTGGACGAAGGATGCCCCACAAAGCACCAAGAAGCCGAGCCGGGCAGTCCGTTTTCAAAGCGGAAACATGCACTCACATTGTCGGCGTTTTGATAGAATCCTTCACGGTTGGCACAGATGCCATTGGCCTCGACGATGACACCGAAGATATATTGGATGAGATCCAGTTGGTGAGGAGCGAGATCGTAAAAATAGCCCTCGCCATCGCTATTGGCTTGGAGACGCCAAGGCATGTCGGTATGGGCATTGGAGTCCAAATCGCGTGGTGGACAGGAAAAGCGCAACTGCACATTCATCACCTTGCCTATCTGCCCACTGTCCACGATTTCCTTCACTTTTTGGAAATAAGGCAGGTAGCGCCGATAATAGGCCACAAAACAAGGAACACCTGTCTGCTCGCTGACGCGGTTGATGCGGATACAGTCTTCATAAGAGGCGGCAAGAGGTTTCTCCACATAGACAGGCTTGCCGGCTTTCATCGACATAATGGCATAGGTGGCATGGGTGGAGGGCGGTGAAGCCACATAAACGGCGTGGATGTCGGGATCATCGATGAGTTCCTGCGCATCAGTATACCATTTGGCTACATGGTTGCGCTCGGCATAGGAACGGGCAATCTGTTCCTTACGGCTCATCACAGCCACGACACGAGAACCTTCCACCTCGTCGAAGGCAGGACCACTCTTTCTTTCGGTCACTTCTCCACAACCGATGATTCCCCAATTGATTTTCTTTCTTGGCATAGTTTTCCTTATTCTATCTCACTCAGTTCCAACCAACGCATTTCTTTCTCGTCAAGTTCCTCCTTCAACAGAGGCAGCCGACGGCTCTTCTCTGTCAGTTCATCTACAGAGAGTGTACCCGAGCAAAGTTCCGCCTCCAAGGTCTTCTGTTCCTCGGTGAGGCTCTTGATGTCGCGTTCAAGTTGCTGAAGTTCCATCTTTTCCTTGTACGACAGTTTTCTCCTTGTATCGTTGTGATAGTCTTTCTTCTTGGCCTGCTCTACAGACTGCTGAGGCTTGGACTCGGCTTGTGCCTTGCTCTCCAATCGGCTCCATTCCCGATACTGGGTATAGTTGCCGGGGAAGTCTTTCACGGCGCCGTTCCCTTTGAACACGAGCAAGTGGTCCACCACCTTGTCCATGAAATAGCGGTCGTGGCTCACCACAATCACGCAACCCGGGAAATCCTCCAAGTATTCTTCAAGGATTTGCAGGGTTTGGATGTCAAGATCGTTGGTCGGCTCGTCGAGTACGAGGAAGTTGGGATTCTGCATGAGCACGGTACAGAGATATAGCTTACGGCGCTCTCCGCCACTGAGCTTGGCGATATAATTGTGTTGTTCCTCGGGAGTGAAAAGAAAATGCTGCAGCAACTGTGAGGCTGTCAGATGCTTGCCTCCGCCCAAATCTACATATTCCGCTATGTCTGTCACAGCGTCTATCACTTTCTGGTCCTCGCGGAAATTCATGCCATCTTGGGAGAAATAACCAAAACGGACCGTCTCTCCGATGTCAAACTGTCCGCTGTCGGGGGCGACCTTGCCGAGAAGCATCTTCACGAACGTGGATTTTCCCGTACCATTGTTGCCTACAATACCCATTTTCTCAAAGCGGGCGAAATTATAGTAAAAGTCTTTCAAGATAACCTTGTCTCCGAAAGCCTTGGACACATATTGGCATTCAAAGATTTTATTGCCAATGTAAACGCCCCGGGATTTCAGTCGAACCTGTCGTTCCTCGATACGCTGCTTGGCTTTCTGCTCCAGTCCGTAGAAGGCCTCTTCACGATAGCGTGCCTTGTGCCCACGGGCTTGGGGCTGCCGGCGCATCCAATCCAACTCCTTTCGGTAGAGATTGTTGGCACGTTGTATCTCGGCACGCTGCACATCAATGCGCTCCTGTCGCTTCTGGAGATAGTAGCTATAGTTTCCACGGTAGGTATAGATGGTATTGTCGTCTAGTTCAAGGATGACATTGCACACCCGGTCGAGAAAGAAACGGTCGTGGGTGACCATTAGGAGGGTGCGGTTGCCCCGGTTGAGAAATCCTTCCAACCACTCTATCATTTCCAAGTCTAGATGGTTGGTAGGTTCGTCGAGGATGAGCAGGTCCGGCTCGGTGATGAGCACATTGGCCAGAGCGACACGTTTTTGCTGTCCGCCACTAAGCTCACCCATGGCTTGGTCGAGGTTTTGAATCTTGAGTTGAGTGAGAATCTGTTTGGCTTTCAGCACCAGCTCTTCGTTGCCATGATGATTGAAACAGGCGTCGAGCACACTCTCGGAAGGATCGAAATGCGGTTGTTGCTCAAGCATGCCAACGCGCAAGTCTTTCTTATAAATAATTTCTCCGGAGTCTTTGCCTTCCTTGCCGGTAAGCACGGAAAGAAGTGTCGACTTGCCTGTGCCGTTCTGAGCCACCAGTCCCACCTTCTGTCCCTCGCTCACACTGAAACTGAGGTTGCGGAACAACACATGGGCACCGAATGCTTTTGACACATTCTGCACATCTAAATAGGGAATTACTGCCATGTCTTAGTCTGTTGACAATATTGTGTTTCAGGGATTATTCTTCAGCAAGCGACTTGTTGATTTCCTCGATATAGCCGAGCACTTCATCGCGACCAAACTTCTTTTCAGAACTGGTGATGAAATAAGGCGGAAGGTCTTCCCATGTGTCCTTGAGCGCCTCCATCCATACTTCCGCATTTTTGCGGGCCTTGGGCATGCCCTGTTTATCAGCCTTGGTGAAGATAATGGCGAAAGGCACGGAGCTGGCACCGAGCCAGTCGATGAACTCCCTGTCTATCTTCTGCTGCTCATGGCGAACATCGATAAGCACGAAAACGTTGACCAACTGCTTGCGCTGAAGGATATATTGTGAAATCATCTGTTCCAACTTCTGCTGCACACTCTTGCTCCGTTTGGCAAAACCATAACCGGGAAGGTCGACGAGATACCACTCGTTGTTGATGATAAAATGGTTGATGAGCAAGGTCTTGCCAGGAGTAGCCGAGGTCTTGGCGAGATTCTTGTGGTTGCAAAGCATGTTGATCAGGCTTGACTTGCCCACATTGGAACGGCCGATGAAAGCATATTCAGCCTTTGTGTCGTTGGGGCACTTGCTGACGGTTGGGCTACTTATTGTAAATTCAGATCTTGTTATTTCCATAATTGTTGTCTTTGTTTTTTATTCATAATCATCTATCACCTCGTTCATCATATCCATCATAGGCTTGCCAATCTTGAAGATACGGGTCATCTCGTCAAGCCAGCCGTCACTGCCAAAGAAGTTGTCGGACACACGTGTCCAGCAGCAATAGTCTTTCATGCGGAGATAGTCGAGATAGGGATAGTCTTTCGGAAAGTCCTTGGGACACTTCTTGAGCATCGACAATCCAAAACCTCGCTCGTCGTCCCATCCACCTTCACCGGGCTTGCCGAATGTCTGAATGAACTCAGGGGATTCCACAGCCTCCCGCCAACGGTCAATGTTACCCATGATTTCATTGCGACAAGAGGTGAGGATGTTGGTAGGCAGACAATAGTTGCCCAGTGCCAACAAGCAATGTCCGGGTTCCATATGCAGATAGTAGCCTCCATGCATGGCCTTCTTGCCATGGGCTGCGATGTAGGCACCGAGGTGGTTCTTATACGGTGACTTGTCGTTGGAGAATCGGGTGTCGCGATAGAAGCGATAGGTAGCGTCCTTCACTTTTACATGGGCTACAGTCGGGTCGAATTCGGCGATGCGGGCAATTGCTGTCGCCACCCCTTCCTCAAAAGAGGTCTTTGCCTCAAGATATTCGTCTTTATGCTCTTGAAACCACTGCCGGTCGTTGTTGGCCATGATGTGTTTCAAGAAGGTGATGATAAGTTTGCTGTTCATAATGGTTGTTTTCGATTGGTTGCCCGCCGCTTGGGGGCATGGGCGTCACTGACTTTGGAATCGTCGAGACGTTTGGGACAGAAGTTGTCGAATGGACATTTGTCGCATTTCGGCTTCCGGCTCATACAGACATATCGTCCATGCAGCAAGAGCCAGTGATGGGCTTTCGCCAACTCATCAGCAGGGATATGCCGTTTCAACGTTTGTTCCACTTTATAAGGTGTGTTGTCGCTGGCAGGCACGAGTCCAAGACGATGGCTCACACGATAGACATGGGTGTCGACAGGCATCGCTGCCTTGCCATAGGCCACAGCCTCGATGACATTGGCGGTCTTCCTCCCCACTCCGGGCAGTTTCACAAGGTCGTCGAAACCCGTGGGCACCTCTCCGCCAAAATCGTTGACAAGCATATGCGCCATCTCCACCAAATGCTTAGCTTTGGCATTGGGATAGCTCACACTCCTAATATATTCATACACTTCCCACTCTTCTGCCTCGGCAAGTGCGGATGCTGTGGGCCACTGGGCAAAGAGTGCCGGCGTGACTTGGTTGATACGTTTGTCTGTGCACTGTGCACTGAGCATCACGGCAACAAGGAGTTGGAAAATATTGGTGTAATGCAATTCCGTATCCACCTCAGGCTTCTCCCGGCGAAAATAGGCAAGTACCGCCTCATAGCGTTCACTCTGCTTCATCCTGAGTTTCCGTTATTTCATTTTATCCTCGAAAAATTCTGTGATTTGACGAAGGAGATGGTTGCGGGTATTGCCACCGAAAATGCTGTGGTTTCGGTTGGTATAGATGTTCATCTTGAAATCCTTGTCAGCCTGGACGAGTGCCTCGGTATATTCGAAGGTATTCTGAGGATGCACATTGTCATCGGCAAGGCCGTGGCAGATGAGTAGACTGCCATGCAGACGCTCGGCACGGGAAATGGGGTTATCGTCATAGCCTGTAGGATTCTCACCTGGAGTGCGCATGTAACGCTCGGTATATATGGTATCATAGAAGCGCCACGATGTTGGAGGAGCTACAGCCACACCGGCACGGAAGACACCTCTGCCCTCGCTCATGCTCATCAGTGTGTTGAAACCGCCGAAGCTCCAGCCCCAGATGCCGATGCGGTCTTTGTCTACATAGCTCTGCTTGCCCAACCAAAGGGCAGTCTCCACCTGGTCTTTAGATTCCAGGTCGCCCATCTTCAGATAAACACACTTCTCAAAATCCGCACCACGGCCACCTGTGCCCCTGCCGTCCACACACACGACTATGAATCCATGTTGGGCAAGATACTGGTCGAAGAGGCAGCCTTGCCCCATCGAACCGCAGTTCCATGAGTTGACCACTTGCTGACTGCCCGGTCCACTATATTGGAACATAATGACTGGATATTTCTTGCTGGCGTCGAAGTCTGCCGGCTTGACCATCCATCCGTTGAGTTTCACCCCTTCTGAGGTGGTAAAAGAAAACTGCTCATTGCTGCCAAGCGCCATTCCGTCAAGCGTCTTTTTCAGTTCTGCATTGTCGAGTAAGGTCGTCTGCACGGCGCCGCGATTGTTGCACAGGGTCGTCACCTGCGGAGTGTGGCGGTCGCTCCAAACATTGATATAGTTTTTATAGTCCTTGGCAAACACGGCGGAGTTCCAACCTTCTTTCTTCGACAGACGCTCGATTTTACCGTTTTTGTGAGCCACCATCACTTGGCGGTCCATCGGGTTCAGACAAGCCGCCTGATAATAGACGTCACCCGTCTTGGCGTCCATACCATAGAAGGCGGTGATATCATATTGTCCACCAATCACCTTACGTTGGAGTTGTCCATTGAGATTGTACACATAGAGATGCATGAAACCGTCACGGTCGCTTGGCAACAACATCTCGTCACCCACAATATCAATGCCGTCAAGCACTTCTTCCTTAACATATTTCGGCACACTCTCCTTGACCAACAGATGACTGATAGTCGTGCGGGGATTCACACCATAGACATTGAGCGCATCCTGATGGCGGTTCATGGTGAGGACAATCATCTTTTCGGGATTGGAGGTCGCCTTGAGACGGGGCACATAGTCATCCGCCTCAACAGGCACTTGAAGCTGGCGTGTCTGACGACTCTTGATATCAAAACTCCAGACAGACACTTTGGAGTTCGCCTCTCCCGCCTTGGGATATTTATAGGAGTATTCACCTGGATAAGTGGCATAGCCGGAACGTTCGGGGCTCAGTCCCTTGAAGAGTTGGAGTGAATAGGTCTTCACCTGGCTCTCGTCATACTTAATCCAGCAAATCATGGTACCGTCGGCATTGAACGCAAGCGCACGATTGAATCCGAATTCCTCCTCGTTCACCCAGTCTGGCACGCCGTTGATGATGTTGTTGAACTTACCGTCCTTGGTCACTTGACTCTCGGCATTGTCATAGAGCAACTTGACAAGATAGATGTTGTTGTCTCTCACAAAGGCTATCTGATGGCCGTCGGGACTCCAAGTAGGCACCTGCTGTGGTCCATAGTCGGACAACGGTGTGAGCTTGCGAGAACCTATATTATAGATATAATAGACCGCAGTACTCGAACGGCGGTAGATGGGTTTCGTCTCGGTGCGGATTAGCATCTTGCTTCCATCAGGACTCATAATGTATCCATCAAATTCGGAGAGCCGCTTGCCCTGCGTGTTGTCCACGTCGAAGAGCACCCCCACTTGCTTGCCTGTGGTGTAAGAGTATTTGACTATTTTCTTACCGTCGGCGCTGATTTGGGCATAAGTACCGTCTTCAAGGGGCGTCACGGCGCTGAGGGTTTCGGCACGATAATTGCCGCTTGTGATGTCTTTCAGATTAAGGGGTTCTGAAGCCAGCAACCGGGTCGTTGCCAGCAATATGGCTGCACACATTATTAATAAACGTTTCATCGCAATAATTTATAATTGTAAATTTGTGCAAAGATAAATCTTTTTCATTACTTTTGCAACTCGTCTGTATTAAAAAGAACAAAAACACCAACAATGTCACCACTACCATACAACGATTTCGGCTCATGGATACGCCGACAATTCCCCTTCCGGGTGCAAAAACTCTCGATTGACGCAGGCTTCTCTTGCCCCAACCGCGACGGACGCATCAGCACGGGCGGATGCACGTTTTGCGACAACGAGACGTTCAATCCTGCCTATTGCAACCGCACAAAAACTGTCGCCACACAGATTGCAGAAGGCAAGGCTTTCTTCGCCCGCAAATATCCTGACATGCATTATCTCGCCTATTTCCAGGCCTACACCAATACTTATGCGCCACTCGAATCGCTCAAAGTGTTGTATGAGGAAGCGTTGGAGCAACCAGGAGTGGAAGGCATTGTCATCGGCACCCGACCAGACTGCGTGTCCAAGTCCCTACTCGATTACCTGGAGCAGTTGACCAAGGAGAAGTTTGTCATGGTGGAATACGGCATCGAGAGTGCCAATGACCAGACACTCGCCCGCATCAACCGGGGACACGACTTCGATTGCAGCCGGCGTGCCGTGGAACTAACGGCAGAACGCGGCATCATGACTGGAGGACACATGATCATCGGCTTGCCAGGCGAAGGACACGATGAGATTGTCCGCCAAGCCGACCTTGTCTCCGCCCTACCACTCACTGTACTCAAGCTCCATCAACTGCAGATTGTCCGCGGAACACGCTTGGCCCAAGAATATGCCGAGCATCCATTCCCCACCTTTTCCGTCGACGAGTATATCCACACCATATGCGACTATATGGAACGGCTGCGTCCAGACCTGGTGCTTGAACGCTTCGTGAGCCAGTCGCCAGCCCAACTGCTTGTCGCCCCAAAATGGGGGCTGAAAAACCATGAATTCACCGACAGACTTGTCAACTATATGAGAAAAAACGGCATCAGACAAGGAGACCGCTATCAACAGGAATGAACAAAAACTCAAGCGTATGTGGCGGTTTCCATGAAAAAAGATGTAACTTTGCACCGACAACTACAGTATATTCAATGCTAAAACAACATATTCTTATCTTTCACACGGTGTTTTTTGCGTTATGCGTGATGATTTTGGCGGCTTGCTCGTCATCCAAATTCATCCCCGAAAAACAATATCTGCTCGACCGTGTGGAAATACATTCCGACGACAAGGCCGTCAATGCCAAACAGTTTGAATCGCTCATCCGTCAACATGCCAACTCGCGTTGGTTCAGTCTGTTCAAGATTCCTATGGGAACCTACGACCTTGCGGGCAAGGACTCTACAAAATGGATTAACCGAACACTGAAACGCATTGGCGAAAAGCCTGTTATCTACGACACGGTACAGGCGAGAAAGACGTGTGATGACCTCTTGATGGCGATGAAGAACATGGGGTATATGCAGTCGTCTGTCAGTGTGGACACACGCATCAAAGGAAAGAAATTGACCGCTATCTACACTCTCCATCCCCGCAAACCTTATTATGTGAAGAGCATCCATTATGACATTGCGGACAGTCTCATCGCCTCCATTCTTGAGAAAGACTATCTGAAGACAAACCGCATCAAGAAGGGAGCACAGTTCTCCGTCAACGACCTCGACGAAGAGCGCAAGCGCATCACCGCAACGCTCGTCGACAAAGGATATTATCATTTCAACAAAGACTTCATCACCTATTCTGCCGACTCGGTCAAAGACGACAAGGGTATTGACCTCACCCTCCATCTGCATCTCTATCGTGCCAACAACAACGACACGGAACATCCGCATCCGCAATACCGCATCCGCAACGTGAATTTCTTCGGCAACGCCGACAGTTCCCTGCCCCTCCGCAGAAGTGTGCTCGACAATAACTGCCACATCGAACCAGGGAGGCTCTTCAGTGCAACCGACCTGCAAAACACCTATAATTATTTAGGTAGATTGTCGGCGGTGAAATACACAAACATCCAATTTCATGAAGTGGACGACCACCAACTCGACTGCGATGTACAAGTAAGCACCAACAAGCCCAATTCCATCAGTTTCCAGCCGGAAGGCACCAATACCGCTGGTGATCTCGGTGCAGCCGCCACTCTCACCTATCAGAACCGGAACATCTTCCATGGATCCGAGCTTTTCAGCCTTGAACTGCGCGCCGCCTTCGAAGCCATCACCGGACTTGAAGGCTATCAGAACCAAGACTACGAGGAGTATGGTGTCAAAGCGAGCTTAGCCTTTCCGAAGTTCATGGCACCGTTCCTTTCCCGCAGTTTTACCCGCAACAGCCACGGATCGTCAGAGCTTTCCCTGGCCTATAATCTCCAGAACCGTCCTGAGTTTCACCGGCGCGTTTTTTCTGCCGCATGGCGTTATAAGTGGAGCGAACCCAACCATCATTCCGCCTATAAGCTCGACTTGATAGACCTCAACTATGTCTATATGCCTTGGATTTCGCCCACCTTCAAGCACGACTATCTCGATGACACCAACAACCGCAATGCCATTCTCCGCTACAACTACGAGAATCTGTTTATCATGAAGATTGGGTTCGGCGTGACCTACAACAATGGTGTACAGGCCCTCAAAGCCAATATCGAAACAGCAGGTAACATCCTTGGCGGACTTGCCAACGCTTGTCATTTCAAGAAAAACGCCAACAATCAGCACACGCTTTTCAACATCGCCTACGCACAGTATGTGAAGGCGGATGTCGACTATACACATCTCATCAAATTCGATAGCCGTAACGAACTGGCCCTGCATGCAGGCTTCGGCATTGCCTACCCTTACGGGAACAGCACAGTACTGCCTTTTGAGAAACGTTACTTCTCCGGCGGTGCCAACTCTGTGAGAGGTTGGAATGTCAGAGAACTGGGACCTGGAAGGTTTCGGGGTACGGACGGACGCATCGACTTCATCAACCAAACGGGCGACATGAAACTCGACTTGAATATGGAATTGCGCACCAAATTATTTTGGAAGTTCAATGGTGCCCTGTTTCTCGACGCCGGCAATATCTGGACCATACGCAACTATGCCGACCAGCCCGGTGGACAATTCCATTTTGACGAGTTCTACAAACAGATTGCCGTAGCCTACGGTCTGGGCATCCGTCTGAACTTCGACTATTTCATCGTTCGTTTCGACATGGGTATGAAGGCTGTCAATCCAGCCTACGAGACCAGCCGTGAGCACTTTTCCATCATCCATCCAGACATGAGCCGCGACTTCGCTTTCCACTTCGCCGTTGGCTTGCCTTTCTGACAAGTCGAAGGGAAATCAGGTGATATTTCTCCTTATCTTATAAAGAGGGACTGTCTATCTCAAAGCGGTCGAGCACCTCGAGACCTTTCGGCGTACAGATGCCTCGGAAAAACACCATAATCATATTGGAGAAGATGTCGGACAGAGAATATTCGTCAAACATCTTCGACTCCATG
The DNA here is from genome assembly GCA_934190685.1 of uncultured Prevotella sp. Classification (GTDB taxonomy): domain Bacteria; phylum Bacteroidota; class Bacteroidia; order Bacteroidales; family Bacteroidaceae; genus Prevotella. Next base: position 10,581 of record CAKPTK010000054.1, read on the forward strand.
GCTCCATTGATACCCATTTTGCTCACCCGCGCCACAATGTCATAGTTGACATCTGGACGGAAAAATCCCTCCTCGATGCCGCGCAGGAAGAAGTCCTTGGCATTTTCCTTGTTGCGTTCGTCCTCATTGCGCAGATATTGAAGCACCATGGGATAGCGGTGTAAATCGGCGAAGAAGTCAGGACTCACCTGACTGAATTCCTCCACTTGAAAATGGTAGAAGGCCAAAAGAATATCCATCACATTGGCATGGTGCGTCTCCACAAAGTCGCGAACATCACGCAGATGAGACTCATGCTCGAAACGCAAGCCTTCATAAAGCAATATCTCCTTGTTCTCGAATATCTCGTAGAGCGTACGCTTTGATACAGAAAGAGCCGTGGCTATGTCATCCATCTTGACCGACTTAACTCCACGCTTGCGAAACATCGCCATCGCCGAAGTCATAATCCGCTCTCTTAATTGTTTACGATAAGCAGTAGTTTCTGAGTTTTTTTGCATATCTGTTATATTTAACTGCAAAATTACAATTTTTTATCTGAAAAACCTATCCTTATTATATAGTTTTTTGTAACTTTGCCCATCGAAAGTCAAGATTTATTATTTAAACTATCATAATATGGTAAAAATCACAAAAGAGGCAGCTCTCGCTTATCATGAGAACGTTCGCCCAGGCAAGATTGAAGTAAAGCCTACCAAACCTTACCGTACACAAACCGACCTCAGTCTGGCCTACTCTCCAGGTGTGGCCTATCCATGTCTGGAAATACAAAGTAATCCGGACAGTGTATACAAATATACAGACAAGGGAAACCTCGTGGCTGTAATCAGCAATGGAACCGCCGTGCTCGGATTGGGCGACATTGGCGCCATGAGCGGCAAACCCGTTATGGAAGGCAAGGGACTGCTCTTCAAGATATATGGAGGCATCGATGTGTTCGACATCGAAGTGGCAGAGAAAGATCCGGAGAAGTTCTGCGAGGCCGTGGAGAAAATTGCTCCTACATTCGGCGGCATCAACTTGGAGGACATCAAAGCTCCTGAGTGTTTCTATATAGAGGAACGTCTGAAAAAGACACTCGACATCCCCGTGATGCACGACGACCAGCATGGCACTGCCATCATCTCCGCCGCAGGACTCAAGAATGCCCTCGAGGTAGCCGGCAAGAATATTGAGGATGTGAAGATTGTGGTCAATGGCGCCGGTGCGGCAGCCATCTCCTGCACCAAACTCTACGTAGCGCTTGGCGCGAAAGTGGAGAACATCGTCATGCTCGACTCCAAGGGTGTCATCACCTCTGACCGTCCCAACCTGACTCCGCAAAAGAAACTCTTCGCCACCAACCGCCGCGATGTTCATACGCTCGAGGAAGCCATCAAGGGCGCCGACGTGTTCGTGGGTCTGTCAAAGGGAAATGTGCTCTCACAGGATATGATTCGCTCCATGGCCAACAGTCCTATCGTGTTTGCACTCGCCAACCCTGTGCCGGAAATTTCCTATGAGGACGCCATGGCCAGCCGTCCCGACGTACTCATGTCCACCGGCCGTAGCGACTACCCCAACCAAATCAACAACGTCATCGGATTCCCCTATATCTTCCGTGGCGCACTCGATGTGCACGCACGCGCTATTAATGAGGAGATGAAGATGGCAGCCGTTCACGCCATCGCCGAGTTGGCCAAACAACCTGTTCCCGACGTGGTGAACGATGTCTATCACGTGAGCGACTTGTCATTCGGTCCTAAGTATTTCATTCCGAAGCCTGTAGACCCACGACTCATCACTGAAGTGTCCGCAGCCGTGGCAAAAGCCGCTATTGACAGTGGTGTGGCACGCCGCACCATCACAGACTGGGACGCTTACAAGAAGAACCTTCGCCAGATGTTGGGTCAGGAGACCAAGCTCACCCGCAAGCTCCATGACACAGCACGTCTGCATCCACAGCGTGTGGTATTCGCCGAAGGTGGACACCCGACTATGATGAAAGCCGCTGTACAGGCCAAGACAGAAGGCATCTGTACACCTATTTTATTGGGCAATCCCGACAGACTGAAGAGACTGGCACAACGCTTGAAACTGAGCCTCGAAGGCATTGAAATCGTCGACATGCGTGCCGACCAGGAGCAGGGACGCCGTGCCACCTATGCCAAACACCTCGCCAAGAAGCGTGCCCGCATGGGCTACACTTTCGAGGAGGCATATGACAAGATGTATGAGCGCAACTACTTCGGTATGATGATGGTGGAATTCGGCGATGCTGACGCATTCATCACTGGCCTCTACACAAAATATTCCAACACCATCAAGGTGGCCAAAGAGGTAATCGGTATCCAGCCGTCCTACAACCACTTCGCCACCATGCACATCCTCAACACTCAGAAGGGAACCTATTATATCGCCGACACGCTCATCAACCGTCATCCCGATGAGAACGTGCTCGTGGACATTGCACGTCTGAGCGCACAGACTGTGGAGTTCTTCAATGAGAAGCCTGTCATCTCCATGATTAGCTACTCTAACTTCGGCACCGACGAGAAGGGGTCGCCTGTGGCTGTCCACAATGCCGTGGCAGAGATGCAGCGCCGTTATCCAGATTTGGCCATCGATGGCGAGATGCAGGTGAACTTCGCCCTCAACAAGAATCTGCGTGACGACAAGTTCCCGTTCACCCGTTTGAAAGGCCTGGATGTCAACACCCTCGTATTCCCGAACATGAGCAGTGCCAATGGCAGCTACAAGCTCCTCCAGTCGCTCGATCCCGATGCGGAAATCATCGGCCCTATCCAGATGGGACTCAACAAACCTATCCACTTCACGGATTTCGAAAGTTCTGTAAGCGATGTGGTGAACATCACTGCTGTAGCCGTCATTGACGCATATGTGGAGAAAATCAAGAACGAAAAGAAATAGACAATCCGGCAATGAATAAACTTCTATCACTGGCCATGCTCACCATGCTTTCCGCATCAGCCATGGCACAGAAGACCATCACCGTCAACGTGAAGAATCCCGCCAGCACCCCCAAGGAGTCAGCTCCCGTTGTGGTGAGCCTCAAAGACTATGGATTCGCCGTCAAGTCTGCGTTGGTAAAACTGGGCAACGAGGAGATTCCTTGCCAACTTGACGATCTTGACAAAGACGGAACCAATGATGAACTTTGCTTCGTCACACCTATCGGCAAGAAGGAACAGAAGACCTTCACCGTCACCCTCCTGCCTACCGGAAAGCCTCGCCAATACACACCCCGTGTATACAACGAAATGCTTCTGCCCAACAAGAAGGTGAAAGAGAAGAACAAGCAGGACATCTATATCTCCTGCCTCACCTATGACCATGGAGGCCCCTCCTACAGCGTGCAGCACCATCATGGTGTGGCGTTCGAGAGCGAGCTGACTTGCTTCCGCATCTATTTCGACGCCCGACAGAGCATCGACCTTTACGGCAAGCGCCATAAAAGACTTGAACTCAAGGAGACGCAGTTCTATCCTAGCAAGGAGCAGCTCGCCGCCGGCTATGGTGACGACGTGCTTTGGGCAGGCAACACGTTTGCCCTGGGTGCCTTCCGTGGATGGGACGGCAAGCAGCAGCAACCGCTTGAAAAAGTGGAACACCGCACACAGCGCATTATCTCCAACGGACCTGTACGCTCGGTGGTCGAAGTGCTCGACGACCAATGGGAGGCAGACCCAACCAAAGAACCCATCGACGTAAAATTGCGCTACACCATTTGGGCTGGACACCGCGATGTGGACGTGGACGCCTTCTTCCGTCAGAACGTGAATGGATATAAGTTCTCCACAGGTGTCATCCGGGTGAAAGGTTCCACTGAATTCAACGACCACAAGGGACTGCGCGGTTGCTGGGGAAGCGACTGGGCGGTAGCAGAGAAAGACTCTGCAGGCCACAAGCGGGAGACTGTAGGCCTGGGCGTCTACATTCCAAAACCCTACCTGCTTGAGGAAATTCCTACAACGGTAGACGAACTGCCCTTCGTCATCGGTACCACAGGCAACCACCTGCGCTATCACATCACATTCTGCAGCGACAACGAAGACTTCGGCTACCACTCTTCCAAAGAATGGTTTGACGCCATGAAGAATTGGCGCAAGGATGTGGACACACCTGTAGAGGTGAGCGTGACAAAATAAGTAAGAATAGAACAATCGCAAAAAAAGTGCAGCCTACTAATAGACGTAGGCTGCACTTTTTTTGTTTATACCGGAATGGATGAAAA
>CAKPTK010000055.1 GCA_934190685.1 uncultured Prevotella sp.
TGTACAATAAAATGAATTTTGTCGCTTTGCAAGCAAAATCCCACTAAACCCTATAGGTTGCGGATTTGAGGATAATAAGTTTTTTGGCAAAGAGCGTATTGGTCGTTTTATTGCCTGTATTAGATGCTTTTACTATATTTGAAAGTATTGAAAATCACATAAAAAAACGATTTAATTCTGTTGACAATGCCTTAGAGAACATTAAAGAGGTGACAAAAGGGAGCGTGTATTTTGACGCAATCAACGCTGCAGATTCTGGAGTTTTTTCTTGCGTTTTATTATTTTCCTCTGTATTCGTTTCCTTGTTGTCATTAATCTTTGACTGGCATTTTTTGTGGACTTTGCTTTTTGAACGAATTTGGCTTCTTATTTTGATATATCTTTTGCCAAGCCTCATTTACTGTTTGATTATAGATATATCTTCTGAGACAGACCAAGAAAAAGCAATACAATTTGTGAGATACCATACGACAAAAGAATGCATAAAGTTCTCTGCACGTTATCTAACATTCATACTTACAATTTTTATCCTTGAAATAGTTATGTTGTACATCATTTATGGAATTATGCAAGATAAAGTAAGCAGCTACCAAGCGATAGAGATATTTTTCAATAATCTTTTAAACAGATTGAAATAACATGTGCTATTATAAATTAAAATATATAATAGATGAAAACGAAAATGATTTTTGCTGTTGTCGCAGCAATGGTTTGCGCAAATGTTAGAGCGCAACAACATGTAGGAACGTGGAACATACAACCACGCATGGGTATGAATGTATCAACAATATCAAATGCAATAGATGCATCTTATAAAGTTGGTATTATGGGAGGTGTGGAAGCTGATTACCAAGTGAACAAATGGTTGGGTGTATCGCTTGGAGCTGAATATTCACAACAAGGGTATAAGACAGATGCTTTGACTTGGCTTGTAGTTAATTTTAAACGGAATTACGACAATTCTCCCATATACGAAGATATAATAAACAGATGGCATTGGCTGAAGACTGATGGAAAGAAATGTCATTTGGAATATATTAACTTTCCTTTTATGGCTAATGTATATATAATAAAAGGATTGGCACTGAAGGCCGGCATCCAATTTGGTATTCTCACCAAAACTGACTATCCATCAGAAGTTTTTGGCGAGGAAAACAGCAAGATAAATATTCGAAGCTTTCTAAATGCGGTAGACATATCCGTACCTTTGGGCATTTCGTATGAATATGCCAATTTTGTGTTAGACGCTCGCTATCATTTTGGTTTGCCGAAAGTGAAAACAGACGATTTCATGAAGGACGCAAGCACAGAAGACCGACATATTTACTATATAGTTACAAATGTGAATGAAAAATCTTGTTTGCGCAACAGCTATCTGTCTGTGACTTTGGGGTACAAATTTCATCTTTAATCCTTGTGTGTGCATAATTCCACTTTTGCACAAGATAAAAGGATACATTATCATTAGATGAAAAAATCCACAAGGGATGTGCTTGACGTAGCCAGCCCTTATGGATTTTGCGTTTGCATAACTATGGCTTGCTCTCGCCCTCCACATATTCTTCGAGGAACATGTGTTCTCCGTCGAATACGGCATAGGTGAACTGACAAATCCAATCACCCAAAATCATCATGCGTGACTTGCGGGAAAGAATCAAGTCAAGTTCGATGTGACGATGGCCATAGATGAAGTAATCGATGTTGGAGTGCGACTTCAAGTAGCGTTTGGTGTAGAGCACCAATGCCTCACGGTCTTCTCCCATATAAGGAGGTTCCTTGCCTTCGGGACGTTTCATCCGACTGTGCTTTGCCCAAGCCAGTCCAAACGCCATGCCCCAACGAGGATGCAGGGCACTGAACAAGCGTTGACAGAGACGATTGTGGAAAATGCCACGAATCAGTTTGAAATTCTTGTCGGTGTCGCCCAGACCATCACCGTGAGCCAGATAGAACACCTTGCCGTAGATTTCCGTCGTCTCCGGTTGGGTGTGGAGAATCACACCACACTCTGTGGCAAGATAGTCATAAGCCCAGATGTCGTGGTTGCCCGTGAAATAGTGGATCTCAACTCCCATGTCGGTAAGTTCTGACAGCTTGCCCAAAAAACGAGTATACCCCTTGGGCACCACCATCTTGTATTCATACCAGAAATCGAACATGTCGCCGAGCAGATAGATGGCTGCCGCCTTGTGCTTGATGCTGTCGAGAAACCGCACAAGCCTCCGCTCCTGGGTGCGCCGATGCTCAACGGCAAGCGAGCCGAGATGGGCATCGGACAGGAAATAGACATTCTTGTAAACCATAGGCGCTGATTTTGATTAGTCAAGTCCCAGTTCCACTCGTGCCTCTTCGGTCATCATGCTCTGATCCCATACGGGTTCAAAGACGAGGTTGACATTGGCACTCTTCACCCCTTCAAGTGCGTCGACCTTCTGACGCACGTCCTCAAGAATGAAATCGGCAGCGGGACAGCTGGGAGCCGTGAAAGTCATGTCGATGTCGACATTGCCGTCGTCTTTGACATCGACTTTATAGATAAGTCCGAGGTCATAGATATTGACTGGAATCTCGGGGTCGTAGACCGTCTTGAGCACATCGACAATGCGCTCTTCTATCTTTGTTTTTTCTTCTTGTGTCATAGCTTTATGTTGTTTGTCGTTTGTTTCTTATAGTTTTCCACTCTCGCGATAGGAATAATAAAGTCCGTCGGTGATGACGAGGTGGTCGAGAAAGTGGATGCGCATCATCTCGCAAGCTTGTTGCACCCGGCGGGTGATGCGGTCGTCGTCGGCACTGGGATGGACATTGCCTGACGGATGGTTGTGACAGATGGCCAAAACCGTAGCACCAGAAAGCAGGGCTTCCTTCATCACTACCCGCACATCGACACTGGTCTCCGTGATGCCGCCATGAGAGAGGCGCATGGAACGGAGAAGTTTGAAATTCTGGTTCAGATAGAGTGCCCAAGCCTCCTCCACGTCAAGATCCTGCATCTGCGGCAGCATGAAATCATAGATGGCTACGGCGGAGTTGAGACTGGTGCGCTCAAGGGCACGCTCTTTTTGACGGCGCTTACCCAACTCACAGGCGGCCAAAATGGTCACGGCCTTGGCCTCTCCTACACCATGATAGGATGTGAGTTGGCGGACAGAGAGCTTGCCGAGTTGATTGAGGTTGTTGCCACAGTCTCCCAACACATGTTTCATCAAATCCACAGCACTCTCGGTGGTCGATCCGGAGCCGATGAGGATGGCGAGCAGTTCGGCATTGGAAAGCACTTCGGCTCCAAGCCGGAGAAGTTTCTCCCGAGGGCGGTCTTCTTCTGCCCACTGGTTGATGTTGAGTTTGTCGGGCATGATAGAGTCGTTTGTTATTTATAGAATGTTTTCTCAAAAGCCTGGAACTCATCCTCTCCCCTCACGCAACGTTTCCACCAGGACTCGATGAATCCGAATCCGTAGCCCATCAACTGGGTGAATGCGGCACGAATGCTCAACAAGCCTATTTTCGCACTATGGTTGACCATGGTGCTGTCAGCGAAGATGAGGAGGGAATAGAACACAAGCGGCAAGAGTCCCACAAGGATGAGCACGGTTGCCCCTGTATGGCAGACGACACCCGAAGAGAGGCATGCCATCAGCACACCCGCCACAATCAACAGGAGCAGGAACAGGACGCCAACGGTGAAAACCATCGGCAGCAGATGAACGAGTTTGAGCGACTCTGGATATTTCTTATAGAGATTGATGCGAGCGATGCCGCTGTTGTATACCTGCCGGAAGAACTTGCGGAAATCGGTGCGGCGTTTGTGCCACACCCACGCTTCGGGAAACAGCCGGCAACGGCAGCCAGCCTTGAAGATGCGGATACTGAAATCGATGTCCTCGCCAAAGCGCATCTTGGAGAAGCCGCCCAACTGCATGTAGACATTGCGGCGGATGCCCATGTTGAAAGAGCGAGGATAGAACTTGTCGAGTTTTTTCTTGCCACCCCGAATGCCACCAGTGGTGAAGAAGCTCGTCATGGAATAAGAGATTGCTTTCTGGGTATTGGTGAAGGATTCATGGGCACGGTCTGGACCGCCGAAAGCATCGGCAGGACCACAAAGCAACTCGTCGTTGACCGACTTGAGATAGTCGTCGGGCAGCACCACATCGGAGTCGAGCACAATCAGGTATTCTCCCTTGGCACGTTCGGCGCCATAGTTGCGGCTTTGACCCGGACCGGAGTTGGGCTTATTATAATAATGTAGGGTGAGTTTGTCTATATAACGGTCGCAGACCTGCTGACAGGGCACCGTCGACCCGTCTTCCACGATAATGACCTCAAAGTCACGAAAAGTCTGTTGGGTAAGACTGTGAAGAAGCTCATCGACCTCATCGGGTCGGTTGTAGACGGGGACAATAAAAGAATATTTGTAATTCATAATTCATAACTCATAATAAAAGACAAGGTTAAAGCATCGCCATAAAGCAAATAATTCATAACCCTTGGTGACCGGACGGGTCCGATGGAAAACCACGAGTTATGAATTATGAATCAAGGTTATATTATTCCTTTACACGGCTGAGGTAAGAACCATCGCGTGTGTCAACCTGGATCAGGTCGCCTTCGTTGATGAAGAGGGGCACACGGATTTCAACGCCTGTCTCGAGCGTAGCGGGCTTTGTGGCGTTTGTAGCGGTATCGCCCTTGATGCCTGGTTCGCTATGAGTAACACGGAGGTTGGTCTTAACAGGCATTTCAGCATAGAGAATAGTGCCGTCAGTGGTGTCGGTAACCACCTCAACAACATCGCCTTCTTTCATAAAATCAACACCAATGACAAGGTCGTTGGCGATTGGAATCTGCTCGAAAGTCTCCTGGTTCATGAAGATACGGCCTGTAGGGTCCTCATAGAGATACTGATAAGGGCGATGTTCTACCACCACGTCCTCAAGCTTGAAGCCTACCTGGAATGTGCGGTCGAGCACACGACCATCCTTCACGTTCTTGAGTTTGGTGTTCATTACGGTGTTACCCTTACCTGGCTTTCTGTGCTGAAAGTCAATACATACCCACACCTGATTGTCAAGGCGGATACATGTTCCCTTTTTGATTTCTTGTGAATTAATCATTGTTATATTCTTGATAATTGTTTATTTTCGGGTGCAAAGTTACTGAAATTATGGAAAAAAGCATAAAACTTTAGCCTAAAAATCTCCCTTTTCTTGGTTATTTAAAAAAGATTGAGTAATTTTGCAGCCCAAAAGCGTGAATAATAACAAAATAAACAAAATAGAAAAATGAAAAGAACATTTCAGCCTCACAACAGAAGAAGAGTGAACAAGCACGGCTTCCGCGAGAGAATGGCAACAAAGAATGGTCGTCGCGTATTGGCTTCTCGCCGCGCACATGGCCGCAAGAAGTTAACTGTTTCTGACGAGCATCACGGCAAATAATCCGTACAACTCTTCAAGAAAGAAACTAAGGCAGAAAGCAGCAAGGGAGAAATCCGTTGCTGCTTTCTGCCTTTTTGCATACTATCAGCGCAAAAATCAAGGCGTTTATTTTGTTCTTCTGTCTAATTGCACTATCTTTGTAGTCAAATATAATATTCATGGAATCAAAGGAATTCTTCCATAAACTGATGAGCCGCTACCTTTGGAGCAACATCGCCGCCATGATTGGCGTCGTCATCGTGGCATGCGCTGGGGTGAAATTTGGCATCGACCTCTACACCCACCATGGTGAAGCCATCAGCGTGCCCGACATCAAGCACAAGAAATTTGCCGACGCCGAGCATATACTGAACGAGATAGGACTGCAAATCGTGGTCACCGACACGGGATATGTCAAGACCCTGCCACCCGATTGTATTCTCGAGCAGAATCCTGCACCGGGAGAGAAGGTTAAGTCGGGACACATCATCTATGTCACGGTCAACTCCTCACATTCCCCAACGCTGGTACTGCCCGACGTCATCGACAACAGTTCCTATCGGGAAGCCAAGGCAAAACTCATCGCCATGGGATTCAAAATCGGCGAACCGCAGTTTGTCTCCGGCGAGAAAGACTGGGTCTATGGAATCACGGTGAACGGCATTTCCGTCAGCGTGGGAGACCGGGTGCCGGTGGACGCACGCCTCGTTATCCTTGTGGGCGACGGAAAGATTGACGATGCCGACGATGTGGACGTGGTGGATCCATCCGAGGACAATGTCGACGATGGGTTCGAGGAAACACCGACGGAAGAGAAAAACTCGGCTGGCGACAAAGACGAATTCGAAGTGGTGACATCGCCAGAATAGCCCATAATCACATTCAAGAAACACGAAATGACAAACGACTTATACGATATAGAGGATGAACTGGAGCCTTTAGAGGACGAAACAGGAACGGGAGAAGCCGGAGACGGACAACTGTATGAACATTTCCGGGTGGACGTGGACAAGGGACAAGTGCCCGTGAGAATCGACAAGTTTCTCTTTGAGCGCATGCAACATTCCAGCCGCAACCGCATCCAGAAAGCCGCCGACGCGGGATTCATCCATGTGAACGGACAACCCGTGAAAAGCAACTATAAGGTAAGACCGCTCGATGTCATCACGCTCATGCTCAACCAGCCCAAGCACGACACAAGCATCACTCCCGAGGACATTCCACTCAACGTGGTGTATGAGGACGACCAACTGATGGTCATCAACAAGGATGCGGGCATGGTGGTACACCCCGGAGCGGGCAACTTCCACGGAACCCTGGTCAACGCCATTGCCTGGCATCTGAAAGACCTTGCCTCCTATGACCCCAACGACCCGGAAGTTGGACTGGTACACCGCATAGACAAGGACACCAGCGGACTGCTCGTCATCGCCAAGACCCCGGAAGCCAAGACCTTCCTGGGCAAGCAGTTTTTCAACAAGACCACCCATCGCAGCTACAATGCCTTGGTGTGGGGAAATATGACGGAAGACGAGGGACGCATCGAAGGCAATATCGGCCGCGATCCTAAAGACCGACTACGTATGGCGGTATTCGCACCCGACTCTGGTATCGGCAAGAGTGCGGTCACCCATTGGCGCGTCATCGAGCGGTTTGGCTTCGTCACACTCGTAGAGTGTATTCTCGAGACCGGCCGCACCCACCAGATTCGGGCACATATGAAGCATATCGGACACCCTCTGTTCTCCGATGAACGGTATGGCGGATGCGAGATTCTACGTGGCACAAGAAGCAGCACATACAAGGCTTTCATCAACAATTGTTTCAAAATTTGCCCCCGTCAAGCCCTTCATGCCCGAACACTGGGCTTTGTACATCCCGTAACCGGACAGCAGATGGACTTTACTTCCGACTTGCCAGAAGACATGGAGCAACTCATCGAAAAATGGCGCGCTTTCGTCGCCGGCACAACAGCCAAGGCGGAATGAAGCACCACGACACTATCATGACAATAACAAAACATACAACAATATGAAAGAATTGAAAAGAACCATTGCCATCGTTTGTGGTGGCGATTCATCAGAGCATGACGTATCCCTGCGCTCAGCACAAGGTCTCTACTCTTTCTTCGACAAAGAGCGCTACAATGTATATATCGTGGACGTGAAAGGACAAGACTGGCACGTGGAACTGGAAAACGGCGACACTGCCCCCATCGACAAGAACGACTTCTCCTTTGTCTACAATGGCGAGGTCACAGAGTTTGACTATGCCTACATCACCATCCACGGCACACCCGGCGAGAACGGTGTGATGCAAGGCTATTTCGAGTTGATTCATCTGCCCTACTCCACCAGCGGTGTATTGGTCGAGGCCATGACCTTCGACAAATATGTGCTCAACAACTATTTGCGTGGCTTTGGTGTCAACGTGGCAGACTCTCTGCTCATCCGCAAGGGCTACGAACAACTGGTGAGCGACGAAGAAATAGAGAAGCGCATCGGCTATCCTTGCTTCGTGAAACCTGCCGCCGACGGCAGCAGCTTCGGTGTGTCGAAAGTGAAGAACGCCGACCAACTGGCTCCCGCTGTGCGCAAGGCTATCATGGAGAGCGACGAGGTAATGGTGGAGTCTTATCTCCAAGGCACCGAAATTTCCATCGGTTGCTACAAAACCAAGGAAAAGACAGTGGTGTTCCCCGCCACAGAAGTAGTAACCAAGAACGAGTTCTTCGACTATGACGCCAAATACAACGGACAGGTTCAGGAAATCACACCAGCCCGCCTCGCACCAGAAACAGCCAAGGCCGTGGCTGCCGAGACAAGCCGCATCTACGACATCCTGCATTGCAACGGCATCATCCGCATCGACTATATCATCTCGAAGGACGAGAATGGCAAGGACAAGGTGAACATGCTCGAAATCAACACCACACCGGGCATGACCGCCACCAGCTTCATTCCACAGCAAGTGCGCGCCGCCGGTCTTGACATCAAGGACGTGCTGAGCGACATCGTAGAGAACCAATTCAAATAAAGACCGCTTATGGCTATACCTGAAAAATTCGACCGCATCCGGCCATTTGAACCCGAGGAGTTGCCTGCAGTCTATGAACGGCTGCTCGCCAATCCTCAGTTTCAAAGCGTCATCGCCTATGTACTGCCGGGCATTCCGCTCGACGCCGTGAAGGCGAAGATGTACAGTTGCAAGACTCTGCTCGACTTTCAGAAAGCATTCTGCTACTCCTTCCTCAAGGATCTGCTTGCCAAAGCCAGCAAGGGCATATCGTTCGACCATCATGAGGTGGACACCCAGAAGCGCTACACCTTCGTGAGCAACCACCGCGACATTGTGCTCGACTCTGCCCTGCTCGATGTCCTGCTCATCGATGCAGGATGGACAACCACCTGCGAGATCGCCATCGGAGACAATTTGTTGAAGTTGCCCTGGGTGAAAGACCTGGTCCGACTGAACAAAGCTTTCATCGTGGAACGCGACCTCCCCATCCGTGAGTTGCTCATGGCCAGCAAACGATTGTCGGAATACATGCACTACGCCATCAACGAGAAACAGGACAACCTGTGGATTGCCCAACGAGAGGGACGCGCCAAGGATTCCAACGACCACACTCAACCCGCCATTCTCAAGATGATGACCATTGGTGGCGAGGGTTCTATCACCGACCGATTGAAAGACCTGCACATTGTACCGCTCGCCATTTCCTATGAGTATGATCCTTGCGACTATCTCAAAGCAAGAGAAATGCAGCTCAAGCGTGATGTGAAGGACTGGAAGAAGGGACCGATGGACGATGTCATCAGCATGCAGACCGGAATCATGGGTTATAAGGGACATATCCACTATCATGCAGCTCCCTGCATCGATGAATGGCTCGGCACCATCGCCGACACTCCAAAGACGGAAGTCTACGACCGCATCGCACAGCATATCGACCATGAGATCTTTAGCCGATACAAACTCTATCCCGGCAACTACGTGGCTCTCGACATGCTCAACGGAGACCATTCCCTGTCCGACCACTATACGGAAGCGGACAAGCAGACGTTCAGCCAATATGTGGAAAGTCGCATCCAAAAGATAGACTTGCCCAACCGTGACGACGCCTTCTGCCGAGAGCGATTGCTTGAGATGTATGCCAATCCCTGCAAGAACTATCTTAGCGTGAAGAAATAAAAACCAAGAACAACACACATGAAACACCACCTTGTCATCCTCCTTGCCACGGTCCTCATGCTTGTGACAGGCTGCAAGCACAACTCTTACGACTCCGGCGACGGCGAGCTTTCTTATATGCGTGCCGACTTCACTGAAGCGCATACTGTGGCCTCAAAACAAATGGATTATGCCATGACAGACGAAGGCGACAAGGTGGTGTTCGCTCATCGCTATGGTTGCGATTGGGCGACCAAGGCGGACTCCACCTATCGTTCCTTGGTATATTATAATAAGGTGGACGGCATGAACGAGGTGAGTGTCGTGACAATAACCAATGTTCCAGTCCTTCGTTTCAAGACCGAAGCGAAAGACAACAAGCCTGAGAACAAGCGTATGGACCCCATAGTGTTTGAAAGTGCCTGGCTCAGCAAGAACCGCAAATGGATCAACATCGGTTTTGCCATCAAGACAGGACAGGCGGACACACCGGATTCAAAACAGGTAATCGGCTGTTTCTGCGATGAGGTGAAGACGCTATCCGACGGCACCAAGGAGTATCACCTCAGTCTCTATCACAACCAAAACAATGTGCCGGAATACTACAGCAGCCGTATGTTCGCCAGCATTCCGACTGACGGCATAAACCAAGGAGACAAAGTCATTATCAACATTATGGGCTATAATGGACTTGTCACCAAGGAATTTACTTTATAAAAGCGACAAAAGAGTGTAAAAAAGCGACAAGCGACATCTTTTCCATCCATTTCCTCTTTTCTTTCGTCTTTTTCATCTATCTTTGCAGAAGATAGACTTTACGTTTATTTGCACTATCTTTGCAGAAGATAGGTGGCACTCAACAGTTTGAAAACAATCATTTTTTACCTAATAATTCATTTATGAAATTTCGACTCCTGTGTATCTTGCTTTTCATTACCTTGGCAAGCATAGCACAAAACTCTACCAATGGTACTGAAAAGACCAAGAACACCTTGAGAATCGGTGGCAAGATTGCCGACAGCTTTACCCATCTGCCCGTAAAAGCCCGCATTTTCCTCCTTGACAAGGACTCTGCATTAGTAGACACCTGCACTTCTGTCATTGAAGAAAAATCGGCTTATTATCAGATGGCAGCACCACGCATCAAGAACAATTATATCATCAAGGCACAGTGCAACGGATATTATGACCTGACGAAAAACATCACCCTCTCGCCAACCAAGCGCACTCCCCATATTCTCTTAGACGAGCTACTGATGAAGAAAAAGCCCATCTCTCAAGAAACCAACCTCGACGAAGTGGTAGTCACCGGCACAAGGGTGCAGATGACCTATCGTGGCGACACCATTGTCTATGATGCTTCTGCATTCGTTCTACCCGAAGGTTCCATGCTTAGCTCGCTCGTCAAGCAGCTGCCAGGAGCTGACTTAAAAAGTGACGGAACAATCTATATCCAGGGAAGAAAAGTGGACTATCTGACGCTCAACGGCAATGACTTTTTCAAAGGCAAGAACAAGATGATACTCGACAATCTACCCTACTTCACGGTCAAAGACCTGAAGGTGTATGAGCGCAAGGTGCCCGAAGAAGAGCGTACCCTCAGCCAAAAACCAACCGAATATCTGATGGACGTGAACATGAAACGGGAATATCATCACACTCATCTCGCCAACGCCGAAATTGGTGGCGGAACTCAAAAGCGTTGGTTAGGCAGATTGTTCGGAATGTCAACCGGAGAACAATTGAATATGTTTGCCTTTGCCAATGCCAACAACATCAATGAAGAACGGGAACCCGGTGAAACAGGTGACTGGTCGCCTGCTCGCACCAACAAAGGAGAAGTGACCGACAAGAGGGTTGCCGCTACAATCGGTTACAACTCACGTGACCAGAAAATAAAAAACAAATCTGAAATCACCTCGAACTGGCGTCGCTCAAACTCCCAAACCAAGACCTTCAACGAAAGGTTTTCTACCGACGGGAACATATTCAAAGGCAGCAGCAGCCAGTCTCTCTCCAAAGACTATTTTTTCGACTTCTCAGATAATTTGAAATACAAGGGAAAGACTGTTCGAACAAACATCTACTACGATTTGTATTACAGCCACGAAAATCGCAACACTTCCAGCAGCGATTCCACTTGGCGTGCAAGCCTCACCAACCGTAACCATTCCCGAACCTTGCGGAAATATGATCTATGGAAAAACAGCCTGAATACCTACACATCCATCCGCCTGCCATGGGAAGACCGAATCGGCATCATTACAGACTTTGTCTATGAAAACAAGAAACCCAACGACACTTACTCTTTGGTCAGAACAGACTATCTGGACGAGGGACAAACCGACCGACGAAACAACTACAAAGACAACAGCTATCATTTCTACAGATACCGGTTGGGAGCGGACTACAACCGACAGCTCAGTCCTGAATGGGAAATATCTCCGCATGTCACTTACACACAAAGCTATGAGCGCACCAGCAATGTCAGATACAGACTTGACCGCATAGAAAGTTTACAAGACAAATTGGGCATATTGCCCTCAGACGACGCCATGTTTAGCCAAGCATTGGACATGCCCAACAGCTACTTCTATGGTTGGCAGGAAAAACAATGGAAAACAAATCTCACCCTACATAGATGGGCAGGAAACGGAAATATTGAGATTTCATTACCTCTCGCCTTCCACAATCAGCGGATGCATTATCAGCACAATCAGCTTGACACGTTGGCACATCGCAATTTCAAAACGTTTATGCCGGAAATCATTTGGGAGAAGAAGGGACCTGTCTCACAAAAGTTTGAATACGAACTAACCACCTATGTGCCGGATTATGATATGATCATGCCTTATGGCAACAATTCCGACCCGCTAAATGTGCACATCTACAACCCGAACTTAAAAAGCAGAATAGAGCAGAATGCCTCCTACAAGATCAATGTCCGGTCGAAGAAGTCCGACTTGAGTTGGTGGATTGCAGCAAGCGGAAAACTTGTACATCGCGCTTGGGGTGTCCGTACCAATTATGACACACCAACGGGTGCATTCACCTATAAGAAAGACAATGTGAACGGGAACTGGAATGCCGAAGGAAAGGCGGGAATAACCCGAACACTCGACAAAAAGCATTTGCTGAGATGGGACATGAACGCTCAACTTTCCTATTTACATAGTGTAGACTTCGATATTGCCTATGACAATATCCCCACACAGCTGAGCAAAGTCAACACTTGGAACCCTCTGTTCAACTCCAAGCTCAGCTATCGCAAAGGGAAATTCTCCGCCATACTGACTGGAGAATGGAGTGGACGGTTTGTTAGAAGTAACCGCAAGGACTTTGAAAGCATCAATGCCCACGACTTCCAATATGGGATAGTTACCCAATATACTATTCCCTTTGTCAAGTTGACGGTCGGCACAGACATAATGATGTTCAGTCGCCGTGGCTACAACAGCGACTTGATGAACACAGACGACTTGGTGTGGAACGCACAGTTCACCCGTTCCTTCTGTCACGGCAACATTGTTGCAAAGCTCAAAGCATTCGACCTGCTGCACCAACTCTCCAACAAGACCTTTTCTGTAAATGCACAAGGCAGAACTGAAACTTGGCAAAACACGTTGCCACACTACGTGCTTCTGTCTTTCGCCGTTAAAACGAGTTCCAAGAAAAAGGTTGGTAAATAAACAGGAAAAGCCCTTCTGTCCACTTGGTGAAAGAAGGGCTTTTGTCTACTTAACGAGCATTGTCATGCTCGTGGATGACCGCTTTCTGCGCATCGTTGAAACCGTCCCATCCTGTAGAGCCATTACCGCCCACAGCGCCAAAAATGGCAGGAAGGCTTTTGCGTAAGAGCTGATAGGAGCCATAAGTCTTGAAATAATCAAGTTCCTCCTTGGAAAATATCTTTTCCATAATCAAGTCGGAGAAACTGTAGTTTTTCGCCATCTCCTCCCGACGCTGCCGTTGCTGGGCCAAATTCTGTCCGCCAGGATAGTTTTCCGGATGATCAAAACTATAGGAAGTATTAATCATATAATCGTCTCGGAAAACCGGAAGTCCTATGAGATAGTTCTGCAAACGCGCCACGGCTTTCTTTGTGTCTCTATCGCGGAACACGCAATTGAGAATTTCTTCTCTATCACTACCCGTTGCCCGTAGACGTCCATGCTTCTCACCCTTAAACAACTCAAAGTCCAAGGTATTGTCATCAACAAACATAAAGCAACGGTCATAATAGGGCGCCACCAGTTTGCTAATATCCAGCAGTCCATAAGGAACATTGTCTCTATGATGGGCTGTATAGGCATCAATATAGATGATTTCGACAGCGTTTTCAAAATGATTCAAAATAAGATAGACCGAGCCTAAGGTGTATTTTCCATCAGCAGAAAGTACCTTCTTAGCATACTGATGAAGCACAAACCCCTGCTCTGTTTGCGAATGCGAAATGTCGGTCACCGCATGGGGATAGGCCTTGTCAAGGTTCGCCATGATGGTCTCACAAGCCTTCGATGCTTCCGTGAAATTGGGATAAATATTTAGGGCGTTTATGTTCTTAATCTCTTTTGTATCCTCATCATAATTGACAAACACCTTGAAATCTTTTTGACCACCGACCATTCCCATATAACTGTATCGGCTATCAAAGGGATCAATCTTTGTCTTATGTCCTCTTTTCTGAAGTTGCCGGCGGAAAGGCTCAACTCCATAGGCCATGGAAATGCCTTGAAACGACAGTCTGTGGAACTGTGATACTTGAAGCGAAGTCGGTTCAACCTGTTTCTGTGTTTGTTCTTCGGCAGGATATTCATCCGCTCTGGGACGCAATATGACATCAGAATCATCATTCTGAGCTTGCATCCCTGTGGGGATGCACAGTAAAAACCATGCCATCAAGAGGTATGTTTTTTTCATTTTCTAATTGATGTAAACGTTGATTCTTATGAGTATATAGAAAAAAGGAACTACCCCACTATGGAGAGAAGCAGCCTTTTGTGTGGTACCACCAGGAATCGAACCGGGGACACAAGGATTTTCAGTCCTTTGCTCTACCAACTGAGC